>CAYUZF010000154.1:4646-9034 GCA_964449615.1 uncultured Aureispira sp.
TTTGGTAATTTTTGGCAGCGTTGATGCCTCCTTGTGCGGCAATACTGTGTGCACGGCGGGGGCTATCGTGAAAACAAAGCGCCTTGACGCGGTAACCCAACTCACCGAGCGTAGCAGCGGCGGCAGCACCTGCAAGACCAGTTCCTACAACGATGATTTCAATGTTGCGTTTGTTATTGGGAGCGACCAAAGGCATCGTCGAACGGTATTCCGTCCACTTTACGGCCAGCGATTCGCTTTCTGGTACATTTGACTGAAGCTTTTTCATAAAAAGAATGAATTTGGTTCAAAAATTAAAAAGAAGCGCAGCGGTATTCTATTGGCAACAACAGAACAGACACTACTTGCAGCAGCTTTAAGCTACTTGCGAAACATAGAAATAAACAGGCATCGTTGCGAAACCCAAAGGAATCAGAATAGCATAGCCAATTCCCAAGGCTCTGATAATAGGAGAATACTTATTGTTGTTCAATCCCATACTCTGAAAAGCACTCCAAAAACCGTGCAACAAGTGCAGGCTCAAGGCGACCAAAGAAATCAAGTAAACAATCACTACCCACGCTTGGGAAAAAGCTGCTTTGACGGTAATATATAAATCTTTCACAACCAAGCCGCCCGTTTCAGATTCTGGCACTAAGTTCATATCTCTACTAAAGTGCATTTGTGCCCAAAATTGCCACATGTGTAGACCGAGAAAAGCAAGAATCAATACCCCCAACCAAATCATATTGCGAGAAGCCAACTTAGCATCTGTATCCGAAATATCTTTGCCTTCATAACCAATGCCTTTAGAGCGTTTGTTATGAATAGAAATCAAAATTCCCTGAATGGCGTGTAGTAAAATGAAAAAGTAATTGCCATAGGAAACAATCTTAATCAAAGGGTTGTGCGTCATGGTGTAGGCATACATGTTGAACTGGTAGCCATCCGAATAACCATCTGTACTGATAAACAACTGTAAGTTACCAACCATGTGTACGACTAAAAACAGGCACAAAAACAAGCCCGTCAGGGACATGATAAGCTTTCTGCCGATAGAAGACAATAAAAAGTTTACAATCCACTTCATGTTGTAAAAATAATTTTAGTTTTAAATATTCAAGTGCTTTAAGACCAGCTAATACAGCTCGCCTTGCCGACTTACCCACTACAACACGAAAGCTGATTAGCGAAGCGACATGTTGCAAAATATCTATTCAACACCACTTATGCAACCTAAGTTACCCCTTTCTTAGACTCTATTTTTATTTAGAATAGTTCTAGACTCTTATGTTAATGTATAGGTAAACAGCTTTTGGGCTGTGTTTATAATTTTACTACTTCTTTTCTAGGGAGGATGCCCCGTATAAACCGTTCTATTTTAATACAAAATCATCGCTGTTTTCCCTGAAAAATACGCTACCTTTGCCCAGCAATTGTAGGCCGCCCTATCGCGGATTTCTTTCCCAAACGGAACGAAAGACGAGGAAAGTCCGAACAACGCAGAGCGGCACACCATCTAACGGATGGGGTTCTGAGCAATCGGAATACAGCCAGTGTCACAGAAAATTACCGCTCCAAGCAAAGTCGAGGAGTAAGGGTGAAAACGTGCGGTAAGAGCGCACGGCTTGCGGTGGTAACATCGCAGGGGGATAAACCTTGTGTGTTGAAATGCCATGTAAACCAGCAGGTTCCAACAGCTTCGCTGTTGGGGCAGCAAGTTGCTCGCTTGTGCTGGAGGGTAGGCAGATAGAGTCCGCCAGCGATGGCGGATCTAGATAAATGATAGGGTCTTGCCAAACAATTGGTAAGAACAGAATTCGGCTTATAGGCCTGCAATTGCTTTTTCTGACAAAAAAAATCCAACGCTTTTTGCAAATAATACGGCTTCTCTCCGTGCCAATACCTCCGAAAAACGGCACCAGCTAAACAGAGTGGGCAGCAAGTACCTGCACGCGGTTACCATTATACAAAATAAATGGAAGCAGAAGCACAAAGGCTCCTGCTACCATTTTTCTTAACAAGGTATTGGTGTGTAATTTATGTATGTTAAATGTACCTAAGGAACAAAGAATAGATTTCTTAACAGAATAAAAATAGTAAAAAATACAGGGATGCTTGCTATAATCAAGCCAGCAATGCCAAACCCCTTTTTAGGCTTCTCCGCATTTTGACTTCCGACCAAACCAATAATACAAAAGACAATTCCCGCGATAAAAGTAATACCTCCGAGTATTAGAATGGGAAGACCTACAGATAGTCCTGTTTGTAATATTGCTACAACTCCTAAGGAAGCTATTACTGGGGCCGCCAAAGACAAGATGAACCCCAAAATGTTAGATAAGGCGTGGTTTTTTGTGGGTTGCTTTGAGCGCTGTTGTCTTTTTTGTAGGCGTAACAAACGGCGTTGCTGTCGTTTTTGTAGGCGTAATTGTCTTTTTTCTTGGCGCAGTTGGCGCTTGGATTTTTTCTTAATAGGCGGCGCTTGTTGCTCTAAGGCATGGGGTACGGCAGGCACCGCCGAAAAACTGCAACAACAGCCGCAAATAAAAAGAACGAGTAAGCTCCTTAATAACATAGGAAGATGCATAGATAAAGTATTTGGTGAAAGGTTATAAAGTAGAAGTAAGCCGACTGTCGTCCAACAATTAGGTTGCTGCCGCTTTCGAAGTTTATATAAGCACTGTTGTCGGTACTTAGATTTCTTTTTAGTGAGCGTTTACTGCTCAACTACTGTGACGCAAATCCCCCCCTGAAAAGTTACAGCAAAGACCAATAGAAGAAAGAAAAAAGTAGAAATTCTAGAAAAAAGAAAGCGCAGGTATTGATGAAAAGGTTGCTTATCAATACCTGCGCAATAAAACAGCAGAAGCAGGAGTGCATGTTGCTCCTGCTTCTGTTTTTTTTGATCTCTAAGTAGAAACATGATCTACGATAAACAAACGCTTAAATTCCAGATTAAGAAGTGAGTAAGGAAAGAAGAAGGAAGGCTGCCACTGGAATGCCCGAAATAATCAAACCCGCAATACCAAAACCCTTTCTAGGAGTCCCCGCATTTTGACTTCCGACGAGACCTATAATGCAAAAGACAATTCCTAAAACAAAAGCAGCAATTCCCAGTCCCAGTAATAGGAGTACGACTGGAGAAATTCCTCCAAATAGGGATAGGCTCAACGTTCCTGTGATAACTAGAATTGGGGCAACCACAGCCGAGATAAATCCAACAATGTTAAACATAGCGTGATTTTTATTGGTTTGCTGTGCGCGGTGTTGCCGTTTTTGCAAGCGCAATAAGTGGCGTTGCTGTCGTTTTTCTTGGCGCAGTTGGCGCTTAGTTTTTTTCTTGATAGGAACTTGTAGCTCAACGGCATAAGATACGGCAGGTACCGCCGAAAAACTGCAACAACAGCCACCAATAAAAATAATAAGTAAGCTTTTGAGTAACATAGGAAATTGCATAGATAATGTATTTTGTGAAAAATGATGGAATAGTACCAAGACGACTTTTGTTCAAAAGAGTAAGAACATTTATTTAATCATGCGTTTCACCCCACTGCAATAATGTCTAATAGAAAAGCGGCGTTTTCTTCTAAGCAAGTAGAACTAAGTACCTATTTAAAGCGATTTTAAAAGTAGTTATAAACATTGATGAATCAAAAATTTAAAGCTTTTATAACAAGACTAAATTTTTTGTTTAGAACTACGGGGCTTATATTAGAAGTCTTGCACTGCCTCTACTGCCAAAAAGCCGCTTTCACGCCCTCCAATTCCAAGACTTGCTCATCGGGAATTTGCAACGCGTCCCAATCGCGCCGCTCCAAATGCGGCAACTGCTCGGCAATGAACGGACGCATGTCGTGGATGGCGACTACTTCTTCTTGGGCGTAGCGCCGAATAAATTCCCCGCGCAAGCCCAGCTGTACGGCTTTGCGCTCCAATTTTTCGCCTGTAGGGTGGTGGTCAGGATCCCATTGCAAGCGCACTTCGCTGTTGGCAATGGCCTCCTGCCAGTCGGCCTTTTCGGGGTACAAGTGTTTTTTATAAGAAGAAACCACACTATCATTAAGAATTTCTATAAAAAAGCGCAACGGCAATTCCACGCCCAAAACATAGGTTTGCCCATCTTTCTGTCCCCAGCCAGAACGATACATCATCCACAAAAAATTGGGCTTAATCCAACTCATGCGCGTCAATTTAAAATCGCCGCCAAATTGTTGGTGATCAAGCGCGTACTGCCCAATGCTAGGCCGATAAGCTTGGTAGACGATGATGTTTTCTCCGCGCAATGTCGCTAGAATATGTTTGCCCTCCTGTGGGGCCTTTTTTTCGTATTGAGTGTAAGAAATTGTTGGAAACATGGGTCTTTAACGTAAGTATAAAGCGAACAACTAGTATATTAACCACCAGCG
>CAYUZF010000154.1:9119-12538 GCA_964449615.1 uncultured Aureispira sp.
GCCTTGCGCGCGCTCTGCGAATTGTTGGGGTGGCAAGCCGTACAAAGTTACATCCAATCGGGAAATTTGCGCTTCGAAGCGAGCAGGCCACCCGATGCCGATGATTTATCTCTTGCTATAAAGCAACAATACGGCTATGAAGTTCCCGTGTTGTTGAAAAAGCAGGATTATTTTTTAAACGCCCTAAACAATCCCTTTTTAGAAGAAACGCCAGATATAGACCTCAAAAGCTTACACGTCACTTTCTTAGCCGCCGCACCTAAAGAAGAAAAAATACAAGAATTGCACGCCAAAGACCACCGAGGAGACCGCTTTATTGTGGTCGAAGACCGCGTCTATTTACATTGCTCAAAAGGCTACGGGCGTACAAAATTGACCAACCGTTATTTGGAAAATAATTTGGAAAGAACGGCCACTACCAGAAACTGGCGCAGCTTAAACAAACTAGCCCACTGGACGTAAGCTATTGTTTTTTTGGGTGGTAATCAAAGCGATAGATCCGCGCCCTCTTTTTTTGCCCTTCCGAAGAGAGGAATAAATCGCCTTTTTTATTAAAGGTCAACCCTTCTGGTTGTTCAAAATCATCTTCTGAAAGGCGGCAAAGGGCTTTGAGTTTGAACCGCTCATTGAGAACCAGCAAACTGTTGCCAACCGCGCAGAGCAAGTACACCTCTTGGGTGATGGGATGCACCGCAATAGCCGAGGGTTGCAGCGGCATATTGGGTTTTTCTTGGCGCAGCAGTTTTTTATAAAAACCATAGTCGGGGTGTTGGCGCATATTTTTATGAATAAATTGCTTCAACTGGCCCCGTGAGAGGGTAAACAAGGGCTTTAAAAAGAACGAATCTCGCGCCAAATCATAAGCATAAACAGCCCGCTCATAATAGCGCTCTTGTCCAATCGCCGCCGAGCCTTTGCAGGCAATCCAGAGTTGTTTTTTTTCAGGGTGGTAAGCCAAGCCTTCGGTGTTGTTGGGTTCCCCCAAATTGGTGTCCATCACTCTGGTACGCGTTTTTTTTCCATCTTTTTTCCAGCGGTCTATTTCAAACAACACCCCATCTGCCCGCAGCGCATACAAGTATTGCCCTTCAAAAGCCAAGCCCTCATAATCACCGTCTGCCGAAAAATCTACCTTGCGGTCAATATCGCCGTCCTTGTCTAGCCAGTACAAGGCTCCTTTTTCGTCTTGTACCGTGACCAAGCCCTCCCCAGGAACATAGGTCAAGCCTGAGATTTCTCGCAGCTTATTGGAGAGTTTGACCTCGTCGTCTGCTTTTTCTAAATTATAGCCTAAGGCTAAATCTTGGCGGTGGCTGTCAGAATTAGCAGGTGGTTTGGGGGCACTGTTGTTACAAGCTATTGCTAATGCCAGTGTGAGAATAGAGGCGCAGAAGTGGAAAGAACGCAACATAGAGCAATTTTTTGGGGAACCAATTATTGATCGGACTCAGGGGACGGTAGAGCAGGATAGTACCGTTGGTCGACGCTGAATTTTTGAGGATGGCGGGCGTGTTTGTCCGCGAAGAAGTGCATGATTTCGGCCATGTCTTCTTCCAAATTACCAGAGGGGTACACTACTTTACCAAAACCACCTATCTTTTTTTCATAATCCAAATACCCCAAACAAATCGGTACATTGGCCGTCAAAGCGATGTAATAAAACCCCGTTTTCCATTCGGTACGGCGCGAGCGTGTTCCCTCTGCAGCAATCATAAGGCACAGGCGTTCTTCTTGTTCAAAAAGCGCTGCAATAGCCTGCACGGTACTCTGTCTTTCTTCGCCCTCCTTTTTTGGCCTTCGATTGATGGCCAAACCACCCACAGCGCGCAGAATTGGCCCGAAGGGAAAGCCCATAATTTCTTTTTTGATTGCATAACGCGCCTTAATCCCCAGTACATTCATAATCGCCAGCGTGATGGGAAAATCCCAGTTAGAGGTATGCGGGGCACAAATCATAACGCACTTTTCCTGTAGTTCTTGGGGAGGGTTGGGGTCTATTTTCCAGCCTGATAATTTTAAATAGAGTTTGCTAAAAAAGCTCATAATATATCGTTTGTATTCCTAATTTTAGAAGACTCAAAAAGGGTCGTACAGGGCATTTTATTACTCAAAATAACCCATGCTGCGCGCCAATTCAGGGCATTGTTCTTGCAAAGCTCGGTAAAAACCAATTTTGAACGCTGTCAATGCTTCAGGATCTTCTTTTAATGCTTCAAGGGGATTCTCCTCGCCCATACAAGCCACCATTTGCAATTCGTAATCCGAGTTGCTCAATTGCCCTATACGCAGCTGTTGGGCAGCTTCTGTGGTAGGGTCGTAACAACTGCACAGCCGCTCGGCATAATCTTCGGGGGCATTGCTCTGGCAAGCGGTTACTAAAAAACTAAATAAAAGAAAGGCTAAAAAAAATCGATAGCCTCTTGTTGTTGTTGCGCTCATAGAAATTGCTGTTTGTGGTATAACTACTTTATAAAAGCATTGGTTTTGAATTCAATCCAATTGGTACACCGCACTAAAAATATCTGATGATTCGGTTAAACTGTCTTTACAGCGTACTTAAGGAACAGGATCGTGCCCGTGCCCCCCCCAGGGATTGCACCGAAAAATTCGACGCACTGTTAAATACCCGCCCTTAAAAGGGCCGTGTTTTTTGATGGCCTCTATGCCGTATTGCGAACAAGTGGGAGTAAAGCGACAAGAAGAAGGTAAAATAGGAGAAATAAAGAGCTGGTAGCCTCGAATAAGCAACCGCATCAGACCCCCTAAAAGATCGAGTGGAAATTTTAGAATCTTTAGTATCCAGTTCATGGTTGGTTGATTTCGTTGCGTAATTTATGTAGAAGTTTCTTAAACTTGCGCTCTACCGTAGCGTAATCCGCTCCATCTTTGCCCACAAAAATAAGCATCAAGTTCAGTTGCTTGCCCTCTTGTTCCAAAAACTCGTACAACTCGTGTTTGTTCAAACGAAAGGCTTCCTGCATCAAACGGCGGTAGCGGTTGCGGTCAACCGCGTGCTTAAACAGACGTTTGGATACATTGAACCCAATCGAAACGGGATAAGGGGAAGAAGATTCGGAACGCTCGCCCCAAAAAACACGCAGCGGATAAGCTCCGACGCTGCGCCGTTTCTTGAACAGTGCGGCGATCTGTTTTCGACTTTTGAGCCGTTCTTGCTGGCAAAAGGTATAGCGCATAGTTGCTTGTTGTAATAAAACAAACCGCCAATATACAACAATTTAGAGAGCGAAGCAGTGCTGGCAAGGGCTTTTAAACTTTTGGTAAATCGCTGGGAAAATTAAAAACAAGCGGTTGTCCCTGTTGTTGGCTCTCGGTAGACGGCAGAATGTCGCAGTTGTCCCAAATGCCCGTGCGGAGAGTCTGGGCATAGGCAGGGGGGAGGTTGGCCGCTTCCAAACGAG
>CAYUZF010000155.1:0-8350 GCA_964449615.1 uncultured Aureispira sp.
CGGACATGCGTGCATACACTTTATTGAAAGCATGGCGGTCCAACACGCCCCCTGGCGAAGCCTCAAAAGCAGCTTTGTTCATTTGCTGTTCGCTAAAAGGCAGCGGATAGGCCAACCCGATTTGCTCCTTGCGTTTGCCTGTTGTGTCCATGAAGACGGTCATGCCGTACAACATGACCCGCTGTTGAACCCCTTTGTCTGCTACCCGTACCCCTATGTACAAATTCTTCTCATCGTGTGCGATGTTGTACTGAAAAGCGTTGTAGTCTCTAGCTTGTGCCATTGGAGTGTTCCAATCTTGCAGTTGGCCGTCTATTGTGGGAGCGGCTGTAGCGGTATAAGAGGGAATGCGGGTCATTTCTTGGGCAGATTGGCAGGCCGTGCCCAGCAAGGCCAAAAGTAAAAGCGTCCAGGTCAGTTGGTGTAGTGCGGTCATGTGTTGGTGGTGGTGCCGTTAATAATTATTTGATGGACGAAGGTACAAAATCTAGTCTAACGTTCTAGTACCGATTCTTTTTATCCTCTCGAAGAAGGCGCTCTACCCGACTCTCCAAACTTTCTAATTCCGTGTCAAATTCAATTTTATTACCGCGCTCCTCTTTCTTAATGCGGGGATCCATTTTACTGGGATCTGCAAAGATATTATAAATGGTTCTAAAAAACAGGAACACCATAAAAGGTGTAAATAGAACAAAAGCGCCGATGGTCGCCAATAAACCTTTGTAGGTTTCGTCTCGGTACAGCGCTATAATTTTATTCACAATTTTTAATACCAAATCTCTATTCGCAAAAAGCAAAATAAGTACAATAATGGGCACGAGCAGGGCCTTTATTACCCGCAATAGAAATATAGCCAAAACGACGATAAGTAATATGCTCAACGCTGATTTCCACGGAGCTGTTCTTTTTTCTTCACCAAAATAATCTTCTTTCATTGTTAATAATACTTAATTTTATGAATAGGATGTACAACCGTTCACTAAGGGCAGCTATTTTGTTCTGTATCAGAATGCTTATAGTTGAGCATAACAACTATTAGCTCCAGCGCTTTGTACGCTAACCATTAGAACACAATAATAGTTGTGCTGTTGTAATTTTGTATGTAAATTCTTAGCTTTGTAACAGCTACCTAGTACACTTTAGTTCCTCACAAGGGAAGCTAACTGTTTTGCAACATACTTCCATTGAGTTGACTACAGGTACAAGGCAAGATCAATCTGCTCTCAAAAATCAACGCTGGGGTTTTGGTGTATATAGAGACGTATATTGAATCAATTTTTGCTATAATCAACTACTTTTCTAGGTTTCATTTATGATCGACGACGACAATTTGGAGGGACTTTCCGACAACAGTTACCAACAGGAGGTTCCCACAGTTTCCAAGAAAGAACGGTTCCCTATTGTTACCAGCTTAGTAAGTGTGGGCTTAGTAATAGGTTTTGTGGCGCTAATTGGCTTTATTTTTTACAAAAGCTTAAACAGCAGCAGCTTCAACCGCGATAAAATTTTGCTGCGGCAGGTAGAGTTGTTGAATGTACTTAAAATGAGCAGCGACGAACAGGAGATGCAACAAGTAGTGAATGAGTACGACAGTTTGGCGCGGGTGTTGGAAGTTATTGATAGTCGGTAGTCCCTGTTTAAAATTTTCCTAAAAAAAACGCCGTTTAGTGCAATACTAAACGGCGTTTTTTTTTTATTAACAGTTGCTTTGTAAACAGCTTATGGATTGTATTTACTAATGCGCTGGGTGCGGATAATCGTTCCACTTTCGTCCAACATTCTAATCATGTAAATCCCTCTAGGCAAACGGCTTACATCGTATTTTTGTCCCGAGTAGGAAACAGAAAAACGCTGCAACTGGCGGCCAACGACATTGTACACTTCTACCGTTTTAACGGCGTCGTAATCGTCTTGCAAGTACATGAATTCCGTAACGGGATTGGGATAGATTTTGGGCGCGCCTGTTTCGCGGCTGGCGCCGAGTATGCCCGTTTGTTGTTGGGCGGCACCGCTGAAGGTAATGTTTTGCTCGCTGTGGTCTTGCTCGCCATCGACGTACAACGACAGTTCTAAATGCCCCATCCCTTGCTTGCCATTTGGACGAAAAGAAACTTTAAAATCGTGCAGCATTTCGTTGGGTTGCAATTCGAAGGTTTTGGTTTGCACCAAAGAAGTATAACACTGTTGGTCACAAACCACGGCTTGCCAGCCTTCCGATAAATTGGTCTTTTTGATTTCCCAGCGCAATTCCAACGGACGGTTGGTTAAGTTGCGGATGCTAATGCTCGGCGCAACCTCCCGATCTATGGTTCCCTGTTGGGTGGCATAGGTCGTAGAGACGTGGAAGCTGCCCTGCGCATGAAGCAGCACGGCAACAGAAATAAAAAACGCTATAAGTACAGTTTTTAACATAGGCAGTTCTTTTCAAAGAAGTTAATTAAAGATTGGGGCTTAGTATATTCCTAGCAAAAACTATGTCCAAGAAGCGCTAGTGGAAATTAAATATACTAAGAGGTGGCGTAAATTTACAGTTTTTGTGCCTTTTTCTACGTATTTATTCGTCATCTTCAACTAGACTCTTCGACAAAGGCGCTTGAAGGGAGAACAGTTCCTTCTTTTTAATGGTTCCTGTAAGAAATGTTTTCCTGTTGGTGCTACTAAATCCTAACAAAAGCTTGTAATATAAGAAAGAGAAAAGCGCGGGATAAGGTTCTGTAAAAATGCTACTTTAATAAAAAGTAACCTGCTGCTCGAACGGCTTTTTGAATCAAGAGCTTTCTCTATAAAAAAAGCTCCTCGACCGCGTTGGTCGAGGAGCTTAATAAGTCGGTAACTGTTGTGGCGTCCTCTACGTTTTTTGTGCGCAACGATCTCTACCTGACCTTAGAATAAAGAAGCTCTAGTTGGTTACTGTACGATCAATTTCTCCATAACGGTTTCTTCTTCGTTGGACAATTGCACCATATACAACCCAGCACTCAATTTCTGTAGGGATATTTCTTCGACTAGGCTGTTGGTTGCTCGTTCGATCAATACCCGTCCATTTAAATCCAGTACTCTAAGATAAACGCTTGCTTTGGGATCCGCTACGCGCATCGAAGCGGTATTGATAGCAACCACATTCTTAGCGGGATTGGGGGTACAGATTACTGCCGCCGCTGCTGGTCGAGTTGTAGTAGCTGACTTGGCCGTCCCACCGCCGCCAGCAAAGCAGTTTTGAGCTTTGGAAAAGGGTGTCCCACTGCCACAAGTATTGCGGGGCGTTACGCTGATGCTAAAATTCCCCGTATTCGTGGGCTCAAAAGTAATACTGGTCGCGGTAGTAACCGTACTGGCTACATTGCCCCCCGCCGTAACAATATGCCCGCCTGTAACAGTCCATTCGTAGTCGTCTGCGCCGATGTTGGCCGAAGAGGGAATAGCCGTGACGGTGTAAGAACTCGCAAAAGGACAACTAACCCCTGGACTAAAATCCAATGCACTAATAGACTGTGGCAACCCCACCCAAACATCTCTGGTAATGGAGCCCGCCCAAGTGCTGAACGTAACTGTTGCGGGGCCGCTAGTCGCTCCAGTTGCTGGCTGTACCTGTATGCTACCGCTGTTTCTAGGTGGAAGTCCTACGTAGCGCAAGTTGGAAGAGATCGTCCAGTTTAAATCTACTTCACTAAAATTCATGTATGTTGCAGCATTAATATAGTAGTAACTATTCCCACAAACATAGGAAGGTCCGTCTATACTCGTCTTATCCAAATACAAGTCTGCCAAAGCCTTATTGGCATCAACACGCCCATGCCCTGTTTGGTGATTCCACGAACCGTTAGGTTGCCCTGTTTGGGTCTGGTACAAATAACCCGCTAGTTTGTCGGCACTGCCTTCCATGTAAGCTTTTACTTCTGCTTGTGTTAAAGGAACAACAGGAAAAGACAACAACAGCGCTGCCACCCCCGCGGCATTGGGGCAAGCGGCAGAAGTGCCATCAAAGTCGGCTACATAATCACTGGTATCGTAGCCTGCTGTGCCCGTTAAGTCTGTCGTGTAAATGTGTACGCCTGGCGCTACTAAGTCTATTCCTGAATTAGTCGTAGTTCTAAAACCAAAATTACTTCCCCAGAATTTCCCATCTCCACAAGAATTGGGCGTTTTTCTAACATCGCAAAAAGAAGTGGCTCCTACACCAATCACAGCAGGATGGTAAGCAGGATATCTAATAATATTGTTGTCATTTCCTGTAGCAAACAAGACAACACAGCCCAAACCACTCCTTCCTAGCGTAACCGCATTGTCAATAGCACTATCGAAGATCGAACCGGGTGAACCTGCTGTCCAAGAATTACTGATCACATCCGCTCCGTTCTGCCAAGCCCAATCCAAACTATTTCTAATCCACATATCATTGGTATTAATCACACCAGTAGTAGGGTTGAATACAGTACCAATACGCACAGGTATTATTTTAGCGTCAGGGGCGATGCCTGTGATCCCTATCCCATTGTCTGCCTCCGCAGCGATGATTCCCGCACAGGCGGTACCGTGGGCATCTACACCGTTGTGTCCCCCATTAGATCCCATACCTGTTGCATCATAGCCTGGTAATAAATTGTTTACTAAATCTGGGTGGGTTAATTCTACGCCTACATCCAGTACAGCTACTTTAACCCCTGCGCCCCTATTCAGCATTACAGACCATACATCAGCTACAGCCATATCAGCACCCGCTACTACATTGGCGTTAGTAGGCGCACTGTTTACGGTTCCTGTATTGTTGATGCTCCACTGTTCGTTGTAATATGGATCGTTGGTACTCAAGCGAACGAACCGTATAAAATTAGGCTCTACAAACTCCATACGGCTGTCATGTTGCAATTGATTGACCAATTGAAACAAATCGGCCTGTCCCAGCGCGGTTTTTACGACAAATAAGTTAGAACTGAACGGACTGCTTTCGTAAGTGAACGTATAATCTTGAAAAATGTCGGCCAAAGTAGCAGCCGTGTAGCCCGCTTTTAGCTGTACGCTCAATTTACCGATGGCTATTTGTCGCGTACCATCTTCATAAATTAAAACGGGTTCTACACGCTCAAAGCTGTAATCGGGATGATTTTCTAAAAACTCTGTTGGAACTAGCGCCGCAGAAGCGTTCAGCCATTCAATACCATCTGCATTGGACTCCTCCAATGCTTCTTTTTGCGCAGGCGTACATTCTACGTACTGATCTGTAGTAGAAATAGAAAAATTAATCGTTTGATCTCCGTTGTTGTAATTGACGTTTTCTTGTGCCCAAAGAAGAAGACTGTAACCTAGTAGGACAATCGTTAGAATAGTGTTTTTCATTAGAATTTCAAATTTGGATAAATAAAATAGTAGAGGAATGGGGAGGTAAAGACAGGGGGCTTATAAGCTTCGTTTATTCTCATTATAAATACACAACTACTGTAACATACAACAATTACAACGAACTATCTTTTAAATTCAGCGTTAATTTATAAATTAACAATTTGTTTATCTTGGACAAGTGCTTTGTTAATTTCGGAAAGAGAACCCTTCTTTTGTGTAATTTTACTGCTGCCTATGTGCTTACTTACTACTTTATTAGTAAATAGAACCAAAAGCATTCTAAACAACTACTTTCCTTATCTCCCTCGAACCGTTTGTTAGTAATTCTGCGCTCTACTACTTGAGATAGCAACTAGCCATATATGTTGACTCTATTTTTAGAAAAATTGAATAGGGGCTCCAATCTTTTTTGCCATCTTGTGCAAAAACCAAACACTGTATCACAAGTGGTTCATTATCTCAAAATAATGTTTTGCCAAAATGGACTTTCTTAGAAAAGTTCTTTGCAAAATTTGCGAACTTGTGTAATTTGTTTATTAACTTTGGTACTAGCTTATGTATGTTCCTTTATATTTTCATGTGTTAACCAAACCTGTTTAATTACAGCTTAATAACCTACTTCATTATGAATAAACTTTTATCAACTGCACTTCTTGTTTTAGGAATAGGAAGTGTTACACAGGCGCAGAACTTCGTTTCTACTGCTGCAGAGAACAAAAATGTAATTCTAGAAGAATTCACAGGACTTAGATGTACGTGGTGCCCTGCTGGACACGAAGTTGCCAACAACTTTAAGGCGACTAGCCCAAATGATGTCTTTTTAATCAATGTTCATGAGGGTTATCTTTCTGTTCCAAGTACTGGTCAACCTGATTTCCGTACTACTTCTGGGGCTGTTTTAGGAACACAGTTTGGTGTTAACTCTTATCCTACTGGAACAATCAATCGAAGAAATTTTCCAGGCAATACAGCAGACCCAAGTACGCCCAACTCTACCGTACAGAGTCGAGCAACTTGGGCAGCTACGGGCAATACCGTTTTGGGCGAAGCTTCTCCTGTTAATGTAGCGGCACAAGCTACCATAGATATGGCTACTAGAGAATTAGAAATCATTGTAGAGACTTATTTCACCGCAGCAGCTGGAACGGCGCCTTACAAATTGAATGTAGCGTTGCTTCAAAACAACATAGAAGGGCCACAAATTGGTGATTTTAGATATCCTGCTGCTATATTACCCAACGGCAATTACAACCACCAACATATGTTGCGCGATCTAATTACGGGACAATGGGGGGTTGACATCACGAGTACAGCGATGGGGTATTTCCAAGCTGATACATTTAGATATACGATTCCAGCAGGTTTTTCTTATCAAGGTGCTCCCGCTATTCCTGCTAATTTAGCAGACATGGAAGTAGTAGTTTTTGTAGCAGAAGGCCAACAGAATATCATTACAGGTAATGAAGCAGCTATGACTTTTGTCACACCTCCTGGTACTTCTCTAGCTCAAGCTAGTGTGATGTCTATGGCTACTGCACCTACTAGCTATTGCGATTTGACGTATGTTCCAATGGTTACTGTTTCCAATAACAGTACGGACATGAACAGTACTATTGATTCTGTAGAGGTAGGTTACTCGCTCAACGGCGCAGCCCCTGTGACACAAATGGTAACTACAACACTAGCACCAGGTGGCTCTACCAACGTATCTTTCCCCGCCATTCAATTGGCCGCCAATGGAGAGAACAACGTCGTTTACACCATTGATTTTGAATCGTTCAACAGTACCTTAATCAATACTTCTGCTGCTAATGATGAATTTTTCTCAGATGGCCCTTTCTATACAACTTCTACAGCGCCTTCTACCAATGATATCGCAACTACATTTGACGGTTTGACCGATGGCGCTCCTACGCCTGCCAATGCATTTGCCGATAATCCTGATAATATTCGTGCCTTCAAAATTGCCAGTACATATGTTAATGGTTTGAACTATGATTTGGGAGGTTTTGGAAACTCAGATGGTTGTTTCCGCTGGGATTTTCCTACCATCGCTCCAGGTTTGAGCTCTATGTTAGTTTACGAAAAAGTTGATATGGCTGCTCTAGCTACTGCGGCTAATGCCAACGAAGCTTGGTTAAAATGGTCTACTGCTTACGCACAGATTAGCTCCCAAAATGACCGTTTAGAAGTATTGGTTTCTACCGATTGTGGGGCGACTTGGACGTCTGTTTATAGCCAAGCTGGAACCAACTTAGCTACTGCCAGCCCACTCAACAACGCGCGTTTCTATCCTCAGGCTACTCAATGGAGAAGAGATTCTGCTGACTTGACTCCTTACATCAATTCTAACGATGTGCTTGTTGCCTATCGAGGAACTAGTGATGGCGGTAACTGTATGTACATTGACGACATTCGCACCGAGTACGAAACAGCGATTAATGTTAACAACATTCAGGAAGTGGCTACCGAATTTGAGTTGTTTCCAAATCCTGTACAAAACAGCCTAAATGTAGCCATTGAAGTTGCTGATGCTACAGATTTCAACATCGCTATTCAAAATTCGTTGGGTCAAACGGTGCAACAAGTAGCTAGCCAGACTTTCTTAGGGGCTACTACGCTAACGGTCAACACAAGTAAACTACCTGCTGGTGTTTATTTTGTAAACGCTGTAAGCGATCAAGGTATTGTTACTAAACGCTTTGTAGTAAAACGCTAAACCATATCTGGCTCATTTTTTGAGCGCTTTTAACAGTAATTAAGTGGGTTGCACTAAATGCGAATAGTCATTGGGTGCAACCCATTTTAATAACTACTTTATAATTCTTACAAATAAACTTCTTCTTATGAGATCTATTTTTCTTTTAGCTGCTTTTTGTGGACTCCTTTTTACAGCTTGCCAGCCCGATGACCAGCCAGAAGCATTTGCTATAACAGCTACTCCCGAAAGTTTTACGGAAGCAATCAATACCACTTCTTCTAAAACAATGATGACCTCTATCGAAAATTCTAG
>CAYUZF010000155.1:8360-11540 GCA_964449615.1 uncultured Aureispira sp.
CCACTGCTGGAACAGTTACTTGGAGTCTGGTTGTCACACAAAATGTAGCAGGTTGGGAATTTTCTACAGTTGTAGACAACACATTGAGTTCGACCGCTACTTCAGGCACGTTTGAATTGGCCGCCAATACTGCCAAAGATTTTTCAGTTATTGCAAATCCCAATGGTACAGCAGGAACAGCTAAGGTAGAATTGCGCCTAGAACAAGATTCTAAAACGCTGTTGACCATTCCTTACGAAATTACAGCCGCAGTACAAGCGCCTAATTTTTCTATGGCCAAAAATACCGACAGCGGTTCTTCTTTTGCCAACAATGACAAGGTAGAATATACGACCAACATCACCAATGATAGCGGAGCGGATTTGGAGTTGAAATGGGTAAAAGAATACGACGCTCAAACACCAAGCGCTTGGAATATTGATGTCTGCGACAACAACCTTTGTTACCCAGCCAATGTTTTTAGCCAAACTTTTAATATGCCTGCCAGCAGCAGCTTCGACTTAAAAGTAGGCTTCAACCCTCAATTCACTGCAGGTACTGCTACCACGACAGTTCATGTATTTGAGCCTTCCGATAGTGCTGGGACCGTACAGACATTTGTAGTTACCCACACATCTAGTTAATTAACAACTAGCCATTCACAAAAAATGCTCCTGCCCAACATCAATTGGACAGGAGCATTTTACTGTATAAAGAGGCGCTTACTCTCCTCTTGGCGCAGGTCGTTTGCCTTTTTTACCTTTTCGTTCTCCGCGCTGCTTCATTTCGCCATCCCACAAGATAAAGCGCGCTAATTTAGCCTTCGCTTTGTCCTCTTCGCTTACTCTATTTTCTGTTGCTTTTTCTTGGCGCTTCGCTTTTCTCTGTTCGATTTTTTCTTTCATTTTGGCCTGTTCTTCGGCAGTGGTATGCTGCTCTACAATCGCTTTACGCTGGGCCTTCCAATTTGTTTGGTGACTTTCTAGGGCGCTGCTCACTTTATCCAGTGCGACTTGCTGTTGCTCCATAAAAGGCTCCATAGAGGCCAAAAGTGCTTTTTGCTTTTCGCGAATGGGTGCCACCAGCGCTTTGCGGTCGACCTCCTCCCCTGCTTTGCGAGCTTCTTTTGCCTGTTGGCGCAGCGCTTTGGCTTCTTCTTTTAATTGCGCTTGCTCTTGACGCTTGGCCGCTACAAAAGCCACATCTTCTGCCGATAACTGGCCCATAAATTCATCGTGCAACGCCTTTTTTACAGGATAAACTTCATTTTTCTGAAATTCCTTTAAAGCGGCTTTGGCTTCGGGATTCAATTTTGCTTTTTTGTGGTGGCCTTGCGCCCAGCTTATAGTAGTTAGTAGTACAAGGAACAATCCGATCAATCCTAAACTTTTCATGTTGTTTGTATTTTTGGTGCTTGTTGTTTTTAAATGTATTTTAAGAAAAGTGCTTCTTAAGTAGCTGCGTTCTTTAGAGTCGTTCGTTTCGCAAAGGTTTAAAGTTGCTGTTATTTTTTTTCTAAAACATTAAGGCTAGCTTGTTTCGTACGCATGTTTTAGCAGTAAAAATAGCGGTGATCAGAACGACGCTTCCCAAGCAGCTACACCCCTTAGAGCAATGATTTTACCAAAGGTTTAATTTCCCTGCTGCTCTTTTTCTTTTTTTTGAAAACCCAACTCTTAGTTTTGGTCGTACAAATGTCTTAAATGGTCGAATTTGATCCTTAAAAATTGGTTTCTGTTGACAACTGTACTATATTTGATTGCTCAATCTTTAATCAATTATCTTATGAGACAGGAATACGAGCAATACACCGACGAGCACCACCAAGTATGGGCTTTGCTATACGGCAAACAAATGGATTTACTGGTTAATCGTGCGACTAAAACCTATCTACAGGGCATCGAGACGGTACAGTTCTCTCCCACCCACATTCCGCGCTTTGACGTTGTCAACGAAGCGCTAAAGGCACTAACAGGTTGGCAAGTTTATGCGGTTCCTGGTATTATTGACAACAAGCCATTTTTTGAGCTGCTGGCCCAGCGCCAATTTCCCGCCACTACTTGGATGCGCACCCTCGCCCAACTCAAATACATCGAAGAACCCGACATGTTTCACGATGTATTCGGCCATGTTCCTTTATTGAGTGAGCCGCATTTTGCTGAATTTTTAACAGGCTTAAGCCAAATTGCCTTGCGCTACATCGACTCGCCCACGGCTGTGGAATTGATGGCCAGAATTTATTGGTACACCGTAGAATTTGGCTTGATCCGCGAAGAGGGCACTCTGCGTATTTATGGTGCAGGTATTTTATCGTCCCCTGGCGAATCGGTTTACTCCTTGAGCGAAGAACCCCAACACCTGCCCTTCGATTTGGCACATATTTTAGAAACACCTTACATCAAAAACCAATTCCAAGCACAATATTTTATTATTGACAGCTACGAGCAATTGTACAACAGCTTAGGGGAACTAGAAAACTTAGTAGGCCAACTGGTCAACAATAAGACTACCATTGAAGATGGCCAAGCCTTTTCTATGACAACATTACTCAGTACGGTTTCATGATTGACTTACTGGATTATCCAATAGTAGTTGAATCGGCAGCTTTTGAACAACTGTGCGAACAGTTGCGCACTGCCCACTATTCTAAGGTCTTCGTGTTGGTGGATAGCAATACCCACCAACACTGTTGGCCTATTCTGAAAATTGCGCTTCTTGAATTTACGCCTTCGCTAATTGTTGTGCCTGCAGGCGAGCAACACAAAACCCTAGAGACTTGTCAAACCATTTGGCAACAGCTTATGATGCTCCGAGCCGACCGAAAAGCCGTAGTACTCAATTTAGGTGGGGGCGTTTTGGGCGACATGGGCGGTTTTTGCGCGGCTACCTTCAAACGCGGGCTGGATTTTATTCAACTACCAACTACGCTGTTGGCGCAAGTAGACGCTTCTGTGGGGGGCAAGCTCGGCGTTGATTTTGAAGGCGTAAAAAACAGCATTGGACTGTTCAAATCCCCGCAAGCGGTTTATTTGCATCCGCCTTTCTTCCAAACCCTTCCCAAAGCAGAATTGTACAGCGGCTATGCCGAAATGATCAAGCATGCCCTTTTGCAACAACAGATGCCCTGGCGCAGTTTCTTGCCCGCCGAATTTCCGCCCCGCGATTGGCAAAGCAGCATAGAGGCGTCCATCGCTGTCAAAA
>CAYUZF010000155.1:11550-12529 GCA_964449615.1 uncultured Aureispira sp.
CCCCTGGAACAAGGCTTGCGCAAACAACTCAATTTAGGCCACACCATTGGCCATGCCATTGAAAGCCTGAGTTGGAAGACGCCTACCCCCCTGCTGCACGGAGAAGCCGTAGCCATTGGAACACTATTGGCGGCTTATTTGAGTTGGCGCTTATTGGGTTGGCCTGTCGGCGAATTGGAAACGCTCAATCAGTACATACGCAGTTTGTACGCGCCTTATGATCTAACACTGTTGAATCGGGCAGCTATTTGGGAACTGATTTTGCAAGACAAAAAAAACAGCCACCAACAAACGTCTTTTACGCTTTTGCGGGCAGATGGAACCGTGGCGATTGATGTAGCGGTTTCCCAAACATTGGTAGAAGAGGCGTTGGACTATTACCAAACCAACCAGCGTCCCAACTAGTCCTTTTTTCCCTTCTCATTTTTTTTATAAAAATAGTAGCATGGCAGGCAACAGCTTTGGTAAATTATTTAAAATTACCACCTTCGGAGAATCACACGGACGCGGTATTGGTGTCGTGATCGACGGCTGTCCTGCGGGGGTCGAAATCGACTGGAAAGCCGTGCAATACCAATTGGATCGCCGCAAGCCTGGCCAGTCCAAAATTGTCACCCAGCGCAAAGAGGACGATGAATTTGATATTTTATCGGGCATGTTTGAAGGCAAAACCACTGGCACGCCCATCACCCTCTTCATTGCCAACACCAACCAAAAGGTACGAGATTACGACCACATCAAAGACAAATTTCGACCTTCGCACGCCGATTATACCTACCACCAAAAGTACGGCAACCGCGATTACCGAGGCGGCGGGCGCTCTTCGGCACGCGAAACAGCTTCCCGCGTGGCCGCTGGAGCCATTGCTCAACAACTCCTCGCTCAAAAGGGCATTTTGATCCGCGCCTATGTGAGCCAAGTGGGGCCGATTGTATTAGAAAAAAAGTACGAGGAATTAGATTTCTCCACGCTGGAGCAG
>CAYUZF010000156.1:0-8757 GCA_964449615.1 uncultured Aureispira sp.
AGCTTTTACGAAAGTAGAAAAATACAATTAGGTATTGGGAGTGCTGGTAGTAGGCCGCGGCACAGGATAAAACTGCAAATAAGCTCCAAAGGCCCAACCAATCTGTCCGTTTTTAGTTTTGATTTTCACCCAGGGTGCCGTGCGTACTTCGTCGGTAGAAACGCGCAATTTTTCCATAGCGGAGGCTTCGCCCAAGTCCATTACGGCTTCGCCGTAGCGCAGATAGCCCACTACTTCGCCCGTCCGTTCTGGCGATTTGCGCAAGCGTAGGCTATCGGCCAAAACGTACAATTGGCGCGGCTGTCTTAAACTGTCGGGGTTGGCGGTCAAAGGCGTGCTGTTGGGGGTGGTATTGCTAGTGCCAGAAAATGAAGAACTGCCGTTTGCTGCATGGGCATTCAAGGCGTTGGAGTCCACTAACTCTTCGGTAACAATAGGCTGCTGGTCGATGGATTCGGGCGTTGGCTCTTTTCCACATTTGGAGAGTGTGTAGAGTAGAATGGCAAAAAAAATAAGTCCAATCCCAATTAGTTCAATGTTGTTTAATTTACCTTTTTTGGTGGTTGCAGGAACAGGCTTGTCCTCCTGTTGTGGACGGCGTGGTCTATTGGCTGGCATATATTACGTCTTTGATTTTTGCGATCAGCAGCAGTTCAATTTGGGCAGCTCAATTCATTTTTTCTGCCCAACTACTTTAATTAAGACGCTAAAGGTACTGATTTTTTACGCAAGTGCTGACGGCGCTCCTTATTATTTTGTATCTAGTGGTGGTGAAGAACTTATTTTACCTACTACCGATTTTGCGCTTTCCTATTCTCTCAGGATTTTTGTTGTTTGTAATGCTTGCCTGTACTCCAGAAACGCCTTCTCGTTCTGTGGCATCGCCACGGCTGGATTCTTTGCAAGTCTCTTCTTCTATTAATTTGATTGACAAAGACGTAGACAGCATTCCCGTAGGGTTACAACGTTTGGTAACTGCCTACCCACAACAGCAATTGCGCGCTACTTCTAATGCGTTGATTTGGCCAGATGGTTTTGCTTTGCCTTATCGGGACAGTGGCAGTTATGCCAATTTTTGGGATTCTTTGGAACGGCCTGACTTGGCATTGCAATTGGCGCAAGCCTACCCCAAAGACAGCAGCAAAGCGCCCCCCGCACGCAACCACGATCCAGGACGGATTCGGGTAGATGCCTTTTTCAAAAAGATGTACGGCGCGGACAAGGCCGCCGTGAAAAAACATTTGGTAGCGGTAGATTTTTTGGGAACAAAGGTGTGGGTTACGTCTATTAATGGCGTCGATGAGCGCCTAAAAGCCGTTGTCAAAGCCCTGCAACAACATCCAGCATGGCACCGCTATTGTCTGCCCACTGCAGGAACGTTTAATTGGCGCAGCATTGCGGGCACCACAAGACAAAGCAGCCACAGCTATGGAACGGCCATTGATCTAAATGTGCAGTATGCCGATTATTGGCGTTGGGCAGTGGGCAAGCATGACGGCAGTGCCAAACGGCCTATCCGCTACCGCAATCGGATGCCTTTGGGCTTGGTGCAGTTGTTTGAGCGCGAAGGGTTTATATGGGGAGGCAACTGGTACCATTACGATACCATGCACTTTGAATATCGGCCAGAATTGTTGTAAGCTTCTCGGCTAGTTTTTCCTCCTTTGAACTTCTAGTAGGGGGTCTTGTTAAAACAGAACTTCTTTCCTTTTACAATTGGGATCAAACCACTTCCTACTATGAAATCAACTCTTAAATTCATAAATCGCCTCAAAAATCAAATTCTACACAGTATTGCTTTTTATCCTGTGTTGATTAGTTTGTTATTTATAATGCTGGTATTTGGATTGTTGTTTGTAGAACAGTCGAAGTGGGTAGAAGATGTCAAAGACAAAATTTCTTTTCTTATTGTCAAAGAACAAGACACTGCACGCGCCATTCTTACCACCATTTTTGGCGGCATTTTGTCCCTAACTGTGTTTAGTTTTACGATGGTAATGGTGGTGCTGAATCAGGCCTCTTCCAATTTTTCTCCGAGGTTGTTGCCTGGTCTTATTTCGGCGCGCAAGCACCAATCTATTTTGGGGGTTTACATCGGTACTTTGTTGTTTAGTTTGATCTTATTAATGGTATTGGGTTCTTATGGCCCTGATACCAATGCCATCGGGTTTTCGGTCATGGTGGCGGCTTTCTTTGGCATTATTTGCTTGGCGATGTTCGTTTATTTTATTCACAATATTTCTCAATCTATACAGATTCACAACATCATTGATAAAATTTATACCAAAACCAACTACCTCCTAGAGCAACAGGAAGAAAATCAAGAAACGACCAATTCTAAATACGGTACTATAAACACAGAAAACTGGTACACGATACACTGCCACAAGTCAGGCTATTACCGTTCTTTTGATACCTCTTTGTTGTCCGAAGAGCTGTTCGATAAGCAGTCGGAGATTCTTATTTTGGCTCATCCCGACGAGCACGTTTGGCAAGGCCAGCCACTGTTTAAAATCAGTCGACTCATTTCGGATGAACAAAAGGAAAACCTTTATCTGTGTGCTTATATTTTATCGAACCAACACGAAGATGACAGCTCAGTTGGCGGTATGATTAAACTGTCAGAGGTGGCCGTTCGGGCGCTTTCTCCTGGGGTCAATGACCCTGGTACGGCCATCAATACGGTTTCTAAATTGGGGCAATTGCTAGAAAAAACGCTTTCCATGAACAATTCTATGCGCTTGAAATGCAAAGCCAAATACGTAACCATCTACCAAACGCTCATCACTGTGGATGAACTGATGCGCATCATTATCGAACCCATTCGCCAATACGGTAAAAAAGACAGTTCATTGGCTTATATGCTTAAATCATCCTTGTTGCACGTTGCCAATAGTTCTAAGGTCAACCCTGCCTATATCCCGCCTGTACGAGCAGAGATTGAGCGCCTCTGTCGCGATGTACAAGAATATATGGAAAACCCTGATGATGTAAAACGTATTCTTGAGTTGCAGTAGGATGCTTTGCCCTGTAGGTACGTTAATAACCAGCTCTTTGCACTCCACTCGCGTGAACACATTCACCCTTTCTACCGTCGTTAAGGTTAAATAACAGATGTTTCGTGTGGAATTTTTTTATTTTAATAAGCGCATAAGTCTCTTATTTTTTTCACAGTCCCTCAACACTTGAACTAGCCCCGTTGCATTTAGCTCCCGTTGGTCGTGAGGTCGCTTCGCTTTGTTGGAACACTTGTGCTAGCGTGGAAAAGACCACCTGCGGCAATGCGCTAACACCTGAAAATCCCGAACCTGAGTTGCTCAGATTCGGGATTTTTTAGGCGAGTAGCTGCCTTTTTCTAGTGATAAATATAATCAGCTGCGCAGCCGAACATTCCGAACGCTGTTTGGAACGCATACTATGGCTGTGGAATGCCTGCAACGCAGCCTACGGCGAGGCTGCTAGGGATGGGAACGGCTGTGACGACGAACATGCCAAGCTAGTACCGTGATCAGAGGGCAGTGGCTAACTAACGGTGGCCGGCCTTTGCCGCCACTGGCGCGGTACTAGTCCGCAGGCTCCTGAGGAGGAACACCGCGCTCTTTCTGGATAATTTGCTGAAGATTTGGATAGAACCAAGATCCTTTTTCTACTACTCTTGCTAAGTGTTCTATTGTTATAGGTTTCCGTTTTAATTTCTCAGGTTTAAACCATTTATAGTAATAGTACCTAAGCCCAATCTCATCAAGCATATAGTCAGAAAAGTCAATATTACTTAGATCAACATTAAACTCTTTTGAAAATCTTGATAGGACATCACTTAGATCAATTCCCGAAAAGCCCAAATCTTGATAAAGTCTATCTTTAGGATTAACATCTCTTCTTATTTCTTTCTTAAAAAAAGCAGTAATTAAACCTATTTTACTTTTCATCATCATCTGTTTTTGAATCTGCTTCCTCTGCGTCGTCAAGTAAAAAACCAGCACCAAGAGAGATACCTCCAATCGGAATAGCATTTCTACCAATTGCAGCAGACAACATATTTGTATTTGGACCTATTAAAGTAGGTACTTTGAATGGTAATCTTTGGTTTAAGCCTATTTTATAAAGTGTCATAGAAGATAAAAGTCCTTTTTTTGAACCTATTACTCTAATCCCCATTGATGATTTAGAAACTCTTATAGAACCTGCCATTATTGAAGCTCCTCCAAATAACTTTAACCCTGTAGCAAATTTTATAGGTAAGCCTATACCTGCTGTTATTACGTCAAAAGTAGGATCTGCTATTTCAATTCCTCCATCTGTTCTACTATGAATTTGATTAATACGTTGTATGTCTTTAATATGGTGGTTATAAAGATCAGTAAATGCAGGATCTTCCATTACGTCTAACCCAATCTTCCACCCTATATCATGTTCCTTATACTTTGACCCTGGGCGACTGTCTAATCCCTTTCTTAGTATATCAGAATACTCTCTTTCTTCGTACCATCCCTCTTCTTTATACTCCGATGGATACCCATTTTCATCTCTTTCTGTTACTACTGTATTACCTTCATGCCAAAACCATGCAGTTGTTTTAGATGAATTAAATTTTCCACTAGGACTGTTACTCTCTGTAGTTACTCTTTCTACTCGACCTTCTGTATCGCCAGGCTCTGCAGGCTCTAAGCCATCTAGATCAATATATCTAATAGGCATATTACCTGCAAACTGGTAAGGCGTATACCAAGGATAATCAGGCGCCAGCGGATCAACACTCAAGAACTTCCCAATAGCAGGATTATACAACCTAAACCCATAATCTTGGATAATTTGCTCCCCAAAGTCAGGATCATTTTCCTTACCATTAAATCCAAATCGGTAACCCTTGTCAAAATCTCCTCTCTATCTCTCCTATTTAACACATCACCGATAGCGCACCACATACCAACTAACAGGGCGTTTTCCGCGCTTATAAATCAATCTTCGACGTAAGTTTCCTGTTCGGTTGTAGTATTCTTCTTGGCGAGCTTGCAAATTATCGCCTAAATAGTAGGCTTGTTCTTGGCGTTTGAACTCGCCGTTATTGTGGTAGCAGTAGGTTTTTTGATAATAAGGGGATTGCTTTGAAATGGGCCATTGGTTGGATTGCTCCCCGCACAAACGCCCCGCTTCGTTGTACCAATATTGCGCTTTTTGGGTGGCGGTACCTGCACTGTCCAAAGTCCAACGCTCGGACAGCTGCCCTTTTACATTGTACACCATCGAATCTATGGCAAATAATTCTTTTTCTTCGGTGGTGGCGCCTTGTGCTAAGTTGTAGGAATGCGCGGCGATCAATTGGCCCGTGGCAGTGTAGTCATAGACGTAATACGCACACCAATAACTGTTGTTAAAGGGTGCCATACAATCCTTGTACCGCAAGAGGTGGCCGTCCTTGTTGTAGGTGTAAATGGCGTGCATACTGCCTTGCTGGTCCACAACGTAATAGTTTAGTTTTCCTGCCTCGTCAAAAGCATAAGTAGCGGTGCTGGAATCTAGTAGGTTGAAGCCTATAACTTCCTGTCCTGCTAAGTAGCGCTCCCCTTCGGCGGCCAATCGTTCCCAGTCCTGCCCTTCAGGTAGTTTTGTAACAACGTGGTATATGGGCATCCCTTCTACATAGCCTTCGTCTTCTCGTAGATAGCCCAATTCGTAGCGCTGCCGCTGTACCAATTCTAGATCTTTGCGTTTTCCCGTTTCGGTTCGGTAGATTTCTTGTAGGGTGTAGGTCCCCTTTTGTCGCAAATGTGTGGCGGGTTTTTGACTATTCAACCAATGGTCGTAGGCATTTTGTCCCTTCGCGGACTGGCTTGTTCCTACTATAAACGATAAAAAAAGGAGGAGTTGTGAAACGTAAATTTTCTTTAAAAAATCATTTTTTAGCATAAAGTAAAGTGTTGGTAGCCTTGAGGTCAATACTTGTACGGCGATGAATTATTCTCTATAAATTCACAACCAACCCAAATTCACCCAATACGCCGCCCATAAGAACCAAACTCAGCAACCAAAACCCAAAGTGAATAAGTAGGTATTTAAACGACCGTCCTTCGCGCAACCCAATTGCCGTTATGACGGGCAGAAACAAAAAGATGGCCGCCATAGCGCCGTGTATGGCACCGTGTCCAAAACTCAAATGGTAATCGCCGACCATACGCGCAATTTGTTCTACGTCCTGCATGACCTGCGAGCCTTCTTCGCCAAACCCCTCGCGGCTGTAAAACAATTGCATCACAGCCATTTGGTGGTTGACATAAGAGAGCATAGAAAAGGAGAGTAAAACTCCCAAAACGTAATTGATAACCGCATGTACAATGCTGTAAGGTACTACCTCATTTTGAGTCTGGCGGCCTAACGCCGTTCCAAATACGCTCGGATTGTACCAGATGAATCCTAGTACAACAGGAATTAAAGCGGCTACAAAAATTACAACTGGATTGGGCTGAAAAATCATAGTGTGGTGTTTGTCCAATAGTATATTTGGAAGGATGAGCGATTTGTTTAGAAAGAGCAGTGGAGTGCTGCCTGTACAATATAAGTCAGTTTTATGAGTTTTTATGGACTTTTAAAAGAGAATAGCAAAGTTTTTTTGTGGAATTGCATAGGATCGGAAACACTTAAATTGTTGCGTGCTGTTTGGAAAGATGCTAGCTTTGTGTGTGTTTCATCATTGCTGTTTTCTACTCAACTGTTTCGTTATGCGCGCTTTTTTTCGTTTCTATACCCTTTTGGAAGGGCTGTTTTTATTGGGATTGATGGCTTGTGGCTCCAACGATAAACCAGCGGATAATACAGCGGAAGCCTTGCCCGAAACAACCCTATCCACCGATTTTGAGGCCTTTGTCCAAGCTACGCGACAAGCGGAAGCAGGACAGGCCATTCCTTTTGCACTTTGTGAAACCTACCTCGCTCCTGCCCTCGCCTTCGACAGTTTATATCCTTTTTTAGATACCAGTGTAGCGGCTTACCAATATGGCGAAATTGTATACGAGGACAGCAGCTTGGTCGTGCTGAGTTTCTACTACAAAGCGTTGAACCAGCGCGATTTGTTGGCGGCTTCTTTTTTGGCGAGCTACGCCCGTATTTCGGGACAGTGTTTGGGCTTGCGGCCTATTTTTAGCAGCTCAACTTTTGATAAAAGCCAAAGCAAAGGCTATCAGTTGGGCTTGTCTTGTCAATCGGCTATTCGATATGTGGAAGACGGCGGGCCAGGTATTTTGCGGTTGTATAGCACGGTGAAGTATTTCTATACAGCTTTTGAAAAGGAGGCAGCGCGCAGGGAGAATGAACAAGTCAAACAAGTACATTTGTTGGAACCATCAGGGCGTTTTGTAACGGTGCAAGGTTTTTAACCAACCACCATAATCAAATGCCTCGTTGGACTACTGAACTACTGCTACCTATTTATTGGTGATCTGTCACCAACAAAAAAGCGTTCTGACGTCGTTGGTCAGAACGCTTGGCTAGCATCTATGAGAAATCTGCACGTACGTTGTAATAACCTTATGCTCCCTTTATTGGCACAAATCCCTCTGTAGTAAGGTTGGTAATAATTAGTAGTGGATAACTGTTCTTGTCCTTCGTTTACCAAAATAGATGCTGCTTTGTAGGCTGTTTTGTAAGGAAAGCCACTCCCACATACAGTACGTTTTTAGCTGACACAAAAGACGCATTTTTTTAAGTGTATAAAAAACTTCTACCGACACAAAAAGCGCTGTTTCTCAGGGTTCTAAGCGGTAAAAAAACACCTCTAAGTGATGTATTAAATGTCAATTACACTTACCTTTTCTCTTTTTCTACATTTGTTTATTTTACTTTCATCACTGGTACAAACAAAAGAACCATACCATAACCAACTACTAACCAACAGTTTAGCGAACTAAGAATAGTTATGACAACAAAATTAAACACTGCTAAAGATTGGTACAACAGACTTTGCTTTGCACGACCTTTAAAAATCAAAAATAATGTTTGTTGGGCTTAACAATAAATTAAACAGCTGGCTATTAGCAAGAACAGCTTACAAAAAAGGCGCTCCGAGTAAACTCGAAACGCCATAAATAGACCCGTTGATTATCTATTTATTTAAATGGACTCCTTATTCTTGAATGATTTTTGTTGTCCTTTCCTATTGCGCCTTAGCGGCTCTTGCGAGCCAGCCAAAGCAACAAAGGAATGAATCTGTTCTTCTTAACTATTGGGGTAAGCCCTGTGTTTTTGAAAACCAGTGTATGTTTTTAGCAGTACAAAAGAAAGAAATTCTAAATAGCCGTGCAACAAAAAAATAAGTGGTTTCTCAGTCTTCTAACCCAACAAAAAAGGGTTTCTAACCGCTCATTTTCTCGTTTTTTTTCAAACAAAATGCCTAGTTAGCAATTTCCCCCCCAACGCCATCAAAACAAAATAAACCCTAAAATTCTGATTAGCAGCCACTTGCAATTAAAAATACACCAGCACCTAATACGCTTTTCCTTTTGCCATTTTGGTTAACCTACTTTTAGGTGCTGAACTTAAAAAATCAAAAATAATGTTTGTTGGCAATCTTACGGGTTGATAAACGGCTCATTTCTAGTCTTCTTTGTACGAATACGATGTCTATAATACCAATTTGAAGCCCATTTTGACCGATGGGCTACTCCGATTATTGTTGTTGGAAAGCAGAACGGTTCTAGCTCTTTCAAGTGGTTTGTATATCGCATAAAAAGCGTTCCGCCCCAATAAATATTGGAACGGAACGCT
>CAYUZF010000156.1:8770-12481 GCA_964449615.1 uncultured Aureispira sp.
GTTTTATTTGGCTGTTGAAAGCCGTTATCTAAGAGAACTTATTTCTTTACAAATTTCTCTGTCATTACCTCACCGTTTTCTTTTACAATGGCTAGGTAGTACAAGCCAGCAGGTAGGCTGCTGATGTTTACTGCATTTTGGCCAGCTTCTAAGTTACCCATCCACAAGGTGCGACCCGTAGCATCTAGGATGCGGCTTGTTAAGGGTTGCTCTATATTGGACAACTCTACGTTGATGCTGTTCTTAGCAGGGTTGGGGAACAACATTACTTCAGGCGCATTTGCTGCTAGAGCTGTAGCATCTGCTTGACGGTTGGCACTCATACCTGTTAGACGGAAGTAATCTACAGCCATGTCACCTTTCCAAGTAGTACCAGTAGTACCATTAAAACGCAACTGGATGTCAGAACCTTTGTAGCTGTTCAAACTAACAGAAGCGGATAACCAAGCATTGCCTTGGTTGCCTGATTCGGACCAGATGGTAGTCCAAGCACCGCCATCTTTGCTAATTTGCAAGCGCAATGTACCCATGTTGTTTGCACCATACATGTGGTAGCGGAAGCTAACAGCAGGCGAAGAAGACGAAGCACCAACATATTGGCAAGGAGCCGTGATGATCGCGTTTTTAGTAGAGTAGTTTGGAGAAGAAGACTCCATATAGATGTAGTGACTACCGTTGTAAGCACTGCTTGGTCCAGTTCCGCTAGAAGGCGTAGAACCGCTGCGACGTTCCCAGTTGAAATCATCACTGTTGCTGTTTGTCCAGCCTTCGAAGTTGCTGTCGTAGCTGTCTGTTACATTACCCGTGTTACAAGTGCTGCCAGTTCCGCCACCCGTATTGCCACCTTGTACGCAGAACGTATGAGAAGCCGTAGCACCGAAAGCGCCACCTGTTGCGATGGTTTGGCCGTCGCCGCGCAAGGTGTAAGAACCGTTGCCGTAAGAACAGCAGATCCCGTCACCGTAAGCATCATTAATAGTAAAGGTATAGTTACCGTCAACTAAGCTGATTGTAGGATTGTACGTGCTGTTGTTGCCGTATCCGCTACCAGAAGCTACAGTAGTACCAGAAGCGTTTTTGATGGTCCAAGTAGTTTCAGAACCGTAGTTATCAGTAGTAATAGAAAGGGTGATTGCCGCTGCGCAAGTGGTGTTTCCACCTCCTCCACCGCCGCCAGTACCAGTAGTACCAAGCTGCGCGCGAGGGCCATTCAAACAAGCTTGCATACGCGCTTTCTGACCAGCAGAGAACATGTACATACAATCATCGTTGGTGTAATCCATGTAGTTCATGTGCATGTCGCGTTGGCCACCAGCACACGTGTTTTGTGTAGCACTTGGGCAACCACCATTGGATTGTCCAGCAACAGGTGTATCGTCTACAAAATCATCCATATTACAACCACCATCACCCCAAATGTGGCGCAGGTTCAAGTAGTGGCCGATTTCGTGGGTCGTTGTACGACCTTTATCAAAAGGAGCAGAAAGGTAATACCCACTGCCGTAGTTGTTGCTACCAAAGTATTGTGGAGACATTACAACACCATCCGTAGCAGCAGAACCGCCTGGGAATTGGGCGTAACCCAAAATTCCACCTCCGATATTACAAACCCACATGTTCAATTCTGTAGCGGGATTTTCTGGAGCTACACCACCCTGCGAAGGAATTTTCATAGCGTCGTTGGTTCCCCAAGAAGTTCTATTGACGTATTTACGAGTTACATTGTTCAATACAAACTGAATGCCAGTGTTACCAGAAGCAACAGCAGCAAAATCAGATGGTGGGCTGTAGTCAGCGTTGGTAGCTGCAAAATCCGCATTGATCTGATCAATCTGAGACTGGATTTGTGCATTGCTAATATTTTCTTGAGAAGTGCGGTAGATTACGTGTACATTAACGGGAATAACGCGAGAAAAGCGGCCATAAGAGCCTCTGTGTTCTTGGATAAATCGCTGTGTTTTTTCTTCCATATCCATCATACGACGCTTCAAGGCTGGATTGGTCAGCATGTGCTGATCCAAAACATGTTGCGCATGACAGTTTCTACCTGGCTCCTGTAGAGCATGGTCGTCGTGGCCTTCAATACTTGTGACATGGATGGCGCTTTGTTGCGCTTGTGAATTCCAACTGAATAAGCTGAATGTACACAGCAATAAAAATGTGAGTCTTAAACTGTTCTTCATGATTTTGTTTTTAACCTGTTTGGTTTTGTTAGTAGTACTTGTTTTTAGCGGATACAAAGGAATGAATTTTTTCTTGAAAAATAAAACCCTCTTTACCAAAAAGAATATGGCGTTTGCGTTTTTTGACGGAATAAAAGCTGTTTTCCATAGGGTATACTTAGAATAATACAGGACTAAACGCCTCCTTTAAAGCGTTTTATTGGTATCATTTTTTTACCACTATACCAACAATAACTTATTCATAACCAAATAATTACATTACAGTGCATTAATGTTAAATTAACGTAACTACCAAATTAACTATGGCACAAAGCAGACAAAATGTTATTTTTTGGGGCCTTAGAAGAAAAGCGCAAAAAAATTATCTTTTTTTACTTGCTCACCTTCTCCTAGTTGCAAATAAAACTCACTTATTGCAACTAAGTTGCATTAAGGCGGCTCTGTTCACAAAAAAAGGCATCCTATTCCGAGTAAAATTCGGAACAGAATGCCTGGTATTATGCACTGCCCTAGCAGGAGCAGCAAGTTGCTATGAAAACTTTATTGCTTAATTAGCTTTTTGCTAATGTTGCCTTCTTCGGTTTCTATTTGTAAGACGTATAGCCCAGCAGGTAGGTTGGCCGTTTGCAAGAACACTTGCTGCGCTCCGCTGGTCTGTTGGCGTGTTGCTTCCTGATAAACGCACTGTCCCAATTGGTTGTACAACTTAATTTGTACCGCAGAGCTGTTTTTCAACTCGTAACGCACCAACAAATCATGTTGGAATGGGTTGGGTTGTACTTTAATATCAAAAGCATCTTGGTTCAAATCAACGACACTGGTGTATTCATCAATCACACTTACTGGTGTATTGGTATAAATAGGCGCATTGTAATCAAAATAAATGGCTGCTTGGTTGCTGATTTGAGTTCCAACAGGCAACCCTGCTACGCGATCTATTGTGAAGTGTATAAAACCAATGCTCTGTTCTTGACTTACAGAAGAATCGGGTAAGTTGATGTTGTTAAATGTAAAGACTAAGATATTGCCATCTTCTACGGTAACGTCCATGTTGTGCTTGCTGTCCAATTCGCGAACCGTTTCAGGTATAAGGTTAGCATCTAAGGTATCGCGTACAATTACAAACTGAGCAGGCGCCGTTCCCGTATTTTGGAAACGAATGGTATACTCTAAGGTATTGTCCGTTGTATAAATGGCTCCACCGTCCCAAGCGTTTCCTGTGCGGTAAAGGCCTACTTGCTTGTCGTTCGGGTCGTAAGAACCTACCACAACAGTTTGCTCTGTGTCGATGTTGTCTGTCGGGGTAGCATCGTTGGTAGAAGGATCAATAGAAGCAGTTCCCAGCACATTGGTTCCTAAGGCGGTTCCTACAGGTACGTCAAAAGTCACATTTAAGTAACGGCACTCGCCTGGCACCAAATTGCTGTAAGACCACAAGAAACGATCGTTGGCAATGTCGTGCAGCGTCAAGGTGCTTCCAAATCCAGTGATGGCGTTGAAGCCCAAGAAGCAGTTCTTGCCCACTCGG
>CAYUZF010000157.1:0-12457 GCA_964449615.1 uncultured Aureispira sp.
AAAGAATGGCAGCGCAATAATTATTCCTTAAAAAGGATTACTCCACGCCTCTTTGTCGATATAACTGGTATCTGTCAGAGTGTGCAAGAAAGCGATAATGGCCGCTTTTTGAATGGCGTTCAAGGGAGGATTGGGCATTGTTGTCATCAGAACGTCGCGAGTAGGAGAGGGGTGGCCACCCACAGCGTAATGATCCAATACTTCTTCTAGTGTCTGAAAACGCCCGTCGTGCATGTAAGGAGCAGTGAGGGCAACGTTGCGCAAGCCCACGCCTCTAAACAAACCATTCTGACTAGCAGTATTAGTAACCGCTCCAAAACCAAAATCCAAAAAATCGCTAAAAACAACCGCTGAGTCTAGCCCATTGTTGGAAAACTCATTGCTGGCAAACAGCGCCTTATTGTCAGAGTAGCTGTGGCAATGGCTACAATGGGCATCAATTATAAGAGCCCCATTGTTAGAATAGCCATCAAACAGCGCCAACCCTTCCTCCTCTTGTGGAGTGAGGTAAACCAAACCGTGGTAACGATCTTGATCATATTTGGAAAAGGCGGCGTTCAGCGTGCGTTGAAATTGCGCTAGTGCTTTGCCTACTAGTTCTATTTTAAGTTCGCTGGTATTGCGAATGCCAAACGCCTCGCGGAACAACTTTGGATAAGTGGGGTGTCGGCGCAGCGTTTCTTCTACGTTTTCCCACGTGTTGTTCATTTCTACAGGGTCTACAATGGGGCCGTTGATGGCTTGGTCTTCAAGCGTTTCAAAACGTCCATCCCACATAAAATTGTGCTTACGACCAGGCACCCAATTGTAACCCACATTAACCAGCGACATAGAACTGCGAAAACCCACCTGCCCGTCGATGCCTGTCGAAAAAGCCGTGCCGTCGGTAAAGACCTTATTTTGTTTGTGACAGCTTTCGCAAGAAATGGTAGAATCCAGCGATAAAATGGGATCGTAAAACAAACGCCGCCCAAGAGCAATGCCTTCCTCAGTCATAGGATTATCGGTAGGGAGGGGCATGTCGGGCAAGCCTGCCGGTGGAACAAGGGTATAGGCGGTAGGTGCGTAGGCAAATTGCGTTAGGTCTTTACCTTCTTCTGAGCCTTTTTTTCTACAAGCGATTACTACCAGCGCCATTAATAGTACGAATAATTTAGACATAGCTCAAAAAAATTAGAATAGCCAAAAAATAAGCTGCAAAAGCATCCATGCCTTTGCAGCTTACATAACAACTTCATTAAATCAACTCCAGCCAATTCTAACGCTTACTCAAAAGGGTTACTCCATTCTTCTTTATTGACGTAACTGGTATCCGTTAAGGCATGTAAAAAAGCAATGATGTCTTCCTTGTCATTTTGTGTCAACTGCGGCAAAGTAGTCGCCGTACTCAACTCTGACGCTAAATTGGGTGCAGGGTGTACGCCACTTACATAATGGTCTAAAACTTCTTCTAGCGTTTGAAAACGTCCGTCGTGCATATAGGGAGCCGTTAGGGCGACGTTGCGCACACTTACTTCCCTAAACATGCCATTTTCGGGGGCATTGTTGGTAATCCCACCGATACCGTAATCCAGAAAATCCACTAAACTCGCTACCGAATCCAAGCCATTGTTGGAAAATTCATTGCGCGCAAACAAAGCTTTATTGGTAGAGAAGCTGTGACAATGGGCGCATTCTCCGTCTTTGGAGCTGGGCGAACCCGCCGCATCCCCAATAAACAAATCCTTGCCCCGCAACTCTTGTGGCGACATGTATACAAAAGGTTCCCACATATCTCGGTCGTACATCGACCCCGCCGAATTGAGCGTCCGCATAAATTGTGCAAGCGCTTTTCCCACCATCTCTATTTCAATTTCTTCGGTATTGTTGACACCGAAAGCCTCCCGAAATAGCTGGGGGTAGTTGTCGTGGTTGCGCAGCGACTTTTCTAAATTTTCCCAAGTATTGGCCATTTCCACAGGATCTACAATGGGCCCCTCAATAACCTGTTCCTCTAAGGTGGCAAATCGTCCATCCCACATGAAATTATGCTCGCGGCCCTTAATCCAATTGTAACCGACATTAATCAAAGACATAGAGCTGCGCTTACCCACCAAACCATTGATCCCCGTCGATAAGGCCGTGCCATCGGTGAAGGCTTTTTCCTGTTTGTGGCAACTCTCGCAAGAAATAGTAGAATCCAGCGACAAAATGGGATCGTAAAATAGATGCCTGCCCAAGCGAATGCCTTCCGCCGTCATTGGATTGTCCGCAGGAATTTCCATAGCGGGAAGCCCTTTTGGGGGAACAATCGTGTAAGCGGTTGGATTGTAAGGAATATGGGTGAGGTCTTGACCCGTATTGATAATTGGGGGCGTTGGCCGACAGGCAATTATACCCACCACTAAAAAAGAAAAAACAAGAATGGCTTTGTAATACATAGCTACAAGAATTAGCTGGGAGATAATTTAAAAAAGCTTACACTACTTATTAGTGGATGTGTATAGCATCGGCTAAATTGGTAATGGCTCTTTTCGCCAAAGCATATTCTGGACTTCCCGCAGGGCCAGAGTGGGTGCTTGCTTCGTCCAAAACATCAATTTCTTGTCCTGCTTTGAACAATAAATCTTGGCCGTGTAGGTGGAACGTAAGCGTGGTATTTGTGTTTTCATTTACTGTAAATTCTTTATCGAAAGCACGAGTTTGGTACATGCCATTGACACCAGCATGGTATAAAAAACCACTGGTATTGCCTGCTGCATTAACCACATCGCCCTCAATTCTACAGAAAATATAACTGTCCCAGCTAGCCCAGTAGTTGCCGTTTACCCCCAAAGGAGAACTAGACTCAAAATCTCCAGGTTCTTTGTTGTTGACTGCATCGGGCAAGCCAATGCCGTATTGAAGTTGGTTGTAGGTGCCTACGGGTACGTCGTCTATGGTAATTTTGAACCCTTCTTCGGCAGCAGCAGTAGTGCTCAAATTGGTGAGTGAAACATAATCAACGTCGGCTAGCTCTACTAGGTTGCCATCTTTCTTCCCTTGTATTTGGGAAATAAAGAATTCCAATTTTTTAAAAGTAAGCGTTGTAGGATTGGATTGGTTGGTGTTAATTGCTGTGAACGTTGCTAGAGGGGCGCCGTCGTAACGGCCTTTAAAAACCAGTTCTAAGGTGCCTGTTTTTTCTTCTGTATCATTGGTTTTGTTACAAGCGATAAAAACAAGGGTGGCAAGCAAAGCGGAGAGGAATAAGAATATACGCATAGTTCTATCTTGTTAAATATAAGGTTAAAAAAGGAAGCACTATAGAATAGAAACGATTAGAAGATGCTACTTGCTGTCTGAACTTTTCTATAAAAGTAAAAAAATAAAGGCGCCAAACAACCGCTGATCAATTCTTTCTGAAAGAGGGGAGGAAAGCGCTCTATCGTTTTTTTTGCTCAACAAATAGGCCAAATAGACCCAATACGGTAAAAACTTAGTCAAGGAAAAGAGGCAGTTTCGTTTTTTGTAGAAAAATAGGACAAAGCCCCGCAAGCGGTGGGTAATTTGTACACAAAGCACTACTTTTGACCTTGGTAGCACTATTTGTTGATTGTACAGCCCCGATTATGAAAGACCACAACATTTATACCCAATTAAAAGCCGATAAAAAAGCGGGTAAAAAGAAATTTGCCGTCCTGATAGATCCCGATAAGTTAGACTTAAAAGAAATTGAACCGCTGGTGGAATTGGCTGAAAAAGCAGCCGTAGACTACTTTTTTGTAGGCGGGAGTTTGGTGGTAAACAACGAATTGGACAACATGATTAGCCACATCAAAGCGCTATCGACGATCCCTGTGGTGCTGTTTCCTGGTAGTTCCCGCCAATTGAGCTACAAAGCCGACGGTTTGTTGTTGCTCTCGCTCATCTCTGGTCGGAATGCAGAATTGTTGATTGGCAAACACGTAGAAATCGCGCCTTACCTCAAAATTAGCCCACTCGAAATCCTCTCTACAGGCTACATGCTTATAGATGGAGGAGTCCCTACGTCGGTTTCTTATATGTCCAACACCTTTCCCATACCCGCCGACAAGAACAGCATTGCCGTTTGCACGGCAATGGCTGGTGAAATGCTCGGCTTAAAACTCTTGTACATGGATGCAGGCAGCGGGGCACAGCGGCCCATCTCCACGGCCATGATCGACGCCGTGAGCAGCGCCACCGATTTGCCCCTCCTCATAGGAGGGGGAATCCGAACGGCTGAACAGGCGCGTGCTAATGTCAGAGCAGGAGCAGATGTAATTGTAGTGGGAAATGCACTGGAACAACAGCCCCATTTGATGGTAGCAATTGCCCAAGCGATACACGGGGGGTGATACAGACAGCAGAACAGCCGTCTTTTGGGAGTGGTTAGGCTTTTTTAAGCTCTTTTAGTGTCTTAAGCTCTTTTAATAAGTTAGGATTGTTGACGGCATCTGAAAGCAATTTGCCTGCCTTGAATTTTACCATCACTTTTTCGCTAATCATAACAGGATCGTTGTTGGAAGGATTAACCCCTTTTCGGCGAGCGCGGTAAGCCGCGTGCAGCGTGCAGAAATTGACCAAAGTCACTTTTTCTCCTTGCTCCAAAGCCTCTTGAATACATTCCAACATAGCATCTAAAGCAGCAGCAGCATCCGCTTTTCTGAAACCTGCTTTTTTTGCCATTCTGTCAATCAATTCTCCTTTGTTCATAGTTAGTGTTTGTTTACATGTTTAAGGTAGAAAGTTGATTAAAGAAAAACCTATCGTGCTTGTCTTTCAAACATAAATTGAATAAACAAAGGGGTTCACAAACGTCTTTTCTTAAAAAACTCAATAAATAAAGTGTTTAAAACTTAGCCTAATGGGTACGAGTCGGCTAAAAGAAGCTGAAAAGACACTTGGGGATAACTTTAGGGTATCTAGTAGCTTGTTGTAATTTTAACGTAATTCTTCACGCTATTGGTATGCAATTGCTTAATTGAATATACAATAGAGTTTTTTACAAAAATATGTTCTTCTAGTGTATTTCAAAATTTTTCGTGATTTTTTGTGATAAAAATCTTTCTAAGTAGTTTGAAATAGGGAAATTAGCCCATAAAAACCTCAAAAAAAAGCGGATAATTTTAGAAAGGAGAAGCGATTGAGTACAGTGTAACAAAAGAAAACGTATGATAAAAAGTGGGGGTGTTTTTTTCTAGTCCGAGACCGAAGGGCATAACAAAGGCCTCACGTAGTAGAACTTTTAGTTCCCTTCATTCATGAGCGCTACGCTTTAGTTGAGAGACTACTTAAAAGTAGGAAAGGGGGAACCAATAAAAAAAGCCTTTAGTCAGTGACTAAAGACTTTTTGTTGGCCCACAAGGACTCGAACCTTGAATGACGGTACCAAAAACCGGAGTGTTGCCAATTACACCATGGGCCAGCATTACAAAGATAACTTTGCAATTGTGCGGTGTTCAAATTGAACAATCGAAGAAAAATGGTTGGCCCACAAGGACTCGAACCTTGAATGACGGTACCAAAAACCGGAGTGTTGCCAATTACACCATGGGCCATTACTTCCTCGAAGCGAATGCAAATATAGAGCATCCAAAACAAACTACAAAATTTTAGCAAAGAAAAAAGTAATTTTTTTTGTTTGCCTAGCGCACTGCCTGTTGCAGTTGGATCAGCCGCTCCTCTTTTTCGCCTACCTCTATTGAAATCCAAAGGGTTTCTTCGGGCAAGTAGGCTTCCATGACTTGCGGCCATTCGATAAAACAATAACTATTATCGTCAAAAAGTTCCAAGAGCCCTATAGAAAATCCTTCTTCCTCCGAATTTAGGCGGTACAAATCCATGTGGTGTATGGGAACAGTGGGAGTGGCGTAAACATTTACGATGGCAAACGTTGGACTTGTCGCCACGTCTAAAGCCCCTAGCGCCGCGCAGAGCATTTTTATTAGGGTAGTCTTACCAGCACCCATTTCGCCTACAAAAGCGACCTTCTTATGCGCTTGTATGTATGGAAGCAAATCTGGGATTAACTGTTGTAGCGCGCTGGGCGTTGCGGCCTCAAAATATTGCTGCATAGTAAAATGACTTGCGTTGAAATTCCTTCTTTTATTCTTTTGTAAAACAACAACAGTCTCCCGAAATGGATTCGAGAAACTGTTGCCCCACAAAATGCGAATTTTTTCTAAGAAGCGGTAGTATTACTTAGAAATTGTATTTCAATAGCAACTGCACGTCGCTGTTTCTTAATTGATTGGGAACACGGATGTAGTGTGTATCGTTGTTGGGAGCCTTGATGAGAGAATTGTCATCCGCTTCTGCCGTTGGACTCATAGAAGTATAGTTGGCGTGTTGGGTAGACGCCTCTTGCGCCAAATTGACCAAACCCAGGGTATATTGCAAACCCAACGACCAATGTTCATTGAAGTTGTATTCTGCGCCAAGCAACACCCCAAAATCGAGCGAAGAAAGCCCTAAATCTCCAGCACGGAGCATTCTTTTGCTGCCTTCTGCATTGGCACCCACCACTACAGCGGGTTTGATGCCCGCTTGCAAATTGTATTTTAGGTTAGGAGAAACTTTGTAAACAATGGGCATTTCCAGAAGGTGCATGCCGCCGTCCAAGCGCTCTACTGTGATCAAATCTTGATTGTTGTAAGCGGTATTGGAAGCTTCGTCTATGTCTACTGCTAAGTTTTTGTATTGCGCTCCAATTTGTAATTGGTGGCGTTTGGCTAGTTTCATCGAAGCGTGTGCGCCAACTACTGGTCGAACCGTGAGTTGCTCCCGATTGATGGCAGGCACTTGTGCGCTTGCGCCAACTGTTACTCCAAACTTAATGGGCGATTTTTTGAAATCAACTTCTTCTTTGATGCCAAAGGTACCCAAGGTTTGCTGTCTTTTCTTTTGCAACGCTTGTAAGGGCGTAGTCGAATATTGGTAAATGATCTCGGTACGGATTTTCTTTACGCGGCGTTTTTGCTCTTCGGACAGAATTCTGGGCGTGGTAACAGGCTGCGTAATGAGCGATAGGTTTTGCTGCGGGCTCGCCTCTGTTGTTGGAGTAGGGAATACAACGTCGGAAGGGACAGCGGCGGTGGTAGCGGCGTCCTCTTGAGTACTTGTCCCATTAGCAGGGATAGCCGTGCGCATTGCCACCTGTTTACGCAGGCGTAAGTTGTCGGTTATAGCTGCTTGACGGGCTGTTTCTTGCTTGGCTTGTTTGTTGGCCGTTGCAGACTTAAAATTAACCGAGGGAACGCTGTGAGCAGGTCGCAATGTTGCTGTGGCGGCTGTTTTGGTCTGTTGCGTGGCCGCTATGGGCTGCGTGGTTTCTGTAGCGGCAGTAGCGGGAATCGATACTTTCTTCTCGGTATCACTGTTGTAATAGATTCCGCTTGCCGCTCCGATTATTAAAGCAGCCGTGATGGGGATGCCCCACCAGTAATAGCCCGCAGAACGCTTAGTCACTACAGGCTGGCTGTCCAAAAGCACAGACATTTGCTCCCAAGCTTGTGGTAGCGCATCAAACTCGTGTTCTACCAGTTTGCGGCGCAGGAAATCATCATTATTGTTGTAAAATTTGTTCATCGCATTCAGTCTTTCTTCTTATTAGGAGTTTCTTTTTTTCAAACGGATTGGTTCAGTACCCGCGAACGAGCAATTCCTCGCGATCTTGCTGGCGAATGAGCCGTTGCAATTCTTTTCGTGCGTTCGCGAGGTGCCATTTGGAAGTTCCGACTGTAATATTGAGCATTTCAGCGACTTCTTTGTGTTTGTAGCCATCGACTACATAAAGACAAAATACAGTTCGGGACGCCGTGGGCAACTGTTGAATGAGTTTGAATAAATCCTCTGTTTGAAGGTGGCTAATACTATCGTTTAGTACAGGCAAATCCCGTTCCACCTCAAAATTCATGACTTTGCGGTACTTGGTATGGCGACGTACATGGTCGATAGCACTATTGAAAACGATTTTAGCGATCCAGCCTGCCAAGTTGTTGTTATCCTGATATTTGTCCAATCCTGTAAAAACTTTGAGAAAAGCCGCGTTGAGAATTTCGATGGCTTCTTCTTGGTGTTTGGTATACCGCATAGCGATGCCGAGCATTTTACCGAAGTAACGCTCGTACAAAAACTTTTGAGCCAAACGATGCCCTTTTCGGCAGCCTTTAACTAACTCTTGATCGGTATGTTTCGCAGAATATTTCATTCAGACAACGTGTTCATCATTCTAATTATAGAAACCGTTGGGTGTTTAACAGTTTCTAATGTAATAGACTCGGTAAGCAACAGCCCTAGTAAACCGCATCCCGCCCGCTCTAAAAAAAGCGTTTTTGGAATTCGTACAAAGCAATTTATTCTTGCCTTCTTTTTTCTTACCAAGACTTCCCTATTACATTAACGTCGGGACTTGTTGTTTTGGTATGAATTGTGAAGACTAAAAACTCAATTCTACTTCCTAAAACGCAGCCTTTTTCAAAACCGTTGGGCGCGTGCAGTGTTTTATTGGTAATTTCTACACAAATTATGCCCTAAAGTACCTTCATCTGAGGAGAATAATTCTTACTTAACGGTACGAGCTGAAACAAACAACTATATATGCAACGCTATTTTTTTCTTTTTGTCCTGTGGCTAACCGCTAGCTTATCTATTCAGGCTCAGATAGATGACGAGATTATTGACAGTACAATTATCGGAAATCCCAATGCGCCTGTGGTAGAAGAACGAAAGGGGGCGTTGGATGTTGAGAATCTTTTTATTGGAATTACCTTTAGTGCGCTGTTTGGCAACTTTATTTTTTTAGATGCCTCGCCTTATGTGGGCTATCTGCTCAATCGGCACGTGGCGGTAGGCATTGGAGGTACCTATATATATACAGCTTATTTGAGCAACAATCGGTATGTAGGAGACAATGTTTATGGGGGACGTCTGTTTGTAAACTTACGCCCCTTGCCAAGTGTGCGCTCTCTGCAAGGCATCTACGTGCATTTGGAGGGCGAGTACCTCAACCACACGGTAGTGGGAGCTACAGGGCGGCTCACGCGCGAATTTGTGCCAGCCGTAAATTTGGGTCTGGGTTTTAACCCTTCTTTTGAAAATGGTTTTTCAGTGACCACAGAAGTATTGGTCAATGCGTTGTGGTTTCGCCAAGTTGCCAATGGCCCGACGCCCGTCTATGCCTCGCCGTGGCAGTACCGAATTGGGCTGTATTATGCGTTTTAGATCAGTAGGGGACAATAGCTATTGTCCCCTACTGATTCCCCTACAAAACGGCTTAACGCTTCAGCGTCTTTTCAATCAAACGTACTACTTTAGCATCCGTTACTTTGTCTTTAGGAGCAATTGCTGCTACTACTTTTCCATCGCGATCCACTAAGAATTTCTGAAAGTTCCATGTTACAGGAGCAGCCACCTTACCATTCTGCTCTTTGTCCGTCAAGTACTGGTACAAAGGGTGCATGTCCTTGCCCTTTACCGAAATTTTAGAAAACATCGGAAACGTCACCGCGTATTTATCTTTGCAAAACTGCTTGATGGTAACATTGGTGCCTGGCTCTTGACCCATAAAATTATTGGCTGGAAAACCCAATACGACCAACCCCTGCTTCTCATACTGCTCATAAACAGCTTGCAATTCCTTGTATTGTGGCGTCAGACCGCATCGGCTCGCAGTGTTGACAATTAATAAAACCTTGCCTTTGTAGGCACTAAGCGCAACTGGCTGCCCGTCGATGTTGTCCATTGTAAAATCATGCACCGAAGAAGGCGCTCCTGTCAAGCAGAATAAAAATAAGAACAGCGAAATCATTTTCATAGTACTGTAGTATTGTGTAGTTAGTAGATAACCATTATAAAATAAAATGGATAAAGCGAATATGCTGCCAAAGATAAGTTAGAAGGAACGATCAACCGTCATACTTGAGTTAATAATACATCCCATCTCATTGGATAAAAGAACAGAGAACTAAACGGTAAAAAGACTAAAATTATACAAAATGTACAAACTAAAGTCGTATCTTTGGTGTTGTATAGAAGTAGGGTTATGAATGTAAAAATAGAAAACAAACAAACAAGACGTTTAGAAGAAGCTGTAATTGTTGAAATAAACAAAGCGCAGTTGCCCTCCTTACAAGACGGCTGGTATTTTAATTTTGCAAAACAGGTCGATAAGATAAAAAATTGGACCGCTTACGGTCTGTATTTAAACGATTCGTCCAGGTTGGAGGGGTGTATGGTTTTTCAACTGCGTACCTCTTTTCAACTGCGTACCTCGGTATACGCTGCGCCAATTCCAGAATGCTATCTATTTTTGGTCGAGACGGCTCCCCACAATTTTAATGGAGGAAAAGAATACGATGGTGTAGCAGGTTGTTTAATTGCCTACGCTTACTACTTGAGTACGATTAAAGGAATATCTTATAACAGAGGACTGCTTTTCCTTGAAATAGGCGAGGAGGACCCGAACGATGAACAGAAGTTGATAGAGCAATACTACAAGGTCTACAACGCTAGGCTCTACTCGGATACGGAACAGCCAATTATGTTTATCGAAGCAAAAGGAGGTAAAGATTTAATACGGCGGTTTTTATACCGATAGAACTTAAAACACAATAAACTATGCTAGAAAATCAAGGTTTAGAAGATCGTATTGGGCTAAACAGATCAAGTAGATTGACAAAAGATGACCACAAGGCAAGACAAGCGTATTTTAAGCAACGCTACGAAAAGCGCAGCACAGAACAGCAGTTGGAAGAAGAATTATCCCTGTTGGAAATAGAAATTATAGCGCAACTCAATAGGGCCCAGCAAAAAGAAGTACCTCTGGTAGGAACCTTCATAAAACGCGGCATGCAGTTGTACAAAGATATTGCGAAAGTGCCTAAAAAGCAATTGGCAAAAATATGGGGACAAGAAGCGTCTAATTTATACAAATATCTCAATGGAAGCCGTTCGTTGACCCCCAGCCTAGCGCGCAAAATTGCCATTAGTTTTAACATGCCCGAAGATTTGCTGTTGCGCGTAGACGCTGCCAATACCAAGGCTCAATTCAAGCAATTACAAGAAAAAGAACCTGCCGAGCAATATACCCCCGCGCATATTCTCAAACAAAGCGCCTAAGAGCGTTGCCCAGCAAAAAAAGTCCTTTCCGAGACCACTCGGAAAGGACTACTTGTTTTATCAATCTCCATATTGATCACCTCTTTATTGTTCTAAGCCTTCTAAACACCGCGTACTTGCTGGCGAATTAAGCGCTGTATTTTTTTGTTTTTGACCCGTTCCATCGGTTGGAAAACATGGCGTACTTTTCCTTTTCTATCCACCAAATATTTCTGAAAATTCCAGTTGACAGGCGCATTTTTGCGGCCGTTGAGCTTCTTGGAAGTCAAGTACTCATACAAAGGGTGCTTATCTTTGCCCTTGACAGAAATCTTAGAAAACATTGGGAAGGTAACGCCGAATTTGCTGGTACAAAAACGGTTGATTTCTTCGTTGCTACCTGGCTCTTGATTTAGAAAATTGTTGGCAGGAAAACCCAAGATGACAAAGTCCTCATCTTGGTATTCTTCGTACAAAGCTTGTAAATCAGCGTATTGGTTGGTGAAGCCGCATTTGGAAGCGACATTGACAATTAAAACTACTTTTCCTTTGTAACGAGATAGGGAAACGTCGTTGCCGATAATATCTTTTACTTCGTAATCGTAAAGGCTGCTGGATTTGGAGCCGTTGCTCATGAAGAGCAAACTACAAGCTACCAAAATTAAAAGAATAGATTTCATATGTTGGGAAGTTAACTTGGGAAAACGCCTCTTTTAAAAGGAGGCAATAGTATTTAGGTGTCCTTTGCTTATTATAACGATTTCATGCTTTAATAGTTTATCTGTGGGGTGTAATTTTAGGGTCAACTACTCAGATTTTTATAAAAAAAATAACAGAGTTTTTTTAGAATGGGGCTGCTATAAGTTGTTTATTATCAGGTATGCATATTAATAATAGAAAAAGAGAAAAAAAACACTAAACTAAAAAACAGCGGTTAAGGCTGTCATAGAAGGTGTCATTTCAACTATTTTTTTTCGGAAGTAGAAACGGCCAGCTCGGCGCTGCAATACGGCGCTGCTAAGGTTTCCAGTGCTTGGGCAATTTGCAAAAGACGGTGGTCGTCCCAACGTTTTGCATGCAGCTGTATCCCCAAAGGCAATCCCTCAGGCGTAGTGCCGATGGGAATGACTGCGATGGGGTGGCCAGAGAGCGCGCTGTTAAAATTAAAGGAAGCGATGGCGCGCGTGTAGGGAACGCTTTTGCCATTGATGACAAAGGGAATGCCTGCACGCTGGTGGCCAAAGGCTCCAAAACCACAAACAGGGGGGAGCCACAAATCGTATGAAGATAGAAATTGGTGGTAATAGTCGCTGTAAGCATATTTAAAATCCAGTGCTTGGGCATATTGTCGCCCCGATAGCCGCAAGCCCTGCGCCAT
>CAYUZF010000158.1:0-10797 GCA_964449615.1 uncultured Aureispira sp.
CTTTTAGTTCCCTTCGTTCATGAGCGCTACGCTTTAGTTGAGGGACTACTTAATATCCAATTGGTATTTAGCCACTTGTTGTATAAGAATCATTCGGGCGCGGTACAAAAAATTGAAGTATCGAAACTGTACTTTTCGTCGATCCAAATGGTGTGGGATGGGAAAAAAGGCGGAATCAATCATGGATTGGCGAACTACTTGGGAGCTAAAAAAATGATCCGCTTCATCAATTGGACTAATAGAACTGTACAACAAACCTTGATGCAGCGGAAGGACATAACGGCTAGAAGGCTCTAAGATCCGCACTTCTTTTTTTGCAATTTCTCTCGCCGATTTTTCAGACAAAATATGAGATTGTGGGTGCCCCCAACCGATGATTAGCAAGACTACAAAACAAGCGATCAAGTCGTTGTCGTGCAGGAGGTCTTGACCATTCCAATGAGCAAAAACAATGCTGCGCGTATCAATATCTAACCGCAACACCAAGCCCGCAGGTTTATAGCCTGCCATTGTTTCTAGGGGCAATTCTTTAGGAACCGCAAGTTCTAAGGTTTGCCCGTCCTCGGACAGGGTACAGACGAGCATTAGAACGCTGTGGGTGAGGAGGTCAAAAATAGAAGCATCGCTAATGGCAGGCGTCCAAGCCTTACGGGGGGTAACAACGCATGAAAAAGCAGCCGCATTTGCAGAGATGGAAGCGTTACAAAAAACAGTTTGGAAACCCTAAAAAACTGCATGGGTAAATGCACTAAGTCTTCGTATAAGTTTTGCAATTGTGCTCCTGCAGGACCACTAAACAACCAAATACGTCCAGATTGACCAACTTGCCGCTCCCAACCGTCGTATTGGTGGGGTTGTTTTTCTAGCGTCTGGGCTTCTTTCCAACTGAGGGAAGCTAAACGTTTTACCCAATAATAGTAAAAAAGTAAACTGCAAAGTATAAAAGGGGAGGCATAAAGGAATAAAAGCATTGTGCGTATTTGAAAATTTTTATAAAATTTCAAATAGCTTTATACAGGGGGAAGGCAAGCCGTGAAATAAATTAGTAAATAATAAGTTTTATGATGTGTTGAAAGACACCAATTATTTCATTGAGTAAATGTATTATAAACCAACTAAAAAACAAAAGAAAGTTTGCTTGGTGTACTTTAATTTTATATTACCCATGTCTTGTGGTTTGAGTAACAACAAATTAAGAAAATAAGCCCGCTGCAAATAAACAACATTAGGCCAACTGCCACGCCCAAGAAACAACTCGAAGCATCTAATTTTACCAATCAAAATCAAAACTACCTACTGCTATGTGCAACTCCAATAAAAAATTGTTTTTCTGTTCTTGCCAAACTAGCGACAAGCCATCAGAGACGGCCAAATACATTTGGACGCTCGACCACTACATCGGCTCCAAACCCACCAATAAGATGGGAAAAATTCTGGGTCCTAGTGCGCAACTTGGCGCACAACTGAACCGCGCTGCTGTTATTGAGGAAATGAACCGCCGTCATTGTTTCGACTTTGACTATACGCCTCAAGAACAAGATCGATTTTATTGCTCTATAGGCGCCGATGGCGAGGCCTACGCTTATTTTAGTTTGCTGTATAAAAATGGCCAATGGCAAGCAGGGAATTATGCGCCTTTTGGGCGTACAATTTCAGAGCAATTTGCAAAGGGGAAGGTGAAGTGGGGAGAGGATTAGGAGGGAATAGTAGGCTACTACTAAGAAAAACCCCAATAGATCAACAAAAAGCGCCTCTAAAACTGTAGATTAGCAGCAAACAATTCAGTATACGATGAACAACTGTAAGATTTGTAACAGTGCTACCAAAGAAGTATTCCAAGCAACGGTATTGTTTAAATACGCCGTACACTACTATCAATGTACCCACTGCCAATTTATACAAACCGAGCAACCGCATTGGTTAGAAGAATCATATGTAGAGGCGATTACAGATTTGGACTTGGGCTATGTAACTAGAAATATCTTTTTTGCGGAGGTGACGGGCAAACTTATTCGAGGCAGTTACCATAGAAAAGCTTCTTTTTTGGATTATGGAGGGGGATATGGCATGTTCGTGCGCTTGATGCGTGACCGTGGCTTCGATTTTTACCGCGAAGACAAGTACTGCGACAACCTTTTTTCTGCTCATTTTGACATAGAGGACGAAGGGGTAGCCACTGGTAAAAAGTTTGATTTGCTCACGGCTTTTGAAGTATTTGAACATTTAGAAGATCCTTTGAGTGAGATCGAAACCATGTTTCGCTATTCGGATTCTATTCTGTTTAGCACAGAATTGCAGCCCGACATTGACTTTAAAAGCGCTGAAGATTGGTGGTATGTCTCGCCTGAAATTGGACAGCACATCGCATTGTTTTCCCAACAAGCATTAAAAGAAATTGCTAAAAAGTACAATTGCCAAGTATACTCGGCGCGCAACAGCCTACACCTGCTTACCAAAAAGAAATTTCGCATCAATCCGCTAACCTATCCTGTTTATTCTACCTTGATTTTAGATAAAGTTTTAAAGCGCAATTTCTTGAATCCTAAGAGTTTACTCAAACAAGATTACGAAAAAGTAAAACAAGTATTAATCGACAGCAAGGGAGACAAAAAGGAGGCGTAGAAGCATCACAGCCAAGTCACTCCCGTATCCGCTTCGCCTTTGCGCAACAAATTGACCGCCCAGTGTGCCTGCTGCGTAGGCTGCAACAATTTGTACCGCCCCAAACAGTGCCGCCCTACCGCCAACGCGCTCTTTAGATCCAACAGGTGCCCAGGCGAGACGTACACGGGTTGCACGCCCGTCCGACTGCGCAAGACCCACGCCACTTGTTCTTGTTGGTTGTTTTTTTTCTGATAATGAATTAAGGGAACCGCCGCGCCCTGTTCCTCGGGCAATTCGGCATCGACCTGGCCTACCAATATTTTTTTGGCGCAACCCAGCGTAGGGCAGTTGGCCAAAAGGCCAAAGTGGGTTGCAATGCCCAAGCGTCTTGGGTGCGCAATGCCATGCCCGTCGACCATCACCAGCTGCGGTTTTACGGGCAATTGCTCCCACGCCTGCCAGAGCGCAGGTATTTCCCGAAAGGACAACAGCCCTGGGATATAAGGAAAGTTGATTTCCACCTGCACCAAACTAACCAAAACAGGTTGCAACGTTGCCCAATCCAGCAGCACCAAGCCCGCCGATACCCAATTGGAACCTTTGTCGAAAGACACATCCGCCCCTGCAATATACTGTACTGTATGCAAGTTAAGGGAGGACAATTGTATTTGCTGGCGCAATTGTCGTTGTAGGGCTACGGCTTCTTTGGGGCTGCTTTGCCACCAAGTTGTTGCATCCATAAAGGGGAAATTTTGTAAAAGAAAGCAGAAAAAAACGGAGTAATGTAGATTTGTGCAGAACTTATTTGGTTAAAACAGAGGCTTTTAATAGATTGTTTATAGAAAAGAGTACAAGCCGAAAAGAATAAGCGGCTACGCTTCGGAGCGATTGAGACCGCAATGCAAAAAGTACTCTAAATTATTGTTTGTTAGAACAGCTTGCAACCAGGCACGCTTAAAAGCTGGCTTATGAATACGGCAAATATTCCTCCATCTACGCTTTCTCAAACGGCTACGGGCGCTGTTCCGTTGTGGGAGGGATATCCCAAACCGCGTTTCCGATTTACCTTGTTGGCGGGTGGTTTTATTCATATCCCGTATTTGTGGGCTTGGCTGCTGGCAACTATATTGGTCGGTATAAGTGGCTTCTTGTTTGTAGAACAGGGCGATTGGGAGTGGAGCGGCTTTTTTGGAGGGCTGTGGCTTTTGGTGTTGGTGTTTCCCGATGTGATCAAATGGATTTACAAGAATGGGATGGTCTACCGCATCACAGAAGAGTCCATTATTTACGACCTGGGCAAACACAAGCAATACGCTTTGCCCCTTACAAGCATTCGCTATGTAGAAGCGACCCCGCAGCCCAACGGTACCACCACCTTACATTTTTTTACAACGGGTACACCCGTTTTTCAAACTCACGATTATCAGAATTTAAAAACAAGAGTTTTTCCCACTTTTGAGTGCATCGAGCGAGGGGCAGAAGTACTTGCCATCTTGGAGGATTTAGGAGTAAAACGCCTAAAATAAGCTTGGTTATGCCTACTCCTAAAACCCTATTGAATCAGCTGGTTTTTCACGATGCTCCATTAGAACGTCTTGCTATAGACAGCACAGATGAAATATTGGAACTGACTGTAGCTTTTTACGAAGATGAAAAGCAGGACTATCGTTATCAAACCTCTGTCTTTCAGGGCGTCAGTCTTCTGTCAATAGAGGGAAACATGCTGGCACTAGGAGCGTGGGAGATCAGCCGTTTGGATTGCTGTGAATTGGAAGTAGACTATGGATTGGAGCTGGTCGTTTTACAAGGTTTTTCCAAGCCTCCTTTTGTTATACAATGTTATTTTAAAGAATTGATCTTAAAAGAAGCGACCCGTTAACCGCTTTCAACAGCAGTTTCCTTTGAAGATTTGTCGGGCATGTATTAAGACCCTATTATAGCTATAATAGAATAAGCAATCCTATGAAGAAAAAATGGCGTTCCTATTTTAAACCACTTACATTCAGTATAAAAAGCAGTACCGCAACAGCGTGTATTTTGACGTAGACAACAATTGGCAATCTCCGAACGGCTGCGCCAACGCTATTTTTTATTGGACTACGCCCCAATTGTTAGAATAGCAGACCCGAGCGGCAAACGATTCTTACCAGCCCTTTCTCAAAATTGAAACCATGCACTTGTATCAACAATACTTGGAACAACTCCAATTAAACGGGTACACGCAAGCGCCCATCGAAATTAGCCATTGCATTATAGAGCGCCTGACGTTGGTCTCGGAACCCTGTCCGCATCCAATTGTTATTACTGCCTGTACGATGGATCAACTCGTCTTATTAGGAAATTACTTTTTTCAAGGTCTAATCCTACGGCAATGTACTATTTTAGGGGACGTCCACCTTTCCGCTTCGGGGCACAACCAAGTACCTTGTTGTATAGAATACAACAACATTCAAGGCTTTACCGACTTTGACGACGCTTACTTTGAAGCGCCTATTATCATTCGTAACAACCAGTTTGTAGGCGGCACCAACTTAATCCAACACCTCAATTATCCTTATGGATTGGCGGAGCAAGGGTTGCTCCAATTGGAAAACAACAAAGGAATCTAAGATTGCTACACGAATAAACACCCCTTACTGTATCGCTAGGGTAGAAAAAATCATATCCAAGCGCCGCATCCATGGACGCTTTTTTTGTCCAGGTGCATGAACAAAACCATCCAAAAATAGCACCCGTTTATTGGCTTCGTCCAAAATCATATAAGAGACAAAAGAACCGCCCATAAAATCGTTGACCATGCCCCACAGACCCCGCGCCTGTAAGGTGGGTTTGCCGCCGAAAGTCATATTTTGATAGTAAATAGGCAAATAGCGGTCGTCGATTTGCATGTAAGAATCCTCAATGTGGGTCGAAAAGTACTGTTTGGTCAGTTTGTTGCGAATGTATTTGTGGCGTTCTGGGTTGGGTTGGGTAGAGTCGGAGAGGGGCAGACTGTAGATAAAAATACTGCTGCTTGTCTTATCGGTTTCCTTGCGCAACCACATCGAAACGCTGTCTACATTGGCAATTGCGTAATCGCGGGGAATTTTAAGACTTGCGTCGAATAGATCCAACACCGCTTTGCTGGCGTTGACGTTTTGCCCCCCTGCATACAACTGCTCAATATAGCGCTTGGTGTCGGCTTGATTAATCTGATCCATCACGCGTTGGTAGTCTTGCGCTACCGTCTCCAACAGAGCAGAGCGCGTTGGTGCAAACCAATACACCACCGTCTGGCCCTGTGCCCAACGGTTGCGATGAATCGCCAAATTATAATTGGGATCCGCGTAAGCCCGCTTGACGTTCTTTTCCCCAAGCGCCTGCTTAATCAAGGTGGTTGCCCCATCGTTTTCATCGTCTAACACTCCCATTATTACAATAGATCGAAAGGTCTTGAAAATTTGTCCGTCCTTAAATTCTTTAGGTGTTTTGTAGCGCAAATCGTAAAGGGATTCTGGCTGTGGCGTTACGGGATAAAGCGCATCAAATGAATTGCGGAAGGTATCGCCGATCGTTGTTGTCCAAGTATATTGGTCAGCGATTACCATAATATTATCTACTTTTCCATAAGCACTAGGCGTTACCGTTAGGCGCGCACGTTGTTGCTCGTCGCAGCCCGACAAGCCCAGCCAAAGCGGCAACAGGAGCAAGAAAATTGGAGTAAAACGCCCTAGAAGGTGGTGGAAAGAGCGTTGAGGGGTAGCGAAGATAAATTGATTCATTAGATCGTTTAGATTAGATGGTGTATCGGAACAACTCCTTATCTATGGTAGATGCTGTTTTGTGGCAAAAAGTTGTTTGAAGCCATTAGATTATAGCGCGGCTCAAGTAGAACTACCGTAAATATACCGCCTCAAACAAGAATAGGACGATAATTTTTTCAAATAGTTGCCCAAAAACCAAACATTTTTCGACGATAGACAGTATACCCCTTAAAACTGCTCGTTCTGAAACCTAAAAGTTCTAAACGAAGAGTAGAAACAAAAACATTCATTTGCGCAAACGTTCAAACAAGCTGTAGAAACATTTTTTTGCAAAAGGTGGTAATTTTTTGTTTAAAAAACTTGCAAGACGTTCAAGATTCGCGTATATTTGTACTCCACTTGACAAAGAACCCGTTTAAAACAAAATGTTGTAGGACATCCTTACGGGAATCACGTAAATGTAAATCATTTAAACTAGAAACAGAATGGCCAAAAAGAGCACAACTGGAAATGACAACAAATTAAAGGCGCTACAAACTACTTTAGATCGCCTGAAAAAAACGTACGGTAAAGGTGCTGTAATGCGCTTAGGGGACCAAGTCGTAGAAAAAATTGAAACAATTTCTACAGGTTCTGTTGCCTTAGATGTTGCCCTAGGAACCAACGGTTTTCCAAAAGGCCGCGTCATTGAAATTTACGGTCCAGAATCTTCAGGAAAAACAACCATTGCGTTGCATGCAATTGCACAGTGCCAAAAAGGAGGTGGAATTGCCGCTTTTGTAGATGCAGAACATGCTTTTGACCGCTTTTATGCAGAGTCACTGGGGATTGATGTGGACGAACTTATTTTTGCACAACCCGACTACGGTGAGCAAGCGTTGGAGATTGCCGAAGGTTTGATCCGCTCGGGTGCCATTGATATCTTAGTAGTCGATTCTGTTGCGGCATTGGTACCCCGCAGTGAGATCGAAGGGGAGATGGGAGATTCAAAAATGGGCTTACAAGCGCGTTTGATGTCTCAAGCGATGCGTAAATTGACTTCTGCAATTAGCAAAACCAACTGCTGCTGTATTTTTATCAACCAATTGCGGGAGAAAATCGGTGTTATGTTCGGGAACCCCGAAACGACTACAGGGGGTAATGCCCTTAAATTCTACGCTTCTCAAAGACTAGATATTCGCCGCTCTGGTGGTGCCATCAAAGACCGCGAAGGAAAAGTAGTAGGGAACCACGTAAAAGTGAAAGTCGTCAAGAACAAATTGGCACCTCCATTCCAGATTGCGGAGTTTGATATTATGTACGGCGAAGGAATTTCGAAGAGTGGCGAGATTGTAGACTTGGGGACAGAGTTCGATATCTTGAGCAAAAGCGGTGCTTGGTACGGCTATGGCGATGGAAAAATCGCACAAGGGCGTGAAGCTGCCAAGCAATTCATGTTGGATAACCCTGAAGTAGCCGAAGAGATCGAAACGAAAATCCGCGCTAAATTATCAGGCGAAGAAATTGTAGAGGAAGTCGTAGAAGCAGAAGAAACCGCTGCTCCCGCTACCAAAAAAGGAAAAAAGGAAAAGGCAGACGCTTAATCCCTTCCAAAAGAGTTGGTAATTGGTGCCTAGTGCGCTCTACCATAAATTATTAACCATTCTGCTTCCAACTGTTGGAGCAGAATGGTTTTTTTTTACACAAAAAAAACCTAATAAAAAGTTCTAAAAACCCTCGTAAGCCTCTTCGCTAATACGACCATCAGGTTTCGTATCTGTTTCTAATCCTTCCGCTTCGTTCCAACCTCTAAAACCTTCTCCTACCCGTTTTCCGTTGGCGTATTTAATCACAAAAGCGTATTTAAAACTAGAATTATTGAGGACATAAGAAAGCGCATTTAAGGCATCTGATTTGCGTTTGTACCCCTCAATGTCGTCGATATAATCCTCCTTATTGATGACCAATATACGTTGCAAACCGCCCTCAATTTCTTCTGTTGTCAAACGGCCAATTTCTTTGAGCTGCTCGTATTTGTACGGTTTAAAATTGCGCACCGCAGACACTTGAATTTTATACACCACATCATCAGGAGCAATGGCGCTTGGCGCGTAAGGACCAGGCACCTCAGGAAAATCCTCTTGAGGATTGTCGGGCGCAATGATGGGGGCGTGGTAGGGCTGCGGTTGCCCATTCGCATCGTAATACAAACGGCGTTGATCGCCCAAACCCGCAATGGCATCCAATTCGAAGAATATTTTTAAGGTATCTCCCTCATAAGCAATACCTGTTTCGGGGTCTATAGGGTCTATAGGAAGCTGGTAAGCGCGCGCATTGCTGTTGTATTGAGGAGGCATAAGGTAGTAGCGAATCAATTGGGGATCAACAGCGGGTAATGTGCCCGCAATTTGGCGCGGCTGCAAGGCAAGGGTAGTGGCCATTTGCTTAGAGACAGCGCCTGTTTCAAATTCATAACTGTAGGGTTCAAAATCAGCTTTATTAATCAGCAACAAATAGCGCGTATTGGGGGTAAGGTCTTCTAATTTTAAATTGCCTGTTGTTAGCAAACGTTCCTCGATCAGCTCTTCTGTTCCGTCTTTGGCGCGCTGGAACAACTGCATATTAATCGCTTCTAAAGGGGTTTGCGTATCGTCTTCGGCAGCGTGCACCGTGAGCAGCCATTCCAGTTCTATGGCCTCTATGCCAAAATAAAAAATATCGTCATCGGTCGTCGTAATGCGGGCAGGTGGAAAAGGTCGATTGGAAACCAAGTACCCCCCACCGTGCGCCTCACTGACCGTATAATACAAATCATCTGCGGAGGAATTGATGGGAAAGCCGAGATTTTGCGCCACTTCCCATTGCAATTTTTGGCCTTTAGATTTGAAAATATCCAAGCCCCCTGCACTCACACGTCCATTAGAACTAAAATACAGCGTTCCAGTAGCTTGGTGGTAAAATGGACTAATTTCGTCGCCCACACTGTTAATGTTGCGTCCCAAGTTTTTGGGCAGCGTGAAATTATCAATACCGCCTTCTTTAGGACGCGTGCTGTACCACAAATCCAAACCACCGCGCCCTCCTGTGCGGTTAGAAGAAAAATAAAGCACTTCTTGATCCCCCAAATCTACCACCAAAGGGTGGGTGGTATTGGTCGCAGCAGGGTTGATGTAATCGGGTAGTAAAACAGGGTCGGCCCATTCGCCACCACCCAAATTCTCCATCAAATAAATAGCACATTGTGGCTTGCCCGCTTCTATATCGCATTGGGTAAAATAAAACCGCTGTCCATCAGCCGTAAAGGTACCGTTGCCAAAATGGGTACGCTCCATTTTATCCACAAAAATACTGGGCAGTTGCGGTAAAGCCCAGTCGCCGTCCTGTTTGACCGTGCGATAAATTTGCGCAACTCCAGAGACCGTTGAAGAAAAATAAAGCACATCGTTGGCAAAAGGAATAGGGGCAAATTCTACTTTTTCACTGTTAATTTTAGCGCTTAAGTGTTCTATACGCACAGCGGGGTTGGTGTAGTTGCGTGCTTTGAGGGCATAGTTGCAGCCCTTTATTTCATTCTCAATAATTAAACGGTATTCTTCCTTATCCGCCCCTTGATAGCGCACCAAAAAATCATTAAAGACTTCTTTGGCCGCTTGCGGCTGTCCCATTTGTTTGAGCGCCAACGCATATTTATAGGCAGGTTTATCGTATTTTGGATTTTCTATTTCTTTTTGAAGTGGCTCGAAAGCCGCCGCTGCATTTTGATAGTCTCGGTATTCTAAGAAACAAACTCCCGCCCTATACAAATACTCCAATTTTTCGGGTTTTTCTTCATATATACCCTTGTAAAGCAACGCCGCTTCTTCAAAATCTCCGCTGCGCTCCAATGCTTCCGCTTGTTGGGCACGTTTGCGCCACGACAATTTGTTGCCCTTATTGGTAGCACAAGAGTGCATCCATCCAGAAAAGAGAATTACCAACAATGCAACTATTAACGGTGTGTTATTAATGTTATTCATACCAAAAAGTATAAAAACCTGTTAACCTCCAAAGTGGTAGGCGAACAGGTTTTCTTGAAGCGTTAAAATAAAAGCAACTATATTTTAGGGAAAATACCGTATAGCACTTTTTTAAAACACAAAGATAAAACAATTCATTTGTCGTAAGAAAATACGCCCTGCTTATTCCTAAAAAGGCAATTAAAACCTTTATGAATTAGCGTTTGAGGGTAGGTAATTGTTCTATAAAGAGCAAAAAAAATTGTACGAGATATAACTAGTACATTACAAATCAACCCTACAAGAATATATTGCACCAGCTTTGAGAACATAAAAAAGCACTTTCTAAACGGACACTTTAAACGCGTTGATCGCTAGCAAAACCATTGGCATAGCTATAAAAATCAATGAATCCTGTAAAGGGCAACGCTCGTTCGAAGGTATTTTTGATGCAATCAACTGGGAGGGTAGAATCG
>CAYUZF010000158.1:10807-11027 GCA_964449615.1 uncultured Aureispira sp.
CAGGGCAAATTTTTTAAAACTGCATTAATTTTTACGGCGTTCTTCTCGCATACAAGCCAGCAAATTCTGGAGGCTCTCTTCAATTTCCGTCAGGCCAAAAATAAAGGTATGCCGTTGCATATTGAGGTGTTTGTCCGAGGCATCGGTGTTGATGTTCTTTTTGGTTGTGGTCACTAGTTCTGAAAATTGCTCCAAATCAATATCGTCGGCCAATTCTTTT
>CAYUZF010000158.1:11037-12343 GCA_964449615.1 uncultured Aureispira sp.
CCAGCTGTTCAATAATAGCGCAAGCCTTTTGGCGCACCTCTTCGGCCGTTTCTTCAATGCCCGCTTTGCTGTCGCTTACCCCTTCATCGGATCGGTCGGCTACGCGGTGTACAATGAGAATGGAATGGTAGAGTTTTTCGGCGTTTTCTATTTGTTGTAAAATATTGTTTTTGTCTTTGTTAAATTTAATGGCTTTTGCTGATCCCTTAGCATAACTTAGATTGTTGTAAAAATTATCCGCCGTTTCTTCTGCTTTTTTCTGTTCTTTGCGAGCAATGCGGGTATTTTCTACCGCAATTTCAAAACGTTCGCTGGCATTGCGCAAAGCGCGTCTTAGATAGCGCTTTGCACGGCTTTCCGCTTTGTCAGGCAGGACACTCAGAGCCACAAAAATACCAACGCCTACACCAATCCCAATCCCCGTCAAGCGGTCGATGGTGATGGCCAGCGCCTCACTTTCGGAGCCCAATGCAATGGCTACCGCCGCCACCACGCCGTAGCGCCAACTCGGTTTAAAACCCGCCACCATATTGATTACAAACATGCAAATACCCAACGAAATCGCCGTACCCACCCCCCATGGCAGCAACGTAACCAACGCAAAACCAATGGCACCCCCTACAATGGTCGAGACAATACGCCCCTGTGCTTCGCTAAATGTATTGCCAATACTCGGGCCTACCACCAATACCGCCGACAAAACGGCCACAAAAGTTTCAGGCAAATCAAAATAGCGCATAACACCATAAGCTCCCATAGCGGCAGCCGCTGATTGCAAGGCTAAACGTAGCGCGTCTACGACTTCTGATTTGCGAAGATTAAAGGGTAGTTCCACAGGACGTGTTTTAGAGTGAATCAAATAGAGGAAAAGCCTTTTTATCAACAGCAATCGTACGGCAAATGTTTGAGGAGCACCGCGTCTTAATTGTATAAGCATACAGAGTGCGGTCAGCAAGACATTTATTGAGTCAACCAACAATTTATAGCAATTACCAATGCTTTGACTCTCAAAAACGTTTGTTACCACCACTATTCAACAGAGTGAGAAAGCGAGCGCTTCGCGGCAGTTATTCGGTGATTTGTAGAGGTGATGTAGCTTTATGCCAATAGTTATTAAGTAACTTGTAAAAGTAATGAAAAACAAATTTAATAATAAGGGCAGCCTTTCTTTTGTTGTTGGGCAACAGCCAACTAATACAATACGAAATAGAGGTAGATCTAGGAGCGGAGTACGGTACCCTAAAAACGCACTAAATACAGTGTAACAAAAATAATCAACCATTTTTAAGCGAGCCTTTTTTCCCGA
>CAYUZF010000159.1:0-4804 GCA_964449615.1 uncultured Aureispira sp.
AACCGCACTAAAAATCCTCTGTAAAAATACCCGCTTTCTTTTGTTACAATGTACTTAATATTTCTGTAAAAGCCAATTTAACTGCTTTTTCTAAGCCTTCTCAATAATAGTGGCATAGCCTTGCCCTACACCTACACACATAGCAATCAACGCATAACGCTTGCTTGTTTTTTGCAATTCTAAAGCAGCCGAGTGCATGATCCGCGTCCCTGTAACGCCCAAGGGGTGTCCGATGGCAATTGCGCCGCCGTTGGGATTAATGCGTGGATCGTCGTCTGCCAAGCCCAACTCGCGGGTACAGGCCAAACTCTGCGCAGCAAATGCTTCGTTTAGCTCTATCACATCCATGTCTTCCAAGCTTAAGCCCGCTTTTTCCAAGGCTTTTTGAGAGGCTTTGACTGGCCCGATACCCATGATGCGCGGCTCTACACCGACCACTGCAGATGCTACAATTCTAGCTAGGGGTTTTAGGTCGTATTTTTTTACGGCATCCTCGGAGGCAATAATGGTAGCGGCGGCTCCGTCGTTGAGGCCAGAGGCGTTGCCCGCTGTTACCGTTCCGCCTTCTTTTTTAAACGCGGTTCTCAGCTTTCCCAACACTTCCAAAGAAGTATTGGGTTTGATGAACTCATCTTGATCGAAAATGATGGGGTCTTTTTTACGCTGTGGAATAGACACCGCTACAATCTCTTCGGCCAAACGGCCATTTTCGCGCGCCTTGGCGGCTTTCATTTGCGACCAATAAGCAAATTGGTCTTGGTCGGCGCGGTTGATGTTGTACAGCTCGGCCAGATTTTCAGCAGTGACGCCCATGCCATCTACCCCGTACAACTCCTTCATTTTGGGATTGACAAAACGCCATCCGAAGCTTGAATCGTGCATTTCAGCGTCTCGACCAAAAGGTTTGGATACTTTGGAAATCACCCAAGGCCCGCGCGTCATGCTCTCTACGCCCCCTGCAATAAATAAATCGCCGTCCCCTGCTTTGATGGCGCGGTTGGCGTGGATAATTGCAGACATGCCCGAGGAGCAAAGGCGATTAACGGTTTCGCCAGGCACCGACCAGGGCAAGCCTGCCAATAAGCTGCACATACGCGCTACGTTGCGGTTGTCCTCTCCTGCTTGGTTGGCACAACCCATAATCACATCGTCGTAAGCTTCCAGCGGAATATTGGGATTTCGATTGGTTACTTCTCGAATAACAAGTGCCCCTAAATCATCGGTTCGGATGGGGGCCAATGTCCCACAAAAGTTACCAATCGGTGTACGAATACCATCTATTATATAAGCCTCTTTCATTATCTATAGCGTTGTTTTTAATCTAGTTTTTTATAATGCAATAGTGTCAAAAACTGAGTTTGGCAATTGCCTAAAATAAGGGTTCTTACAGCAATTCTGAAAAATACTCGTTGTAAGATTCTAAATCTACTTCCATTTCAGTAAAAACGACCCCTTGTGTTTCCAATTCTTCCATTACAGGTTCGTAGATTTCGGGCGTGATGGGAATTAAAACGCCTTTGCTTTTAATATTGCCCAATAGAATATTTTTGACGCCAATGGCGAGGGGCAAGCCGACTAGTTTTGCCATAGCGGTGTACTCTCGGTTTTTACCGTAATTAATCAACGTAGAGACGTGCCGTTTCTTTTGCCCAGTGAGTTCGTATTCTACTTCGTGTTGCATTAGAATCATGTCTTTATCCTCCGCTTCTAACTTCCATTTACGTTCTAACAATTCTTGTAAAATCTGTGCAGAAGTCGCTTCATCCAATGGGATTTTCTCCTTAGAAAACAAGCCCAACCATTCCAATTTGTCCAGTGCTTCGTCGGATAAATTAAGATCAAATAAGGTGGCGAGCTGGCCCCGCATGGTGCTGTAGCCCGAGCGTTCTAAATTGGGTGGCAGGTAACTGCGCAACCATTGGCGATAAGTCAAATCATCCGAATAGGCCATCCTATAGGTATCATCTGTCAAGCCTAAGCGCACCAATAAATCCCAAGCTTTGCAGAAACCTTTGTGGCGCAAGGTGCCGCGCATAATGGTTGGAATGTCGTCCAATCCATAAGAGCCGCGGTATTTGAGCGAAGTGCGGTTGGGGTAGGCATCGTACCAGCCCATGTTGGGAATATAGACTAGGTCGGACTTGCTGAACAAGCGGTGGTAAGGTGTATGGCGGTAACGGTGTTCGTACAAATATTGAGACATGCCCTTGCCTGCCAAAACGACGTTGCGCGGGTTCCAAGTAAATTTGTAATGCCAGGGATTGGTGTCGCTTTCTGGTGCTACCAAGCCACCTGCATAGGAATAAAACGCGTGGATGTCGCCGCCTTTTGCACGGATGTTGTTGATCATTTGCATGGCCGACATGTGGTCGATGCCTGGATCTAACCCAATTTCATTTAAGAAAATCAGATTTTTGGCTTTTACTTCTTCGTGTAAGGCCTTTAATTCGGGTGAGACATAGGAAGCAGTAGCTAGGTTTTTGCCCAAGCGGAGGCAATCTTTGGCAACGTGTATGTGCAGGTGTGCGGGCAACATGGACACCACCATATCGGCGTTTTCTAGATAAGGCAACCGCTCGTTCGCATCCAACGCATTAAAAGAAACGGCTTTTCCCCTCGGGTGCTTGTCTACTTTTTGCTGTGCTAGAGCCAACGACTGGTCGGCTACCGTGAGCTGCCAATTGTGGGTTTCCGCGTGTTCCAATAAGTAATCAATTAGAGAAGTTGCCGAGAGCCCCGCTCCTATTAACAGTATTTTATTCATTTTTGTAGCGTTTTTTGTTGCTTTTCGCTTCAACTTTTGTAAGTTTATTGGCTGTTCTTCTTTTGGCCACTGCTCTAAAAATTGAAACGATCAATGGCCTCTCCATACACATCGACTGTTGTGTTGGTCGTTTAGAAGCGATGGCAACAAATGTAGGATTCCTACCATAGAAACCATAATTCCCCATCGACTATTTTACTCCAAACAACGGGCATGAAAAAAATTACCTTTCAGGTTGAGCTTCAAGAAGCCGCCAATTCTAGTGAACTCTCTACTGCCGACGCGGCCTTGTTGGCCGAGGCCAAACAGGCTGCCCAAGTAGCCTACGCGCCTTACTCTAATTTTAAGGTGGGTGCTGCCGCTTTATTGGCCAATGGTGTTACGGTGCGCGGTTGCAACCAAGAAAATGCCGCCTATCCTGTAACGCTCTGCGGCGAGCGGGTAGCGCTGTTCTCGGCAGCCGCCCAATACCCCGACGTGCCCGTTGTTGCGGTAGCCATCACTATTGCCAGCGCAAAAGGCGATATTGACCGCCCTGTACCGCCTTGCGGCTCTTGTCGTCAGGTGTTGTACGAAAGTGAGATGCGGCACAAAACGCCGATTCGCTTGATTTTGCAGGGGGATTCTGGGGCTATTTATTGTGTGGATCGCGTGAAAGATATTTTGCCGCTGGTGTTTGATGCTTCTTATTTGTAAAAAATTCTGCTTCTTTTAGATAGCTAAGTAGTGGCGCTGCCTCGATTGCTTGCTTTTGTTTCCAAAATAGTCCAACGCTACAACAACTTCTACTTTATTGGAATGATAGATTACGGCATCTATACAAGAATAGTTCTCCACGCCCGTGCAAGTTCCCTCTAGCGTCAACAGCGAACGTTTATTGGTTACCAAGTTAATTGCCTGTATTTGATAAATGTTGTTGGTGCCTCTTGTATTGTGGGTAAAGTGCAACACAATATTGCGGTCTTTGTTAAAACCAAAAACACTGTTAAACGTAGCGTTGTCTATTGCTGCTGTTTTTGATAAAAACGTGAAAGCGGAACAGGAGGTGGCACAACCGTGCTCTAATACAATGCCCGCTTCAGTTTCTGACTATACACGGGTATAAAATAGCTTCGATACCGAAGTACGCGTTCTACCTTATGCACATTTACAAAATTGTCTTTGCTGATTTTTATATAAACGTCCTCCTCCATCGTCGAGTCTTTTTTGACCAAATATGCTATTTTCCACCCTGAAGGCGTAACCGTATCTTTTAGTCTACTTCTCGCCTCTAAGATTCGCGGATGTTGGTAGAGGTCTGTTATATCTTGTACATACATCAAATCGGTTGGGTAGTTGCTTATATTATTAGTGGTTTCTACCACTACCCTACAACCAAGCAGCGCAATAGAGAGTACAAATAAAAGTTGTTTCATGGTCTTGTTTTAATAAAACGGTGCGTATTCGGTTACTTTTTAAAGGAGGCAATTCGTTGGCCAGCTCTACCCTTCTCAATGCCTTTCTAAAAAACTGCTACCTGCTTTATTTTCCATCCTACACCCTCTATTTCTAAATTTGGCGCAAGCCAGCCTCGTAACGTACAATCCTTGCTTCTGGATAAGTGCGTTTGAGGTTTTGTAAGGCAGCTTGGGCTTCGTTTTCTGTTTCATAATTACCAACCAAAAAGACAAAGCGGTTATCTGATAGTAAATCAATGGTTACGTTGTCAAATTCGTAGAAGATAAATTGATCGGTAGAAAGCTGGCCTTTTTGTTCCAACAATTGCACTTTATAGCCTGAGTAAGAACGTTCTATACTTTGTGGCTTGGAAGGCGTGGCGCGGTGTGGGCGCTCTTGTGCTTTTTCGTTGCCTGTCGTGTAAGCAGCGTTATTGGCCTCTAAAATCAAATCAAAGTTGCGTTCTTGCATCATAGATGATAAGGAGCGCACCTGGGCAGGATCTTCGGCCTTGATGTCTACGACCATCAACTCTGTGCGGCGGTTTTTCTGGTGAGATTCTTCGCTGCATTCTACGCCGTCTACACAGGCATTGACGGGGCG
>CAYUZF010000159.1:4814-7445 GCA_964449615.1 uncultured Aureispira sp.
CCCTTCGCAACGATTTGGTTGGGTTTGAGCTTGACGCGTTGTTTGATGTATTGCACTACAGAGTTGGCGCGGCGCTGTGACAGCTCCAAATTGTCTTTGTTGTTGCCTCGGCTATCGGTGTGGGCGCTTATTTCGACGACGACTTGTGGGTTGTCGTACAACAATTTTACCAGCGTATTCAATTCATCGTAGGCCTCTGGGCGTAGGGTTGCCCGGCCCAAATCGTAGTAAATATTTTTTAGCTCGGTAATTTCATTTAAAACCAACTGCCGCATTTTTACATTGGCCTGTAAGGTTCCCATTGTATTTTCTTTGGTCAAGTTGGGGGTCACACCAGGACGCACATCACCAAATCCCTCCATACAAAGCAAACAGCCGTTTACGTTGATGTTGGCACGCATGCGTTTGGTATAATAGCCTTCTTTTCGCAACAAAAAGATATATTCGGTTCCCTGTTCTAAATAAAACTCAATCGCGTGTTTGGAGGTATTGACTGCGTTGTGGATTTCCTTTTGTAAGGTGTTGTTGTACACCTCTATCTTAACATTGGGTATGCCATAGGCCTGTTGGGTCGAATCGGTTTCATCGACCAGTTCGGTGATGGCCATTTCTAAGCGGTATCCTGGTAAGCGCGTCATTTCTATTTTGGCAAATACCCCTTCGTCAGAGCGTTTGCCCTTGGTCGAGAGCTGTATGCTGGCGGGCTTAAAGGCTGTTTTCTTAGCCGTTACTAAATAGGGATTTTTGGTAATGGGAAGTTGGAGTTCAAATTTGCCTTGCAAGTCTGTAACCGCTCTGTATACTTGCTCCTGTCCCGCTGCCTGTAGGGTCACTTCTACGCCATTGAGGTAGCCTCGGTTGTTGCTTTCGTACACATAACCAATAACCGTGACATCTCTTTGCGCTTGTAGCGCCAATAAGCAACAACAAAATAGAAAAGTAAGTGTATATTTCATAACTAACTGAATAGGTGATGAAGACTTTGTCCGTGTTGTACCAATAGATTATAAATTCTGGCATAAAGTTAGTAAAATAGAAAGGGATAGCGTTCTGATAGCTGTTATTAATACGGTTCAATGCTGTTCTACTTTCCTACTTAAACGGATGACCAATATCTTTTTCATAACCAACAAAGAACCCTGCTTAGGGTTGTAAGTAATTGTACAAAAGCACGCTGATTAATATGCAATATCTAAGATTTGTTTTCTTTTTTTTATGTTTTACACTTGGTACAACCGCACTTTGGGCACAACCCTACAAAGGACTACCCACAGGAAAAGAGCGCGCCGCTTCGTCCAATGAGCAGTGGGAAAAAGAGGTGGTAGAATTGGTCAATACCATTCGCAAACGCCGTGGCTTGAAACCCTTGGTGGTGCATCCCGACTTGACCCATGCGGCGCGTTACCACGCCAAAGATATGGCCGTAGACGACTATTTTAAGCACGATTCCCACGATGATGAGGACGGTTATAAAAAACGCGTTGGCTCCTTTAGCGAACGGTTGGAGCGCTTTTCAACAACGCGCTGGTTTGCTTGGGCAGAAAACATTGCGCTGGGACATACTTCGCCTAGATCGGTGGTACAGGGTTGGATCAAAAGCAAAGGCCACCGGGTCAATTTGCTCAATCCCTCTTATGTTTACATCGGTGTGGGGTATGTAGATGGGTATTGGGTGCAAACCTTTGGCGGCTAAATGTTATTTTTGTGTGCTGGCTGCACCTCGGCGCTCGATGAGCCGCACAGCAGACAAAAATAGTTGGTTACCGCTTCACTAAAATTCGCTGTTGTTTTTGACCATTTAATTCTACTACTAGAATGTAGGTTCCTGCGGTCAAATTGCGCCAAGTTAGGCTAGCGCGTTGCAGGCCTGCAGGTACGGTGCCCAAGCGTTGACTCGCTAAGTTTCTTCCCAAAGCATCCAACAAGTATACATTAACAGGCCCTTCCTCGGTCAAGGTGTATTGCAGCGTTAGTTGTTCGTTGAACGGATTGGGATATACACTCAACAACACATCGTCCATTTCTCTGATTTGCTGGGTCGGTGTAAGTATGGTGCGCGGCCACATGGGGGCGGGAATGCCTATTTGGTGGCTACTGGGCAACGCTGCGCTGGGCGCTGGAGTCAAGTGCCGACTCAAATCGTCCGTTTTCCAAGAAGTCTCGTAAATTTCATTCGGCGATACTTGATCGACACGGTCAACAAAGAACCAGTCGGCCTGCGCACGGTTTTTATTAACATCCAAAATGTAGTAGCCCCTAGAACTCAGGTCGATGTATTTCATGTGGTCGTTGAGCTGGCGCAACAAGGCTACGCCAATCGTTTGTGCGGCGGGCAAGCCTGGTGAGGTTACACTGGTCACCACAAATTCTACCCCTGCCGAGCCCGAACCCGTATTTGGATTGTACGAGGGCGTTGGCAAATCGTTGGCCCAAGAGGTGTGTATATCGCCCGTCAAAACCACTACATTTTCTATACTATTCGCAAAGATACTGTCGTAAAAACTAGTCCGCTCCGTTGCATAAGCATCCCATTGGTCGCTGTTGCCGTATTGCTGGCCAAAAGGCAAAGGATTGACATCAAAAGGTGCCATCATTACTTGTTGCCCAATTACTTGCCATTGAGCCGTTGAC
>CAYUZF010000159.1:7515-12296 GCA_964449615.1 uncultured Aureispira sp.
GTGCAATTCCATTAGATTACCATAACGAAATTTGCGGTAGATGCGCTGCGAGTCAACTGCTGGAGCAGGCATGCGCACAGGCATCCATTCGTAATACGCTTTGATGGCCTCCGCTTTTCGGTTGAACCAGTTTCCCTCGCTGGCGTCGTGGTTGTCGGCACCTCCTACCCAAGAATTATTGGCGGTTTCGTGGTCGTCCCAAACACAAATAAAAGGATATTGTTGATGAATACGCATTAACGAAGCATCCAAACGATAATGCGACAAGCGCATGCGGTAATCGCTTAGTTTGGTGATTTCTGTTATTGGCTGGTACTGGCGCAGGTTGTTGCTGTTGTTTCCATATTCGTAATAATAATCGCCTAGATGCAACACCGCAGCAATATCATTGCGCTCGCGTATTCTATCGTATACATTGAAGTAACCCGCTGAATAAGAAGCGCAGGACACTACGGCAAAACGCAAGCTGTCTACATCACCCAAAGGAGCGGTTTTTGTTCGCCCAATTACCGACGTCTGTCCTTGGTATTCAAATTCATAATAATAAAACTGGTTGGGTTGTAGCCCTTGTACGTCTACTTTTACCGTATAATCGATGGCATTGCTGGTCAGAACACTTCCCGTATCCACTATGTTAACCATACTGGTATCCGTTGCCATCCGCCAATGCACTAGAGCAGCAGTATCGGTTGTAGTCACACGTGTCCAAATGATGACGGCATCACTTAGAGGATCGCCAGAAGCAACCCCATGATAAAAAGGCGCCAAGTTGGTGCGGGCACCAGCGCGTTGTACAGGCGCAGAATAAGGTTGAGCCATCGCCAACAGACAACAACTAACAAACAGTAAAGTCAGAAAGAATTTCATACGGGACACAAATTATAAAAACAAGTAATACATCTACGCCAGCGGGCTAGGCAAGATGTTCTTTCGGGAGCTGCTAAAACAGAGGGGTTGAACGTGGCAGCGCCATTTCGCAGCAATTTACAAAATTCTGCGGATTTTTTAGAGTGCTTTTATAAAATTGAGCTTGACTTAAGGGAAAGTTATTCTATGGGGATGGTCTTCATTGCTATAAAGTAGAGATACAGCCCGCCTTTTGGCAACACTGCACCCCTATTTATTTCTTTCTGCGTCCAGAAATTGGGCTATTTTTTGACCAGTCCAACAATACCGCCAATGGCAAGCAATGCGCCCACTCCAATCAATAAATACGCCTCTGTTGTACCTTTTTCGTCTTCTGCTGACAACTCCAATCCGACGATGTTGATGCTTTTAACACTGTTGTTGTATCGGTTGTAGCCAAAAAGCGCCAGTCCAATACCAACGACCAATAAAATAGTAGCAATAGTTTTGTTCATAATAATTTGGTGTTTTAACTTCGTCTCGAAAAAATCCTTCGAGGGCTGTCTGTTCTAAATGTTTATTCTAGTATACGTGTAAAACTTAGGTTAATTTTTTGTTTCTTTGGAATTTTTTATCGCTTTGGCCTGTTTTGTGCCTATAATGGTAATCATAATCAAAGGGCTTTCAAAACAACTTTGTATAGCGTTAATTATTGCTTTTTCAGAACAAGTTAACTAAAGCATTTGTTCCTATTAGTATAACTATCTTTATAGTCGGTTGGTAATGGTTGTCACCAGAACAATCCTTTCTCCCACAATTTGTTCATTTCTATAATCTAGAACTTTTTTTTTTAGAAAGTTCATATTTTTTAGCATTTATAAACAACCGTGTTTTTTTTCTTAGCACGCTGTTTATTAGCATTTTACCTACATTATGATAAAACAATTATTCTTCATTACGTTTATTTTACTTCAAACTTGGGCACTGAGCGCACAAGACAACCTTTTAAAAAACGGCCAATTCACAGAAGGAACGCAGTACTGGGAGGTATTATTGGTTAATAAAGACAATCCTATTAAAGCACACATAGAACATGCTAATTCTTACAAAGAGTATGGCCTAGCTGATAATTTTATAGGAACCAACTTTGTAGAGCTGGACGAACAATCTGCTGTGCAACAATTCATTATCACAGAACCTGGCAAACGCTACCGATTGATGTTTGCCTATGCCCATCGCCCAGATGCTGGCAAACAGCAACTGATCGTCATGGCTGGTGGCCAAGTTGCTTTTACAAAGACGTTGAAGAACAACGAGGCAGAAGGTAGTTTTGTATACAAAGAAGTTGTCTTCACCGCTCCAAGTGATCGCACCAAAATCGGTTTCCACGCCGTTTCCATTATGGACGGTGCCAAAGATAAAGGTATTTTGATTACCGACGTTTATTGCAAGCAAATATCCGAAGAGACCTTAGACCTACATGAAATTTCTAGCGGTGGTAAGATCTAAGTAACATTTATCTTATTACATTTTTTTCCAAGAAGGAGCAATTCACCATTGAAAGGTCGCTATAATTCCGTAGTGGTCTGCCAAATCGAGGGGTTGCTCCTTCCACGTTTTCTGAAGGCGCAATATTTTTTGTTGTTGCAATTGCAACTTGCTCTGTTTGGCATCAAAAAGGATGTAATCCAGTTGTTGATTGCGGCCTTTTAGATTCCATGTATTTTGAATGTCAATGGTATAAGGCCGCTCCTCCTCCAGTACTCGATCCTCCAATTCTAATACCGTCAACATCGTTTCGTACACCTCCGTTTCTTGTTTCCTAGTGTTTAAATCCCCTGCCAGAACAACAGGTAAGCTGCCTTGCGTTGTTTCGTTTAGTAACGTTCGAATGGCTTGGTACTGTACTAAGCGCTGTGCTTTGGCGGCCTCAGAACTGCCCGCTTGGAGATGGGTGCCTGCTAGGTAAAGACTTTTTTCTGCTCGTTCCAAACGCACAACCGCCAAAGCGTCCTCGTGTGCGCCCTTCGGATACACCAACTCTCCCACTTTGGTAATAGGCGACTTCGATACAATCAAAATACCACTGCTGGTAAAGCGCCCTGCTTGTCGCAACGGTTTTACTTGATAGGGATACTGCGCCTGCAAAGCGCGCTGCAAGCGTTTGCCCAACGGTTTATCAAATACTTCCTGAAAAACAACCACATCATAATCCGCTTGTAAACAATGTGCTATAATCCAGGGCGTGCGCAGCTTTTGTTTTTTGCGCAAAGCTTTGGAAAACAAACTAAAACTACGGGGCAGCAACTGTATGTTCCAAGATAGAACCTTAAATTGCTGGGGCGCTTGGGCAGCAAGCGGTGGCTGTCCCAACAATACGCCCAAACAAATTAGGCAGAGTACTCTACATCCAACGGCCTGTATTCTTTTTCGGTCGCGCATTTGGTCGTTTGCGTTTCGATTGAAACTTGCGTTTTGGTTGAAAATAATAGCTGCCTTGCAACGTATAAGAAAGGGCAACTTGACTCACAATATACCAATCTTTTCCCGAATGTCCTCTAGGCTCGCCGACTCGATCCACCTGCGCCCCATCGTCGTTGTAACTCCTATTGGATAATTCAGCTGCCAAAGCCCCGTTTCCTGCGCGCAGTTCTGCCAAAGCCACGTACTGCCCACTCACATCGTCCAAATAATCGGTAAACGTCTTGCGGCAACCAACTTCTACGGCAATATTTAAGCGGCGATTGAGGTTGAATTTCAACCCGCCTCCGAAGGGAATCGACCAACCCCACAAACGGTATTGTTCCCCATAGCCCGCCATACCTTGGCCTTCTGTGCCTAGCGGTTGTAGATATACTTTGTCGCCTTTATAAGTAGTATGCGGATTAAAATGAAAATAAGCAATGCCCCCAAAAATATAAGGGCTCACAGGCTTTCGATCAGGACTGGGATAAAAAGGTAAAATGTAGAGTTTGCCTATGATTGAAAATTCATACAAAGGACTTCTAAATTTCAAATTGCGTTGCCGCCTGCCTGAATCGTAATCCGAATTTTGATCATCGCCCGATATGCTTCCCATTATAAAACCACCTTGTAAGGCGAGGTGTGAATTGAGGTTGAATTGGTAATTGATACCGCCCGCTAAGTTGGTTCCTAGTAAGTAGGTTTTTGGAGGCACCAAATCGCCTAGATAATTACTGACGCCCAAAGAAACGCCCACTTCGCTGTACTGCGCGCTTGCAAAGGATGAAAAACTAAAAAATACGAGTATGGCTGTTAAAATTTTATACATTGATTGGTGGTTTTATTCAGATTCTACAACTTATAACAACGCCTGTGGGTGCTTGGTTGTCACAAGTATACAGTACATTGAAGCGGGCGAAGATAGATGCTTGTCGTGAAATAAGTAGTGCCTATACGAATTTAACACAGATTTTATTTTTTATCATACAAAACTCATTATCAACTGCTAATACGTAGGCCACTCTGCACCTTATCAGAAAAATTTTCTAATCAATAGGATTTTTCTATACTTATTCCTATATTTATAGCATCCCTTTTACACATTCTAATTTCCATTTTGGATTTTCTTACTTTTGTTTAGTCATGTCTTGGCACCCGCTTCCCTTTGTTCGTTTACTTCTTCCGTTGCTCATAGGTATTGTTTCCTACAATTTGTGGACTCCCCCTACCGCGTCCGTGCCGATTGGTATAGGGTTGGTTTGCTGCTTTCTTTTGCTGTTGGCGGTTGGGTTGCATAAGCGCCCTAGTATGCGGGGTGTTCGGCTTTGGGGAGGTCTTTTATTTTTAGTTCTTGGGGCATTGGGCTACGGCTTAAGCTACTGCCAAGATGCGCGCCACCGTCCCCAGCACATTAGCCACTACAGCGATTCCCTTTCGACTTATGCCGCAATCATTACGGCTCCCTTACAACG
>CAYUZF010000160.1:0-10076 GCA_964449615.1 uncultured Aureispira sp.
TGGTTATAGAAGGAAACATTGGCGCAGGGAAAACCTCGTTGAGCAAACGCCTGTCCACAGATTGGCAAGCACGGCTGATTCTGGAAGAGTTCTCCGACAATCCTTTCTTGCCGCTGTTTTACGACAATCCCGACCGGTATGCCTTTCCTGTAGAGTTGTTTTTTATGACCGAGCGGCACAAACAATTGCAACAGCTTTTGGTAGAGGGCAATCTATTTCAAGACCGTGTCGTCTCGGACTACGTATTTTCCAAAACTTTGTTGTTTGCGCGTCAAAACTTGGTAGATGACGAGTTGCGCCTGTTCCAACGCTTGTTTCAAACCCTCAACGCCTCTTTTCCCAAACCGCAATTGCTGGTGTATTTGCACCGTTCGGTCGATCAATTATTGGCCAATATTGCCAAACGTGGCCGCGCTTACGAAACCAACATCACCGCCGACTATCTACAACGCATACAGCAAGCCTACTTTGATTATTTTAACCTTATGAAAGAGGACTTGGCTATTTTAGTGTTGAATTTGGAAGACTGGGATTTTATGGAAAACGATAGTTGTTACGCTACTATTTTAGAACAAATACAAAAGCCCTACGCCAAAGGCTACCATACTTGGTCAGTAGAAGAAGCCAGCAGCATTGGGTAGGGCGCACGAACCCCGCTAAAACCCCCAAGGATTGTCTTTAAGCAACTTGTATTGCTGGCCGATCAACTCCTGCGGAATGTGTTTGTGATAAACGGGTTCGTAACGGGTCATTCGACCACCAAAACTAGGCAAGTGTTTGGTATTCGTCTTAAACAGCAAATTGCGTTCTCCTTTGAAAGCGGGATCATCTACAGCTGTATTTGGAAAATCTTCAGGCAACGGGTTTTTGTCATCGTGGTAATACAAATCGCCTTCGTAATAAAACCACTGCTCTCCCTGGTAGCGCAACGCGCCCAACAGCTGCACATTAATGGGGATTTGAGTATGGCTAGGGGCTTGAATGTGCGCTACCACCTGCTGCCACTGCTCCTTATCCACCTCAAAAATCGTAGGATCGGCCAGCTCCGCTTGTTGGATCAAATACCACCCATGATACAAATTTACCAACTCCTGCTTGTGGTATTTTTTGTACATCTTGTTGATCTCTTCCAACGAAACATCTTCAAAGTGGTGGGTAAAATGCCCCGTGATACCAATACTTTCCCAACCATCGGGCATTTTATAGTGCATCAAAAATAACTGCGTGGCTTGGTTGTCAACAGCGACGCGCCCTGTGTAATAAATGCGTACTTCGTCAGGGGCTTGATGATAAGCGTGGGTGAGGTAGTTGGTGAAATGTTGAACCGCCTCCTTGCGGGGAATGGGTTTCGGGGCATTTTCATCAAGGGGAGCTTCTACTTTAAACAACTTAGAAACGTGTAAGTGGATGTATCGAATAATTTTTCTATAAAAATAATCTTTGTTCTCTTTCTGATAAAAATAGTCTTGAAAGTTTGCCGCGCTGGGAATATGCGCCTGCCCTGATTTGAACAAGTCCCAACGCGCATCATCACTTAAATCCGCCGCTTGCAATTGCGTCGTTAGTTGGTGGTAGGCACCGCTGTCGATCATTGCTCCAAATTCCTCCAGCGTTTTTTCATACTTCGTTTCTAAGACTGTAGTATGGATTTCCCGAAGGGATTCGCAAGCCGTATAGGCGTACAAAGGACGGTTGTAGAAAAATTGCCAGACGCCTCCGTTGTTGACCTGTCCTACAAAATGCCCCAAGCTCAATACCAATTTTTGTACGCGGGTCATTTTTTTCCAAACTTGCTCAAACGTCATTTTAGAAGGGTATTCAATGGTATCAAACGCTAGGGTATGGTATTGCCAAAATAAGTCTTGTGCCGTGATTTTTTTTTGTTGAAAGTCCTCTTGGGCACGGTCTAGGACTGCTTTAGGGACGGTTGTGCCGTAGTGAACTTTTCTGGGGTTGCCTTCCTTTATAGAATACATCATTTTGTGTGGTAGTTGAGCGTAGGAATAAAAGTGAAAGTAGCTTTTATAACTGACAAATCAAAACAGCGCCGTTGTTGGAGGGTGCTACAACACCCCCCAACAACGAGACGCCCCTATTGCAACACCACCGTTCGCGCGACAACGGATGTAGCCGTTTGAACCACAATTTGATACACCCCCGCCTCAACAGCGCTTAAATCTAAGGACGGTTGCCAGCTGTCGTGCTGCTGTACCAAACGCCCAAGCGCGTCGTATACCAAAACTTGATGGGCAGTAGTTGCCGTGTACCCTTTTAAAAATACCATTCCCGTGCTAGGATTGGGGTAAACTTCCAAATTTGTGACGGGAGTGGGCAAATGGTTCAGAGCAAGTAGAGGGTCAAAGGGCTGTAAACTATTGGTGTCTACGGTCAAGACAAAGCCATCGAAAGAACCCGCATTGGGGGCGGTCATAGCGCCTTCGGTCATGCCACCTACATAAAGCCGTTGATTGCTGTAGACCACAAAACCGCGCTCTTCTTGTGGGGTGCCGAGTTGGCTACTGCCTAATAATTGGAGGTTGTTGTCGTATTTTTGCAGAATAATATCGGCACTAAGCAAGGCCGTGTCGCGGTTGGCCGTTGCCCAATTGCCATACGTATAGCCCGACACATACACTTGATTTTGATCGTTTATGGCAATGCCTCGAAAGCGTTCGTTTTCAGTGCTCCCCACTTGTCGGTAGATAGGGTTGTCGAGTTGGGGGTCGTATTTTATAATAAAAGCATCCCCTTTGCCAGCAGCAGCGCCTTGTAAGTTGCCACTGGTATAGCCCGCCACAAAAATATTTCCGGCTTGATCAACGGCATTGCCCCAAACCCAATCGGCTTTGAAGCCAGGACTACTAATAACTTGTGTGTTCAAGCGGTTGGGCAAACTGCCGTTTAAATTATCATACAAAGCCACAAACGCATCGGCACCATTGCCTTGGGTATTGATAAACCAACCTGCGACAACCAATTTTCCATCGCCAGGCGATGCACTGGGAATATACGAAAGGCCGCCCCAAGCCTCTGCTACTTTCTGGGAGTTGGGCAAGACAGGTTCAGTCGCCAGCCATTGCTGTTGCAATGTTTGACAATCGTATTTGGCTACTAAGAAGGCCGAATCGCCAGGAGTGGTGTTGTTGGGCGGCGCACCTGCTCCCGAAACGTACAAATAACCCGCATCATCCAACACAATATTTCCAAAACCATCAATAGCGCTGGTGCCAAATTGCTCCCAATCGACCAACGTGCCCGTATTCAAATCTAACTTGAGTAAAATGCCATCCCATTTGCCTTGATTTTGAAAACCAGCTAAGTTGCCATACGTACGGCCTGCGGCATATAGAAACTGACTATCAGCCACTGCATCAAACAACAAACTCGCCTCCGAAACAGGCAATTCATACACCCAAGCCAAAGAACCATCGGGTCGCGTCTTAGAAACAAAAAGTTCATTCAGCCCCGTCGCACTTGGCTCCAGATCGCTATCGGTTGCACCGAATAAGTAACTGTTGCCAAAAGGATCAACAGCCAAGCCGCTCACCACTTCACGGCCTGCACCGCCTACCTGCGCCAAACTTCCCGCATAGGCGGGTAAAGAGCCGACTGCTGTGGCATAACGAAATTGTACAGGATTGGTTAAACTCAATTGTTGGCTGGTGTTGCAATAAGCAGCTTGGTAACTTGGAATTTGGTCGCTGGTTGGATCGTCGCAAGCGTGGATAAATGCCAACAAGTCAATACTTCCGTCAGCCGTATAAAAAAGATACCAACCCGTTGTTTGTACGCTGTCGGTTTGCGTATCGGCATAGAGCAACCGATAATCGGCGGCACTGCCCCGCAATTGAATGTGCCCATTGCGGTAATCAAAGTGTTGTAAAACTAAAAAATCATTGTCCACATTGTCTGCGCCTCTATAGAAATAAGGAAAAGGCTTGTCGGCGCTGCCCAAAATGACACGGCAGCCCTTAGCACCATCGTACAATTCCGAAGAATGCAGCTTGCTCACCCCTTCGATTAATTTTACATTGTCGGCACCAGGAAAAGAACGCGAGGGGTCTACAGGGCAGAAAATATCATAACCGTCTGTTTCCCCGTCTATATAATCCGAGTCAAAAACCGTCCATTCTAAATCGCTGCAAGGCGAACCCGCTGAAATAGTGGCGCTGTATGGCGCTGGAATATATGCATTGAGTTGAAAGGCACTACTGGGCATGGGCGGAAAACTGGCTGCATAAGCTTTGAGTTGAGCAATCGTTTGAGCCGTGCTAGACCAGTAACCTGTTGTTACGAAAAGTAAAAGTAAGAGGATTTTCTGAAGCATGTTTCTAGTATTTTGTGTGAAATAAAGCAAGTAGGCAAAGCGCTACACAGAGCAATTTTTACCTTAGACCAAAGGTTTTAACAAAGGTTTAACGGGACTGAGAAAAGTCCCGAAAAGAATGCTCAACCATTTAGGGGAATAGGCTGTTATTCTAACAGGCAAAAATTAGTTGATATGCTAAATTATCAGTACTATTGCCCCTTAAATCATCTACTAATTACATCCCACTATCATGGCTTTTAAAATTTATACGAAGACAGGCGACCAAGGATCTACCGCTTTGTTTGGCGGCGCTCGCGTTCCCAAAAATCACATTCGAATTGAATCTTACGGAACCGTAGATGAACTCAATTCTTACCTCGGATTGGTGCGGGATTCGTTGGCCGATAGCCAAGTGCGCGACGCGCTCAAAGAGATTCAAGACCGTTTATTTACGTTAGGAGCCATTTTGGCGACCGATCCTAGCAAAGACAAGGAGCAATTAAAAACCCCTGATTTGTTGGAGAGCGATGTGCTGTTTTTGGAGCAGGAAATCGACCGCATGGAGACGCATTTGAAGCCGCTTAAAACCTTTATTTTGCCCGGTGGACACCCAACTGTTTCCTTTTGCCATGTAGCGCGTTGCGTTTGTCGCCGTGCCGAGCGCATGACGGTTGCCCTCAACGACAACGAACCAGTTTTGCCCATTGTCATGCAATACCTCAACCGCTTGTCCGACTATTTATTTGTGCTAGGGCGCTATATTGCTGTCTTGTTGGAGGTCAAAGAAGTACCGTGGATTGCTCGTAAGTAATACGAAAAGGGCATTCTAAACGTTACAAAGAAGGAGTTGCTTAAACTGGATTAAAAATTGCAATTTAAAAGCGACAAGAAAACGTTGTAAAAGACCCCTGCCATTTGTTACCATAAAGTACAGTTAAATGAAAACTATTGTTTTACTTCTATTTATATTAAGTAGTACCGTAGCCCCTTGGGCACAACCCAACAGCCAACTAAGCGATCCCCCTGTTTCCAATAAAAATGTAAAAGAATTGCTGCAAGATGCGGAATTGTTGATCAACAGGCAGCAGTATACCCAAGCGCGTACAGTGTTGCAAGCCGCTATTAAGCAGAAAGAAAAGTTTGTCGTTGCCCACCGTTTGTTGGGCTTGGTGGAGTCCAAGTTGCGCAACCATAAAGCGGCTATTGTAGCTTATGAGCGCTTGTTTGAATTATCGCCCAGTTTATCTAAAGCGGCTTATTTTGAATGTGCGTTGGCCTACATGCGCGATTATCAGTACAGCAAGGCTTTGGGTTATTTAATGTCTTATAAAAATGCCAATCCTAGAGATTACAAAACCGATGAACAAACGGTACAAATTGGGTACGATATGTTGTTGGAACAAGAAATCAACAATTGTCGGTACGCTCAAACTTTAGATTTTGATGCGATGCGCGAAGAAGCGATCAATTTGGGAGCGAGTATTAACACTCCTGCGGACGAGTATTTGCCGACATTGACGGGAGACGGGCGTTGGTTGATTTTTACTTCGAATAGAGGGGGGGAGAATATTTTGATGAGCAAACCCAATGCTTCGGGCAATTGGGAGTCGGCGCGTTCTATTTCTAAAGCCATCAACACGCCCAGAAATGAAGGAATGGCCAAACTAACGGTTTGTGGGCGCGTCATCTATTTTTCTGCCTGTGGTTGGGAAAATGTAGAAGGCGGCTGCGATATTTACGAAGCGGATTTTGACACTCAAAACGACTTTGGAATAGTAGACGAAGTGCGCCCCTCCAAAGGCTTGAACAGCAAGGAATGGGATTCCCAACCTGCCATTAGTTGCGATGGCAAAACCATGTATTTTGCTTCTAACCGTGCAGGGGGCAAGGGTGGAACGGATTTGTGGAGGAGTACGCTGGGCAAAAATGGCGTTTGGGGCCCTCCCGTCAATATGAGCGCCATTAATACTACAGGCGATGAAGAAGCGCCTTATATCGCGCCCGATGGCATCAGCCTTTATTTCTCTTCCAATGGGCATCCAGGGTTAGGGGAAGCGGATATTTTTAGAACCGTATTGCAGGACGATGAAACTTGGACGTCTCCTGTAAATCTAGGGCCAGCAGTAAATACGCCGTTCCGCGAAGCGGGCATTGTCATCAGTCCCGACGGGCGGTTGGCCTATTTTGCCTCTGCGCGCGATGGTGGCCGTGGTGGGTTGGACGTGTATGAAATTGCCATGCAGCGCGAAATTGCACCCGAAAAACCCAATGTTATGGTAGACGCTTATGTCTACGACGCCGCTACTAAGGAACCCATAGAGTCGGTAAAAGTTAAAATAGGCAAAGCTGGGCAGGACAAGCAGGAATTTAAAACGGATGAACACGGGCGCTTTTTTGCTTGTCTTCCCGACAATTCTTCTTATTCCTACATTCTTATGAATCCCAATTACCAAACCTATGTTGGGGCTGATTTTTTCAAGCGCCAAGACAACGAACCTACCCGTAAGATTGAGGTGTTTCTAATTCCTACTACCAACAGCACCCCCAGAAAAATATCTCCTAAACGCAAAGTGCGCAAAAACCTTTCGGTTTATTTCGATTCGGGCAAGTACAACATTACCGATATTCAGAAAGAGCAATTGGAGCGGATGGTCAACCAATTTGAAAATCGGGAAAGCATACAGCTTAAAGTAACAGGGTTTGCGGATGATGTGGGCAATAGAGATTTTAATTTAAAATTATCTATCGAACGCGCCAAAATGGTGGCCGATTATTTGGTCAGTTTGGGCTTAGATCCTTCACAAGTTAGCCACGAAGGTGGGGGCATTGTTAAAGGCGATATGGCCAGACATCAGAAACGGCGCGTGGAAATTATTATTTCTAACTAGAAAAGTAGGAGCGCAGGGTTAGCGAGAAATATTTATGATAATGTGTTCATATTTTTGTGTAAGTGCAAAGAATCGCTATCTTTATAAGCAGAACGCAACCTTTAATTATTAATAATGTCTAAGGATTGTAGAATATTAATGCCATCTGTTGTTAATCTCCACTAATGAAAGAACAGGTTCAATCTCCACACAACACTTCTTTATCGCCAGAAGAATTAGAATTTGCTGCCTCTATTTTAAAAGCGGTAGCGCATCCCATTCGTTTGGGAATCTTGCAATTACTGGATCAAGAAGAACGGTTATCCGTCAATGAAATTTGCGAGCGCATCAACAGCGAGCAATCCTTGACCTCCCACCACTTATCCAATATGAAACTCAAAGGAATTTTGGGGAGTAAACGGGAAGGACAACGCGTTTATTACTACCTCAAATTACCTGCGCTCAACAACCTATTGGCCTGTTTGGATACTTGTATCAATTGTTTCTAACAACCATCTCCTACACTGCACTGCACTAGTCTTTACCCATTATGATGATTCCTAATATGCGCCGAAAATTCGTGCTCGCAGTACTTGTTTTATGGGCGCTTGTCTTGTTTTTGGCCTACCAAATCTCTATTCATGTTGCATGGGCGGCGATTGTACTTTTGCCGCTTACGCTAATGGGCATATACGATATGGTTCAGAACAAACATGCCATTCGGCGCAATTACCCGTTGCTGGGAAGAATGCGGTATATGTTGGAGAGTTTGCGCCCTGCTATCCAACAGTATTTCATAGAAAATGACCTCAATAGAAAACCTTTTGGTCGCCGCATGCGCTCTTTGGTTTATCAACGCGCCAAACAAGTTAAAGAAACAGTGCCTTTTGGAACACAGATAGATGTGTACGAAGAAGGGTACGAATGGATGGTGCATTCTGCTTATCCGTTGGATACTCAAAAAGCGTATAATTTAGGATATCAAAAAGTTGTAGTGCGCCGTCTAGGTAAAAGTCACCCTCCAAAACAAACTCCCTTTGGTACACAAAACAGAGGCGGCAAACCACCCGAAATAGAAAGTCCTGTATGCTGGTCTGGCTCCAGCTCAAAATACAAAATATTATCCGCCAAACGAAGCGGCAGGTTGTTAGGGCGGGCCATATCGTAAAGGAGTATAGCGTCGGTTTGCGTATTAAGAAGTACCAATTTGCTGCGCCCTTTTGGTGGAAGGCGGTTTCCCGAGCCAATCAACTTAAAATCAGTGATTACGTGGTACCTAGCGTTCAGAGTAAGGTCTTTCCATTGTCCTAAATAGTGAATATTGGATTGGCTGTATCGGTCTTTAAAAATTTGATGTTGGCCTATTTGTTTAGGGCGTACAAAATCTTGATAGAACGCCAAAAAATCTTGACTATAGGCAAAGAATGCTTCCAACTCTTCACCCGCCATAAACGGCTCAAAAACTAAGGTGTCCAATAAAATACCCTGCTCAGAAGGATTACTAGTAGTAAAATTAGGAGGAGTAGACAACTTATTTTTAGGCGGCTGGCAGCTGTTGGTTATTAACAAAAAAAATAAAAAGCATAAAAGCAGCATGTGGGCAACAATAGGAGGTACAATGGGAAAATAGGGGTGCTTCACAGAACGCCCCTACCAATTTATTTTTTATCGTTTTTGCGTTCTTCTTTTCTGATTTGTTTCCGTGCGTATTGCAGTTGCGACTCTGTGGGAGGGTCAGCGCGTTGTTCAGCGGCTTTGTCGGGTTCCAATGTTAAATCAATGGAGATGGGAAAGTGATCGGAATCGATAGAAGGTTCGCGTTTTAAATTGGCAACTCTAAAATGTTCAGAAATGAAAAAATGATCGAGTGGCCAGCGCATAAAAAAGTAACCCGTATGGAACGAATTATACAGGCCACGTCCACGTCTTGGATCGAGCAATTGCCCTGCTTCCTTAAACGTGCGCGTAGATTGCGACCAAGTCACATCGTTAAAATCGCCCATTACTACAACAGGGTGTTTGGACTCATACACTTGTAAAGCAGTCATCATAAGTTGAGCATCACGGTCGGTAGAACGGGGATTGTGTTGAGGCATAGGCGGCGTAGGATGTATGCAGTAAAGCTGAACCGTATCACCTGAGGGCAACACCATCAGCGTAAATATTGAGGGGATGCTGTCGGCAACCAGTCGTTTTATTTCTGCATCCACCAACGGAAATTTAGAATAGAGCAGCATGCCGTAATTGTTGGGAAGTGGATGCTCTACGCGGTGTGGATAACGGTTCTGGGTAGCTTCTACAATACCTTCCATCCAAGCTTGGTTGGTTTCCATCAAAAAGAGAACATCGGGATCTCTTTTGTTGATAGCCGCCACTAATTTATCTTTCTTTTTATTGCTTTGGAGTACATTGGACAAATAAATTGAAAATTTGGGTGCGTCACTGCCTTCTGTACTGTTGTGCGCCTCGAACGGTGCGATGGAGGTGTATGGAATTATTTTGCTTAATTGAAAAACAAAACAAGCCACCAATACAACGATAAACGCAACGTCTCTTTTTCTTGTAAAAGAAAATTTAATAAGAAAAGTTAAAATCGAAATTAGTGATAGAATGGTAATTTGTATGTGCGGAAAATCAAAGACGCGCACCCACCAAAAATCAGCGGCAACAATGGGAATTACCGTGAGAATAATAGTTAAGCAGCCAAATAACTCTAAAATGGTTTTTAATTTCATTGGTATGTTGTTAAGTGTGTTAGAAGTGTAGGTAGTGTTTCTACTTAACAGACCGTAGAGGCGCAAAGTTGTAAGAATACGGGTCTAGCTTAGTTGAAAAAGACACCCAAAGCCTACTGGCTTAGAACCGAAAGGAGTAATAGAAGGTGTAATTTCCATTGCTTT
>CAYUZF010000160.1:10086-12296 GCA_964449615.1 uncultured Aureispira sp.
CTTTATTTTACGAATGCGTAAGCATATCTACGTATACCAAGCAAAAGACCACCCATCAAAAAGTGCAAGAGAGTTATTTTTTGATGCCGCTTGTATGTTAATAGGCAGAAAATTACTCCACAATTTCATAATCAATATCTAGTTTGCGCAGCGCTCGCATGGCCGAGTTGGACAAGTTATCGCCTACCTCAACGTCTACGGTATCGCCTTCCAATAAAATCATGGTCAGTTCACTAGCCAGAGAAGGATCTGCGTAGGTGTATTCTGTGAAAAAGTTAGCAATGGCTCTTTTGTCGGGTCGTTGAGCGTCGCAAGACAGCAAATTTAGTTGCATGGTATTATTTTATAAAAATGTAAGAAAGTACAGTTCGGCCCAATAAGGTACCAGTGTGTTATCATAGACCGAACTATACGGGTATTTGTTCATTTTGAGCCTGCTCTTTTTGCATTACACGACCTTTATCAGAACAATTAACATCAAAAAAAATAAAAAAGCAGGTTCAAACCTTCACACAAAAAAGCTATAGACCCGAAGAACGAAGAACCACCAACGTTAGTCCAACTGCTGCGCCGATTAAGACCAAGGTTGCTTTTCTCCAAGAGCGGGTAGGCTTTTTGTAAGCTCCGAAACGCTGCTGTTGAACCGCATCATAAGCACGTACATAGTCGGGATGTTCGGTTCCCATTAGACGATCCCAAACTCTAAGATACAAGCCGTAGTTTCCTTTGAACTTAGAATGGTGGATGTTGTGGTGGGTAGATGTATTGATGATTTCAAAAAGTGGAGAGTGGCGGAACCATCGGGGCGTAATTTCATACCCCAAATGACCGTATACATTGAAAATAAAACTGGTAGAAGCAAACGCCAAGAGGGCAATCGGGTGCATGGGAATGAGCAGCAAAATAATGGGAGCAATCAGTCCTTCCAAGAAGGCTTCTGACAGCTGGAAAGAGTAGGAGGCCCAGGGGGAAGGATTGATGGATTGGTGATGCACGACATGAATTTTTTGGTACAATTTGGGATGGTGTGCCGTACGGTGCATCCAATAGAAATAAGTATCGTGTACCAGCAGTGCCAGCACCACGCTCATAGGCAACCACCACCAGGCAAAATCAGCGAGGTTGTGATACACTTGGGTATAGGCTACAAGGGGCGTCTTTACCAATACAATTCCAATACCCGCCAGCACCAACGAAGTTTTTAAAGAATGACCCACTTCTCGTAGGAAATCTTTCTTTTGCGCCATGCGAGTTTGGAGTTTACTCTTAGAGAAAAAATTTGGAAAGAAAATATAGAAGATCAAAAAAGGAAGACCCGCTAATAAAAAATAACGAGCAACTATAATTACAACAGATATAAGATAAGACAACGTGTGTTCCATGAGCACCTTTGTTTTTTAAATTGCGATAAATAACCAACAATACAAAGATAAGCTCGATCTTAGGCGCGTGCCGTTAACAAAAGATAATTAGTGCAACCGATGCTATTTTTTTTTGGATGCAATACGCTTCCTAATGCGACTCAGAGAAACGGGCGTGATGCCCAATATATTGGCAATGTATTTATCGGGGACACGGTGCGTCAAATCGGGGTTTTCTTCAACAAAACTCAAATAGCGTTCTTCGGGAGTTTGCAGCACAAAAGAATGCAAACGGTGGGAGAGTTCTTTGAGCATGTTGAGCAGAATAAACCGCCTATTGGCTTCTAATCGAGGGTATTTGGTTACAATAGCTTGCAGCACATCATAATCAATATAAAAAACCTCTGTAGGTTCCAGTGTTTCGAAGTAAGCCTGTGAAGGCTGGTCAAAAAGTAGAACATCAGGACTGACGACAAATTGGTTTTCTTGTCGAATTAGGGTGGTAACCTCGTCGCCTCGGTTGTTGATTTGAAAGGCACGCACCAAGCCTTTTCTAACAAAAAACACCGCTCGTTGTACGCTGCCAACCCGAATAAGTTGTGCCCCAACAGGATAGGATTGGCGCTGCGCTGCTTGAAGTAGCACCTGAATGTCAGATAATTTCAGATGGCGGCTAAGGCTGTAAATAAGTTTGATCTTTTCAAAATCTAGCATAAGGAAGAGTAAAGTTATTTGAAAGGAGGTGAACACCGAGTAAAACAATTGTTGTTTTCAAGCAACTTCGAGGAATACGATTAATACAGTGTAACAAAAATAATCAACCATTTTTAAGCGAGCCTTTTTTCCCGA
>CAYUZF010000161.1:0-1470 GCA_964449615.1 uncultured Aureispira sp.
TGCCGAGTTGTGGCCGTTGTTGGCAACAGCGCTTCCTACTAAAAATTGGCGTTGGCTTAGTTTTAGCTTCTACCAACAAGAAGACCAAACAATGGCTAAAGCCTTGTACCAAGCTAGCTTATGGTTTGATTTTCTATTAAAAAAAGACTACTCTCTTACACAGATTGTACAATCTATGCGTTTTGAATATGCCATAGAGCCGCGTTATTTCGTAGCACTAGCACGTATTCGGGCGTTCAAACGCTGCTGGTTGGCGCTCTTGAAAGGCTACGATAGCCCAACGGTGTGGCCCTGGCTACACGCCAAAACCGTCAACGATGCCGAAGCGGATCAATACCGCAACATGTTGGTGGGTACTACACAAGCCATGTCGGCAGTAATCGCTGGCGTGGACAGTTTGTTGGTCGAGCCGTCCGATGGACAAGACACCGCTACTGATTTTACGCGCCGCATTGCGCGAAATGTGCAACATTTGTTGGAGGCAGAAAGTTACTTGAATAGAGTGACTGACCCAGCAGCAGGTGCCTATTACATAGAACATTTGACCACTGAACTCACAGAGCAAGCTTGGCAGCAATTTTGCGCGCTCTAGTTCCTACTTGCCAACAATTGATCGAATAGAAAAATTTTCCACAGAAGATCCTGTTGGCAACATCCCATTATGAAAGTAAAATTTTTATACACCCCTTTTACTCTGCTTATCCTTCTATGGCTTTGTTCCTCTGCTTTGCAGGCACAAAGGCTGTCGAAGTCTACCTATGGTGCCCTGAATAATTATATTATTTATTCTAACGAGGCGACGCATGCGATTAATTTAATGTACTTTGATTTTCTTCATTTAAATAATCAATTTCACGCCTACGTAGAAGACAGCATTTCCACCTTAACCTACACCAAAGATAATATTCTCACCAATCCAGAATATTTTCCGATCTACCCCCGAGAATTGTATCCCAAAATTGTCAACGACAATATTTATCTGCCTTACGATAAACGTGGAGAGCCTTTTCAATTGGTGGGTAAAGTTGTGAATGTCTTGGAAGAGATGGAGCGCACGCGGCAGCAGTTGGCAACTTATGTCAATTCTGGCAACTACGAACGCGACACGAATTTGGTACAGGGTTTTGCTTGGTTGCGGCGTATGGAGGTGTTGTATTACGATATGTTTACCTTGCAGGAAAAATTGCATTGGAACCTCCATTCCATTGCTCAACTCTATACGGCGCCCGCTTTAGACAGCAATGCCCTACGCACAGCACGCCAGTTGCAGCCGTTGGTACAGCAAACCCAAATCGTCATCAAAGGCATTCGCGCTAAGGACAACGTTATTGCTTTGAGTGCCCACTGCAATCAATTGCGCAGCTTGGTATTGCGCCTAGAACGCGAAAAGGGAGATATCCTAAAAGGCTTAACACGTACGTCGAATTCTCTGCGCTCTCCCGACAAGCGCTACAACGAGCTGTTGACCCG
>CAYUZF010000161.1:1480-9390 GCA_964449615.1 uncultured Aureispira sp.
GGGTGGTTTTAAAAGCGGCCAAAGCTTATTTGGACAATCCCAGTTATCAGAATTTGGATTTTGAGCCTTTCTATTATTATTACAACATTGATTTGCTGAATCAATACAACCGAACGGGCAACGGTTTGGCAACGCTGTTTAATAAATTTATCCAAGAGAACGATGTTTATTGGTTGTTTGAATACGAAATGCCCCATTTGTTTAAGGTGCGCTACCCCGATGTTCCCGCCTTTGAGCAATACCAAACATCCGATTTGGATATCGAGGCTATTTTGGCAAAAACACTGGCCGAGCAAGCGCGCAAAGACAGCCTACAACAAATAGAAGAAGATAGTTTGGCGGCTGTCGCTCAAGCCATTGCAGACAGCATTGCTTACCGCGAGGCCAACCCCGAGGTGGGCGATATGAATTTGAATGGCTTTGCCACCAACAACTTGGTTTTCCTATTGGATATTTCTTCGTCTATGCGCGATACCAACAAATTGCCTTTATTAAAAGAGGCGTTGGTGCAGTTGTTGGATTTGATGCGTGAGGAAGACAACATTACATTTATTACCTATTCTGGGAAAGCCGAATTGGTGCTTCCTCCTACTTCTGCTACTTCTGAGACAGACAAAGCCAGAATTTTGAATGTCATCGACGGTTTGTCTTCGAGTGGGATGAGCGATGCGAATCAAGGCATTAAATTGGCGTACAAAACCATTGAGGAGAGTTTTATAGAAAATGGAAACAACCGTATTATCATGGCCACCGATGGGGGCTTTAAAGTGAGCAAACGCGTTCAGCGCATGATTAAGCAGGCTTCTAAACGCAAGAATATCCGTTTGAGTACTTTTTATTTTTCTCAGAAAGAATTCAGCCACCACAAAAAGCTTTTGCAGGACTTGAGTGCAACAGGTGCGGGGCGCTACCGCTACATACAGCGCGAGAATGCCAAGAAAATCCTCGTTATGGAAGCACAAGCCGTTCGCCAGAAGGGCAAACAAACCGCCGCTCAAAAATCAGTGCAATAGAACAAGCATTTTCCCAATAATGTTCCGCATAGAACAGCGTTTTACCCTTAAAACATCAAATTTTATGTTTTCTGAGGGGTTTTAGTTGGGGTAAGTGGGCAATCTACGGGTATTTTGTTACCTTTCATTTTATTTTTTATAAACAAGTTCCATACTAGAAAAACTCCTTTTGCTAGTATACGACGGTACGGCTCGTACTGTTAGACAGCATACCTAAACAACAAGTCCGAATGATTTTAGACGACGCATCTAAAGACGCAGCACAGGCGCTGCCTCCCCAACCGACCTTATTGGGGCATCCCATAGGGTTATTTATCTTATTTTTGACTGAGATGTGGGAGCGTTTTTCCTACTATGGCATGCGCGCTATTTTGGTGCTTTATTTGGTCGCGGAAACGGGCGGTGACAACCCTGGTATGGGTTGGACCAACGACAGTGCTTTGGCACTCTACGGCTGGTACACCATGTTTGTCTATGTGGCCTCCATTCCTGGGGGGTTGATCGCCGATAAACTGCTGGGACAACGCAAATCGGTCTTTGTTGGGGGGATGCTGCTCGTAGCAGGGCACACGGTGCTTGCCATTGAAACCCTCTGGGCTTTTTACTTGGGCTTGTTGCTCATCGTTTTGGGGGTAGGCATGCTCAAACCCAATATCTCTACGATGGTGGGAGGTTTGTATCCTAAAAATGAGCAGGACCGCCGCGATATGGGCTTTTATATTTTCTACATCGGTATCAATGTAGGGGCGGCTGTAGCGGCTTTGTTGGTCGGTTATGTCGGTGAAAACATTGGCTGGCACTACGGTTTTGGGCTTGCGGGCATTGGCATGGCGCTGGGGCAATTAACCTACTGGTGGGGTCAGAAATACCTCACACACGTAGGAAATTTGGTAGTTGATGAGCGCCCCCCAACGACCGAGCGCCCCAAAAGTAATTTGCTCCTCGCCATTTTCCAATCTACCAATTCTTTGCTTGTGTTTGCGCTCTTTGCAGGAACTGGTTTGGCCATTTGGATTACACAAGGAGCCTGGGACTACGGCTTGTTGACCATCGGTTTGGGTTTTGCGGCAGGAGTTGGTGCTGTTGTTTACAACGACGGTAACCGCATAGAGAAAGACCGTATTTTGGTGGTGTTTCTTTCCTTTTTAATTATAATTGTCTTCTGGGGTTCTTTTGAACAGGCAGGGGGGTTGATGAATATTTATACCAAACAAAAAACAGATCTGAGCTTGGGCAACTTCGAAGTTCCCGCCAGCTGGTTTCAGTCGGTCAACGCTATTTTTATTCTCATCTTTGCAACGCCTGTAGGTGCTTTTTGGGTGTGGTGGAAAAAGAAAGGCTTGGAGTCTTCTGCCGTGTTTAAAATGGCGATTGGGGTTATTATTATGGGCTGGGGCTTCTTTTTTATGGGCTATGCCAGTACCGAAGTCGTGGCGAATGACGCAGGCGATATTGTACAAAAATCGGGCATGCAGTGGCTGGTGTTGGCGTATTTGTTCCACACGCTGGGCGAGTTGTGTGCCTCTCCTGTGGCCTTGTCTTTTATTACCAAATTAGCGCCCGAGCGCTGGATGGCTTTCATGATGGGGGCTTATTTTGCGGCAACCGGCATTGGTAACAAAGTAGCGGGTCTCTTGGGCGAATCGGCCTCCGAATTGGGCGAGTTGTCGATTTTCTTGGGCATTGGAATCTTCTGTACGGTGTTTGGTATTTTGGTCATTCTTATTCTAAAACCACTCAAACGCTTGATGCACGGCGCAGAAAATGCCGAACAGGTACACCCTGCCAACGCCGAAGGTGACCGCGAAGCAACCGCTTAGAGTCATTGCATATCATTTATACCCCCTTCTATTCTAACACAAAAAACAGCTTTTACGAAGCTTTCGCTTTTATCTACAAAAATTTTATAACATGCAGAACACGATAGATGAATTATTCAAGGACAAGGTATTGGGCCACCCTGCGGGGCTGTTCATCTTGTTTTTTACAGAGATGTGGGAACGTTTTTCTTATTATGGAATGCGTGCTTTATTGGTGTTGTTCCTCACTGCGGGAATCACAGACTCCAATGCAGGTTGGGGTTGGACCAAAGAAGCCGCGTTGTCTTTGTTGGGTACATATGCCTTGATGGTTTATTTAACGCCTATTGTGGGAGGCTACTTGGCCGACAAACACTTAGGTTATCGAAAAGCAGTTGTTATTGGCGCCTTGCTCATGACACTAGGCCACGCCTCTATGGCCTTAGAAACGCCTCTTTTTCTTTATATGGGAATCGCGCTGCTCATCGTCGGCAACGGTTTTTTCAAACCTAACATGACTTCTATTATTTCTAAAATGTACGAAGGCCGAGAAGAGAAAAAAGACGGTGCTTACACCATTTTTTACATGGGGGTCAATGCGGGTGCTTTCTTGGGCATTATGCTTTGTGGCTACGTCGGTGAGCGCATTGGCTGGAGCTGGGGCTTTGGTCTTGCGGGGATTTTTATGTTTCTGGGCATGTTGCAATTTTACTTCGCGCAGCCCATCTTCGGAGAGATTGGCCTGCATCCAGAAGGCGCCGACCAAGAAGACTTGGCCGAGCCAACAACAGCCAGCGATCCCGATCCCAATATTTTGGACGACCAAGAGGTGGTCACCGTTCCCAAAGAGCAATTGGAAAAACGCAATCCTTTTACAACACTGGATTATTCGTTGATTGGGATTTTTATTGTCTCTGCATTGATCTACATCATCAACGATCCTTTATCGACCATTGGAGACATTCAAACGCTTAACTTTGATGTTGATCTTGGATTTATAGCGTTCTCTGATTCTTACTTCTTTGCAGCGCTTGCGGCGCTTTCTTTTGCAATTTTATTGTTGGTTCGTATTCCACGCTACGCCCCTATTGTTCGCGATAGAATGATTGCGGTGTCTATTTTCTCGTTGCTAACCGTTTTCTTCTGGGCAGCATTTGAGCAAGCAGCAGGTACCTTGCCCATCTATACCCGCGACTTTACACAGCGCGAGTTAACAGGAACAGGCGCTACGATTTTCAAAATCGTTGATTTCTTGGTTACAGTCGGGCCATTGGTTATCATTACTTATGTGTTGTACGCCCTTTTTAAGAAGACTTTTAGCCGTATTTCTCTGTCCAATATTGTATTGGGTACTAGTTTTGTTATCATTTGGGGCATTGTGATTTACAAGGTTTCTAATGAGTTTAGCTCTACGGGTACCGAAGTACCAGTGACTTGGTTCGGTATTTTGAACTCGCTGTTTATCATTACATTTGCACCGCTTTTTTCCAAACTATGGGAAAGCAAGTACAACCCACCTGCTGCGGTAAAGTATGCTATGGGTTTGGTGTTGCTGGGCTTGGGCTTTGCCTTTTTGGCCGTTGGAGCCAGTGGCATTGCTCCTGGAGCAACAGCGGCGCAGGCGAGCATGTTCTGGTTGGTAGCGGCTTATTTGTTTCATACATTGGGCGAATTGTGCCTCTCGCCATTGGGCTTGTCTTACTTGAGTAAATTGGTACCTCCTAGAATGATTGCCTTCATGTTCGGGGTGTACTATTTGGCGATTGCTATTGGTAACAAGGTAGCCCACAGTTTTGGCGGAAAAATTGACGTCATCGCTGATGAGTACGGCATTAGTACGTTCTTCTGGATTTTGACTATTATTCCTATCGGATTGGGAATTTTGTCTGCTTTGTTGAATCCTTTGTTGAGACGCTTGATGCACGGCGTGAAGTAAGGTTGTCCTGTATTGGCCTAAAGAAAACGCGTTGTCCCAAATGGGACAACGCGTTTTTTAAGTAGGATTGTAAAAATAAAGCTCGCCTTCCCAAATAAATTCAGGACAAGCTTACTGCCGCTCAACAAACCAAATACAGCTTGACTGCTTGTGATGGACTGCGCGTTGTTTGCCGAGTGAAGCCGATATAGGCTTCTATTTAAAATTGCCCCGAATTTGCGCGGCGATTTTGGCGAATTCTTCTGGCTCCATAGACGCTCGTCTACTGATGTCAATAAATCCAGTATCTATGAGCGGTACCAAGTGGATGTGTGCGTGTGGCACTTCTAAGCCCAAAACAGTTTGCCCGATGCGCTGGCATTCGATGGTTTGTTCTAGGGCAGCAGCGACGCGTTTGGCAAACAAATGCAGGCCTATGTACAGTTCTTCTTCCAAATCAAAAATATAATCTACTTCCTTTTTAGGAATGACCAACGTATGGCCTTTCTCTACTGGTTGAATGTCTAAAAATGCCAAAAACTGTTCGTCTTCGGCTACTTTATGGCAAGGGATTTCACCTTGTACAATTTTAGTAAAAATGCTAGCCATTGGATTAGAAAATAAGTGGGTTGATAGAAAAACAATCGCTGTTTACAGATTGATGGAAATGTCTAAGACTTCAAATTCCATCGTCCCGCCTGGCGTGTTGACTTGTGCAACTTCTCCTACCGACTTGCCCAACAAGCCCTGGCCAATGGGAGAATCTACAGAAATTTTGCCTGCGCGCAGGTTGGCTTCGGATTGCGATACCAACGTATAGGCAAACTCTTTGCCTGTTTTTACTTGTTTGATTTTTACAGTACTCAATACCACTACAGAGGAAGTATCTAGGTCTTCTTGGTTGATTACCCGCGCCATAGAAAGTGTTTTCTCTAGTTCAGAAATCTTCAATTCCAATAGCCCTTGCGCCTCTTTGGCGGCATCGTATTCGGCATTTTCCGACAAATCGCCTTTTTCGCGCGCTTCTGCAATCGCTTTAGCGGCGTCTTGGCGGCCTGTGGTTTTTAGTTCCTCTAGTTCTCCTTTCAATTTGTCAAACCCTTCTTGGGTCATGTATGAATATTTGGACATAAGCTAACTCTTTTTGAGTGGAAAGGAAACAACTCGACTTGTTGTTGTTTATGTTTTTGGTTTAACGGTTGTTCCTTCTTACAAACTTTTGCCACGCTATTTTCAAACAGCAAAAGTCTCCTTAATAATAAAAATAAAAGCTGTGTTTAGACAGCATAGCCAACAACAGCAAACAAGGTCAAAAGTTTAGGCACCCGCAAAACTACCCCTCACTAAGGTCAATAAAAAGAACGTTCCTCTCTGTTGGGAGAAGAACGTTCTTGACCACCTTGTTCGACAAATATACGCAATTTTGTAGATAAATACCAGTTCTAGGGCTTGAATTTTGTCTCCTTACAGGCGCTGGGCATCAAAGGCTCGGTTGATGATAAAGCTTTTTAGCACCCGCGAACCCACACCTTCTACTTTGACATGTATCAAATACACCCCGCTGGCTACTGGTACGTTGGCGTAGTTTTTTAAATCCCACTCTACCGAAGTCAGTATTTGTGCATCGGCATTGGGGCCTTCTTCTCCCTGCCCGATGCGCGCAATGCCGTTGCGGCTGGGGTGGCTGTAGACCCGCCCGAGGTTGTACTCCCGTACAAAACGCCCGTCTAAGCTGTAGATTCTAACGTTACAGGCTGCGGGAATATTGATAACTTTGACAATGTTGTCAATCTCTGTCACTTCGTATTCCGAATAACCGTAATAGGGATTGGGAACTACGCGCAACAAATCTAAGGCGCTGCTCGCTGCCGCGCGCTCTTTTTTGATGGGTGCCAAACCGTCTAAGGCAAATTCGTACAGTGGATAACCCAAATTTTGATTGGTTCCCTCTTCTATTTCATAAGGGCGGTTGGCACGCAGTTGTATGGTGGCTTTGCTCGGTGGGATATGCCCTAGCGACCCTTCCATATTGGTCGGCACCGCAATAGAAGCCCAAGTAATTACCCCATTTAAATACAAGAAATTATCTTGGGTAAACACAATGAAGTTGGTCACCCGCTCCATTTCGTCAATCACACTTTGGCAGGAATCGTAGGGCTGTCTAGTGACGTAAATTGTATGCTGCCCCCCTTGTACGTTTCGCATAAGCTGCACCTTATCATCCAAAGTAGCAGCCCCAACTGTACGCGTTGATGTCGGATTAAAGAGCAGATCATCGCCTGTACCCGTGCCTTGCCCAGCGGTTTCTGGAATACTTTGACCATTGTAAAAAGAATTTTCCCCAAAAAACACATTCAGCCGTTGCCCCGTTTCCACATCGTAGGCATAACCTGGAAACCAAGACATGCCTTTAGACGTCACATCTTCGCTGCCATCTTTATTTTTAGAATAATAAACAGGGGCGTTGGGGCGGTTGCTGCCTTTCCATTCCAATTGATCCCGTCTGGAAGGCAATTGCCAACCAGGAGTACTAGAACCGAGAAACGCTCTACTGTAATACTTATTGGCGGTTTCTACCACCACGCAACGGCTCCATTCTGCTTGGTTGGGTGTGAGTACAACGTTCACATTGTTGAGCCAGGTGAGCATAGTGTCCCGTACTTTCCCAGATACTAGATTGTAAGGCAGTGACCCATCGTTTCTAAAACGCGCGCCCGAAGAACCAACGCTGCCTGGCGAAATGTAATAGGCATCCGTACGTTCCTCCGCATCGCACAACATAAACGGATACCAGCCCTCTTCTGAGTTGGCATATTCTTGATTGGGATCAAAACGGGCATCGTCTTGATTCGGCCCCGTCTTAATAAAATTATCAATCCCGTCGCCATCCAGAAAAGCTTGGTACCACTCGCCTTTTGTCGAATCGTCGTATACTATAGCCGTTCCTACGTGCCCAATGCTGCCTTCTTGACTGGGTTTGGGTTTGCGTTGTGCGCTAATAGAAATGCCCAAATCTGGCAGGTATTGTTCATAGTTAAAGGCCAAACTCTGGGAAGAAGTCCAAATGGTACTGGGATCATTTTTATCCGTTATTACCCAACGAAGCGAATCCGACAGCGCCGCTACACGGTTGTATTGGGCCGAATACTGCTGTGTTACAGGATCGTACACCCAAGTATAGTG
>CAYUZF010000161.1:9400-10885 GCA_964449615.1 uncultured Aureispira sp.
CGCAAATGTGCAGTTGGTAATCGCCCGCCGCTACACGCAAGGGATCTACTACTTTTATTTCAAAAGGCCCGCTATTGGCTTGGTAGCGAATGGCTCCGACATTGACACCTTCTAAACTCTGGCGCTCTACAGCTTCGCGGTTTTCAATTCTCAAAAACTCGCCGCTGTTTCCCTGCCCCTCCAGCCGTGTAATCACAGGCGCATCGCCATAAGCGGCAGTAGTCACCACTCCATTAAATTCGGGGTCGTTGATGCGTGGAATCGCCGTATAGATTCTAAAGTTGCGACGGCCTTGTAAGTAAGGAGTTGCTTGCCCAAGATTGGTTGTAGGGTTGTAGTCTTGATAATTGTTGTGCGCATAAGCCACCACGCAAAAATAATACGGTTTGTGGTTGATCAAGCGGGTTTCTCCTTCGGCAAAAGCATCTTCCGTAACTTGAAAACTGTGCTGAACACCTTGATTTTGTCCCTCCACTTCGATGGTGGGAACGGCCACGTCTATGCCCAAATCTACATCGTTGAAACGATCCCAATTGGCAATTTTATCAACATTATCCTCTACATCCGTTTGAAAAATCAAACGCGCTTGGCGCTCATCGTCTAGTTCTGTCACCGAAACATTCGGCCCGCGAACCTGATAGACTTTGTACCCTTGAAAATTATACGTTGTGTCCAATGGGGCAAAAGGTTGTAAATCCGCAGGAGATTCCTCATAAGCAAGGCCCCCATTTTGCAAAGGACTGTAGTTTAGATTCAACACCAATTCTTCGTCCAATTCTACCACCTCTATATAAGGAGCATCGGGGCCATCCGTCAGTTTAAAACAACCTTCAAATAGGTTTTGTGCCAACACATCGGCTTCTAATAAGGGTTTGATGCTGGGACAAGGATACTCCAATTTGGGAACCCACACCACCCCTGAAATCATTTCGTTGGTAGCGCCTGGTTTTAGTACGAAAGGGCCAGAAGTATGCAAAAATCGCTGATCTAAGCCTGCCAACCCTTCGCTGCACATCGACCAAGCATTGGGAGAATTGTCATCGGGCGCAGAAGTAAACATGTAACGCGTCACCGCTCCATTAGGATTGGTAGCGCCGTTGCCCCCTACAGTGGTTAGCGCCCCATTGAGCCAACGGCCAGACATCAGGCGGTAGTATTGCAGCGCTCCTTGTGGCTGTCCGATTATAGGATTGATTGTACCACCAACGTGGTACTGAAAACCCGACAACCCAATTTCATTGCCCGCAGAATCCAACGGCCCTTTGAAATAATCGACGCCCAAGCCTGGAATATCTTCGCCATAACCCGCTACTCCAGACGCCCCACAGGGATTGTCGTCGTTGGCATCCGCGTTGTACACATAGCCCATTCCTGTGGCCGAATCGCAACCGATGTAATCATCGTCAAAACAACCCAAATCGGGATCAGACCAAAGAGAAAAATAGGTGTCTTCTAAGTTTAAACTGTTTCGGTTCAATAACTTAT
>CAYUZF010000161.1:10895-12215 GCA_964449615.1 uncultured Aureispira sp.
AAGCCAACGCCTGTATTTCCATTTGCATGGGCTTCCCGTTGCTCTGCGTATGCAAATTACCATTGTCGTTGTAAACCCACCAAGTCATTTGATCGGCATAAACAGGCGCGTTGTAGTCGCTTCTGGAACATCCCGTGACTTCTACCACTGGATGGTCACCATCTAAAGGGTTGTAGACTTGATCGTTGTTGACATCAATAAAAGGGGCCAAATCTTGTTGGTATTGCAAAATATCAAACCCATGTATGGCAGCAAAGTGGGTATTGCCTCGTGCTGGCCAACCCATAATTTCCCGCGAAGGGGTGTTGTCTACGCCTGGCGATAGTGGATCGAGAAAATCTGCCCGCAACGCATCTATGTCTGCGCCATAAACGGTAAAATGTTTGTCCCAACGCTCGCATTCTATGTTGGTAACAGTACCTGTGGAGGGGTTCAAAGGCCCCGACCAATAATCGTTTCCCGCACCCCGATAAGTTTGAGCGGCTAAGATCAGGTTGCCCCCACCATCGTATGCTCCCAGCCAAATTGCCCCCGAAAACAGCGCAGAAACGGGCGTTTCTCCCGATGCAGGGTCAACATTCGGTACAATGTATTGTGCAGAAATACCATCCCACCACATATCGCCACCACCGCGTAAACGGGCGCGCACGTTGTTAATGTTGAGATCGGTTTGAGAACGCGAAGCGTACAGGCATTGCGATAATTGGACTTGGTTTGGGCTCGATTGGTGTTGACAGGATGGTAATTGCGCGCGTACAAATTTTCTACTTCTAGAAAAAAGCTGCACCAAACCAGTAAAATTAGAAAATATCTTTTCATAGTCGTCGTATTGTTTGATCGTGAAGGACATAGCACATCCAATAGCCAAGTTATCCAACTTGACCTGTTCTTGAAATTAAACTTGTTCTTTTCAAGGCTATGGTAAAAATAGTGTGTAGAGAAGTTGATGTGCGCACTTCGATTAGTTACAAAGTCTTCTTTTTAGTAGAGAATTACCAATACAGTTTGAAGCACTTCCCAAGCTCTTTAATCCGATCAATATAGCTAAACAAGAAATTTCGGCCTCTATTTCCCAAGAAAAAAAGCACTTTATTTCCTTCGAAATAAAGCACTTTTTTAAAACTTAATTGCAACGAGGAGTTTTTTTCTATTCTTACAGGCGCTGCGAGTCCAAAGCTCTGTTGATAATAAAGCTTTTCAGTACTTTGGTACCGACGCCTTCTACTTTGACGTGTATCAAATACACCCCACTCGCTACAGGAACGGCGGCATAGTTCTTCAAATCCCAGTCTATGGAGGTTAGGATTTGCTCTTCGCTTT
>CAYUZF010000162.1:0-392 GCA_964449615.1 uncultured Aureispira sp.
CGCTTTCTTCTACCAAACGCAAGGTTTTCCATTCGACGTGGCTGTCGGCCTGTTTGCTGTTTTGCTCGGCAGCAGCGCGTTCCCATAATTCTAAGGATTGTGTTTGCGTGATTGGATCGGCGCCAAAATCATCGCTGTCGAACAACCAACGCGGCACCAATACACCATTTTCTAGGCGCACACTATCGTGATTATCCTGTACCACATTGGCCAAAAAACCATAAAACCGACGGATAAGGTAGTCTTGATCGGCAGGCATTTCGTCGGGGAAATTGCTAAACAGCGGTACGTAGGTCGCTTGTCCACCGCGCTGCTGGGTTAGCAAGGCTTGGTAATCGACGGCCTGTAGGAGTAGGGAAGGAGCCGCTTGGTTGAGCAGTTCAGGGTTGTTC
>CAYUZF010000162.1:402-1467 GCA_964449615.1 uncultured Aureispira sp.
CCAATTGAGCCAATTCCGCTACAAAAGCCATCTTTTGGCGGCTGTTGAGGCCTGTTCCTGGTGTAAAAAATAAGGTATTTAAACGCTTTAGGGCAATAGTGGCTAACATGAGTGCTGACTTTTGTTCTATAGTTAAGGAGTCTTTTAGTTTGTACGCTTGTTCCGTTGTTGATAAAACAAAGATGAGGCAGCACTGCGCAGTCTTTTTGCGCAGTAGTAATTTTCTTTAATAAAAAAATAAAAACAGGGCGCAACACCTCTGTTATTTGGTTGTTGCGCCCTGTTGAAAGTTGTGTAAGTTGTTGATCAAGAGCTTTATAGGTAAGCTTTGGCTTTGTCGACAAAGTGGTGACCCTGGTAGGGGTTGATGGCAAAGGCTTGCTGTACCGTGGCTTTGTCTTTATTGATAAGACCGCTGATACAAATTAAATCTGCGTCTTTTTTGCCTGTTCTTAAGGCAATGTCTACGTGTTTTTTGGCTTTTTCCAAGTCGTCCATTCCGTAGTACACAAAAGCCAGCAATTTATTTACATCGATGTTGTTGGGTCTATTTTTATACTCTTCTAAACCCAATTCTAAGGCCTTTTTGTAATCTCCTTTGAAGGTGTAAAGGAACTGTGCGAATTCTAGATTCATGTTGTGTCCAGATTCAATATCTTCTTTAAACATCGTTTCAATTTCAGCTACCATTTTGTCCACTGTAGCTTGGTCGCCTTCTTGGAGTTTTAATTCTGCTAGTTCTATGTTGAATCCAATTTCGGGCAACATGGCCAGTGCTTCTTTATAGGTTGCTTCTGCTTGTTGGCGGTCACCTTTTTTGGCTTGAACCCGCGCTTTTCCAGCAATAGCAAAGGGATAATTTTCTCGCTCGTCCATCGCGATGTCGTAACAGATTAAGGCGCTGTCCAGCGAACCGTGGTCTTCGTAGAGTTTGCCCAGCGTTACCAATGCCCAACATTTGTATTCGGAATAAGGGGCACCTGCTTTGACTGCCCGCACCATGGCTTCTTTGCTACCCGCTATATCGCCATAGATTTCTCTGAGGTAAGAGGTGCGGGAGTAGGA
>CAYUZF010000162.1:1477-3784 GCA_964449615.1 uncultured Aureispira sp.
GGTTTGGCAGCGTTCTACGGCCTCGTCGTAATTTCCAATTTCTACGTTGGCATCGACCAACACCCCATAAATACCAGAATTGACTTTGTTAATGGCTAGGGCTTCTTGGCCTGTGTTTAGAGCTTTGTTGAAATTGTGTTGGGAAAGCTGTACGGTTGATTTGTAAAACAAGGCGGTAAAGCGCTGGTCGGCTGATAGGCGATCAGAATTGCGCAGCAATTCGTTGAGGGTTTCTAGGGCAGCGGTGTAGTAGTAGGGGTGTTCGCCAGTTACCCGTGCCTCATAAATGTAGATTTCGGCGAGTTTTAGTAAGTTGTCGTATTTTGTATTGTCTTTGTTGTACTCTTCTGTGAGGCGGTCGTATTTGGTTTTAATTTTTAGGTATTCGTCGTAGGATAAACTTTTGTCTCGCTCTTGTAGGCTAACAAGTTTAAAATCGGAGTTGGCGGGTGTATCGGTAGATACAGTAGTGGTTTTTGGGGAATCATTGTCACAACTACTTAGAAGTAACAACGAAATAATTAGTAGGAAAAAGTAAAGATTTCGATGTACCATTATTTGCAAATTTTTCAGCTTAGTTAGGTTAGAAAGTAAGGGTAAAAGGGGGGAGTAAAAAGACAGGGCAGTACGAAGTTGCCTCAGCACTGCCCTGTTGTACTATTTTATAAAGGTCATTATTTTTTAACCAATTTCAAGGCTTTTACACTGGTGCCTTGGTTGTTGGTAATGCTAACTTTAGCCAAGTAAACACCCGCTGCCAATTTTTTCATATCGACAGGAATGGTGTATTCGCCACTAGAGCCATATTCGTTGCCCATGTTGGTATAAACAATTTTAGCATCCATCGTCATAATCTGGATGTCTACTTCAGAAGCTCTATCCAATTCAAACGTAATCGCAGTAGTTGCTACTACGGGGTTTGGAAAGGCACTTGCCGTAATCTCCAATCCGCTGTATTTGGTAATGCCGATCATAGAAGGATCACGCACAACAGGTTGGCTGTAAGCATACGGTTTGCCCAAACAATTGCCCGTACCTCTCCAGGGAGTTTGTACATAGGGGAAACTTGTTCTAAAGGTAGTATCATTTTCCTCAATGCCTGTGCTGTATCCCAATACACCCAACAAATCTGGTGTGACCGGGCCTACCGTAGAAGCCGTGTCGTAATCGTCGTACCACAAACCAATAGCGGCCAATACAACACCTCCTACGGCTTGTAATTCAATTCTAGTTACGTCATCTTCCAAGCGTCTACCATTCGGGAAACCGTCCATGTTAGGAATGTTCTCCAGCGCAGAAGTTGTATTAAATCTAGGATCGGTCAAACCCAATACAGCCGCCTGTAGCAAGCCCAAAGAGCTAAAATCGGCATCGTTTCGGAGTGTTGGAGGAACGGCCATGTTCAAGCGCAACATATCGCCACCTGTAGGCAAGTAGTTGTTGATGAAAGGCTTACCTGTGGTCAACGGATTGCGTCCCGTTTTGCCTGTGGCCAATTGATAAGGCTCTAAGTTGGGTACACCCGTGTGAAAGATCGGCCACAAATCCACCGAGCGCGGGCTAGCTGGGCCAGGCAACAACAAGGTACCTGCAACAGCATCGTCCAAAGCGGTACCCGCTACAGCAGGAGAGCCTTTTAAGCCCCATAGACCATCGTTTCCATTACCGAAATCGAAACCTGTTCCAAATACTTGTGCCAATGAATTGCGCTGTACGCGCAAGGGAGCAAAAGCAGGAACCGCAGGGCCAAACAAGTCGTCATCCATATACAACGCCAGTTCAGGGTTGTAGAAGAAATTGTCCATCAAGGTATCGGTCAATTCTTGGTACGGCGTCAACTTGTTCCAGTAATCTTTGAAGCCAATTGGAATAACTGCTTCGTTGGTCAACGGCATTCCCAAACGAGATACCTGTACCCAACTTCCCGTAGTAGTAACAGGGTCACCATTGGTGTTAACTGTAGGCGTATTCAAAACTTTGGTAGCTTCACGACTCGCCGAAGCCCATACTCCAATGATGTAATCGCTGTCCAAAATAGGCGTCAATGGTGTAACAGGCAAGCCATTCTTTTGCAGCGTGTTAATTGGAATTTGCAGCGCAATAGAATGCACATTCAAACATTTCAACGCATCTACAGGCGTACCGTTTTGACGAGGCGCATCGCCCAAATCAAAAATTCCTCCCAAATCTACAAAGAACGGATCATCAACAGGACCGCAGAATACGCGTTCCCCACCCAAACCAGTCGCAGTAGTAATGGCATCATTAAATAAGGTAGAGTAATCTTGTCCCAAACCTACGGTAGCA
>CAYUZF010000162.1:3799-4160 GCA_964449615.1 uncultured Aureispira sp.
CGGTGCTTTTCTCTAGCGTATAAGTCGATTTTAAGTTTTGCTGCCCTAGACGAATGTTAAAAAACGTTGTTGGGTCTTCATTGGTACTAGAGAACGTAAAACGATAAACAATATCATCGCCTGCCGTATTGATGTCGTTGTCGATGTGAATCTCGTAACGCACATCATCTCCAAACGTGTAGAAATTGGGCCCAGCGTGTGGGATTTCTAGTGGAATGTAGTTGGCAATAATCGTAATCGTATTTGGATTGTCAGGGCTTCTAAAAGCGTACAAATCCGTGTTGTCTGCCAACGGGTCATTGGCAATAAGTGGTGCTTCTCGGTGGCTCGATGCGAACAAAGAGGTTAATGGAAAGAGAAG
>CAYUZF010000162.1:4170-4422 GCA_964449615.1 uncultured Aureispira sp.
ATATTTTTCATTTTTCACGTTGTTGTTGATTGATTGAATTATTTGCCTACCCAGGGAGATTGTACATAAGGGAAGGTTGCTTTGAACGTAGTATCGTTTTGCTCTACACCTGTAGAATATTCCAGCGTATTTAGCAAAAGATTAGTTACAGGGCTAGGAGAGTTTGCAGGTTGATAGTCATCGTACCACAATCCTATAGCAGCCAATACAACCCCACCTACCGCTTGTAATTCAATTCTTGTTACATCATCT
>CAYUZF010000162.1:4432-12203 GCA_964449615.1 uncultured Aureispira sp.
CTTCCAAACGTCTACCGTTGGGGAAACCATCCATGTTAGGAATGTTCTCCAGCGCAGCAGAGGCCGTAAAACGACTGTCTGTTAAACCCAACACAGCAGCTTGCAACAAACCTAGAGAGCTAAAATCAGTGCTGTTTCTAGGAGTTGGAGGAACCGCCATGTTTAAGCGTAGCATGTCCCCGCCATTAGGCAAGTAGTTGTTAATGAATGGCTTGCCTGCGCTCAATGGCCCGCCTGTTTTACCTGTAGCCAATTGGTAAGGGATCAAATTAGGAACCCCAGCATGAAAAATAGGCCACAAATCAACAGAACGAGGGCTAGCGGGCGCTGGTAGCAATAACGTACCTGCTACGGCATCGTCCAAAGCGGTACCCGCTACGGCAGCAGAACCCTTTAGACCATACAAACCATCGTTGCCATTGCCAAAGTTAAATTGACCCAAAGAGTTTTTCTGAATTCTCAACCCCGCAAACGCAGGAACCGCACCGCCGAAGAGCGAATCATCCATGTACAACGCCAATTCAGGGTTGTAAAAGAAATTATCCATCAACGTATCGGTCAATTCTTCGTAAGGCGTTAGGGCGTTCCAGTAATCTTTGAAACCAATAGGAATAACGGCTTCGTTGGTCAGCGGCATACCCAAACGAGATACTTGCACCCAAGGGCCAGAATTGGAGGCACCTGTGTTGCTGGTAACGTTGGCAACAACATCGCTGATAACGCTTGTTTGTTGGCGGCTAGCCGAAGCCCATACCCCAATTACAAAATCGCCGTCCAGAATATTGCTGGCCGTGGTAACGGCTCTGCCCGTCTTCTGCAAGGTCGCAATTGGCACTTTAATAGCAATGCTATGCACGTTAAAGCCCGCAAGGCCATCGCGTACAATTCCACCATTGTTTTGGCGGGGAGCATCCCCCAAGTCAAAAATACCAGCCAAGTCTACGAAAAATGGATCGTCTACAGGACCACAAAAAACAGTTTCTCCGCCCATGCCTGTAGCTGGAGTGATAGCGCTGGTCATCAAGGCATCGTAAGTAGTACCCAAACCAACGGTTGGATCTTCAATAGAACGATCGCCAATGTTTGGAGGTGGCACAACGCCATTGGTAACAATAGTAGCAAAAGTAGCGCCGCCATCGGTGCTCTTTTCTAGTGTGTACGTCGTTTTCAAATTCTCTAAACCCAATCGAATATTAAAAAAGGTCGATGGATCTTCATTGATCTTTGAAAAAGTAAAACGGTAGATGATATCATCGCCTGCCGTACTAACGTCGTTGTCTATGTGAATTTCATAGCGTACATCGTCCGCAAACTGGTAATAGTTGGGACCTCCTGAAGGAAATTCGGCAGGAATGTAGTTGGCAATAATAGTAATGGTGGAAGGATCATCGGGGCTTCTAAAAGCATAAAGATCAGTATTGTCTGCCAGTGGATCGTTGGCGATCAAAGGCGCTTCTCTATGACTCGAAGCAAAAACGGAATGCGCGAAAAACGTTATTGCAATTAATGCAAATAATGTTTTTTTCATGATTGCTCTTTTAAAATTCTAATTGTCTGCGCTACCAAACTGCCAAAAGATTAGATCAAACAGCCTAAATAGGCTTCAATCAGAATTGTTTGGATAAGTAAATGGCAAGCTTCGCCCTGCTTACTTGTGAATACAAGTAAGTAAAATGAATTGCCTTTTAATAATGTATTGGACCAATCCTAGTGCATGCAACAGGTACTACAGTAAAGTAGTTAATTTGTTGTAAATAACGTATTTTATGACAAAATAAATTGTGCCTGCGACAGTCAATTTGTTCAAGCGTATAGCTGTAGGGTATTAGTTTATTGAAGTCGAAGCTATTTGTTGGACTCTTTTTTGTCTGATAAAGGGATTTAATGATAAAAGTGACCTACTTTTTTGTTGATAAAAAATTAGTATTCTGATAGTTGCAGGAGTGGAAAATACATTTACACATCTATTTTATTAAATTTTTATGCGGTGCTAATTAAAGCCTATACTGCAAGGTTAAGTTGGGAGATTCGAATAAATTTATTAGCTTTAGAATCTTTGATTCTAGGGTTTGTCCTTCCTCAGAAATCTTTGTTTTTATTATAGAGAAATATGCTTTTTATGGCTACTCCTTCTCCTCCCTGTGTTTCTGTTGTCCACCTACATCCGCTAGGACAGCCTTCTGCTATCATTAAGGAATTGGCAGAAAACTTGCGCAAAGATGGTATTGATGCCCTCCTTGATTTGTGGGAATTGAGTTATGGACAAGATATTTATGCGTATTTGGAGCACTCCATTCATGACGAGCAGATTCAACAAGTGTTGATTGTAATGGACGAAGTTTTTCTGGAGAAAGCAAAGCAACACGTAATAGAGCAACTCCTGCGTCCTGTGATTTATGGAAATGTACAGCAACAAAGAATCATTCCACTCCTCTATATAAAGCAAGGACAATTGCCTCCTTATTTGCAAAGCCGTTTTGCTATAGATTTTAATCAAGAAGGTGCTTATGAAACTTTGGTGCGTTTAATTTATCAAGATAAGGATAAACCTACATTGGGTGCGCGTCCCGCTTTTTTGGATACGCCTGCAATTGCAGCAACGGCCTATTTAGAGAATTTGGCGCACAGCCGTGAGATTGATGAGGAAAGTGCGCATTTTTTTCAGGATTTTACCACTACGTACCAAGAGGCTGGGAGCGCGCAATACCCCGCCTTGTACCAAGCTTGGCAAGTGTGGTTGAATAGAGTGATCAAAACGCGAAGCAGTGCTACTTCATTGGATGCAGGGCTGTTGATCGAAACTTTAGAACGACTACTGCACACTACAACGCTTAAAGAGGAATTTGAAGCAACGCATTTTTTGCAGTTGCTATTTTTAACGGCTGTGGTTGTGGGGTTTGAAAAGCGCAATTTTAAACTTTTAGGCCAACTATTACACGGGCATTATTACGAACCGCAGGGCAATTTACCCAAGCGCTTTGTGACCTTTAACAATGGATCTGCCTCTAACAACCATTTGGCAACTCACGCAATAGCCGATTATACCCACGAGCAATTGAGTTATTTTTACACCACCAAACAAATTGTAGAGGCCGATTTGATGTGCTACTACGTCGCTGCTATGGAAGGGCTGTTGTGGGTGCCTTTTACGGCTAAGTATCTTCCCCAAGCAACGGTTTACCCTATTTCTTGGCTCCAAAAGCTGAATATGAAAAAGTTTTTTGAGAAAACAAAGGCGTTGTATGGCGTAGAAGAAGTGGCGGCTTTTTATAAAAAGGTAAATATTGCGTATTTACAGGAACGAAAACCACGCACTTTGCCTTACAACGTACGTCCCTTGCAGAAAGCAGGCGTACCGAGAAGAGTAAATATTTTATAAAAGAACCAGTCGAGTTGCCTTGCTGAGAACTGCCTGACAACCGCCTTGTTGCACAAGAGCCACTACATGCCCGTCAATAGAAATGCGCTGTTGCGTTATAAAACCATTGATCGTTGTTTGCAAAATCGCTTCCGCAAATGGACTTTAGACGATTTGGTCGATGCTTGTTCGAATGCCTTGTACGAATACGAAGGCATTGACAAGGGGGTGAGCAAACGCACCGTACAAGGCGATCTGCAAACCATGCGCAGCGACAAATTGGGCTACAACGCGCCCATTATTGTAGTGGACAAACGCTATTATACTTACAAAGATCGGACGTACAGCATTACCAATAGTCCTTTGACGGATCAAGATTTGAGTAAGTTGAGCGAAGCGGTGGCAGTGATGAAGCAATTTCAGGGCTTTTCGCATTTTCAGGACTTAAATACAATGGTGCAAAAACTCGAAGACCAGATTCATGCCCAGCAGACCCACACCCAGCCCGTTATTGATTTTGAACGCAACGACAACCTGAAAGGGTTGAATTTTCTGGATGCCCTCTACCGCGCTATTGTTCGCCAGCAAACGCTGGAAATTACCTACCAATCGTTTAAAGCGCGTAAAGCCAATGCGTTTTTATTTTATCCCTATTTGCTCAAAGAATTTCGCAACCGTTGGTTTGTATTTGGCAACCGCGAAGGTACATCGGGCATTAGCAGCCTAGCCCTCGACCGCATACACGAGTTGCACAGCAGCGTCAAGCCTTTTAAAAAAGATCCCGATTTTGACCCTACAACCTATTTTACGCATGTAATTGGCGTCTCGCGCAGTCCGCAAATGCAACCCGAAAAAGTGCGGCTCTTGGTGGCTCACAAGCACGCTCCCTATGTCCTGACCAAGCCGTTGCACCATTCGCAAGAGTTGATTAGCCAAGATTACCAGGGAGTAATCGTAGAATTGACGGTGCAGTTGAATTTTGAGTTAGAAAAATTAATTCTAGGGTTTGGGGAGGGCATTCAAGTACTCACACCAAACCGCCTCAGACGCAACATCAAAGAGCGGCTGCAAACTGCTGTAGAAATATACCAACAAGAGCTGACAAACAAGGGGGTGCGCGCTACCCATCAACGGCTTCAATACAAGGGGTATGCAACGTTCAACCGTCTGTACAGTACCCGCAGTGTACGCCAATTTCAAAAACAATACGACCGTTTGTACCAAGACAAAAGTAAACCTGGCATCCCCGACCTGCTGCAAACCTATCCGCGCAGCGCCCACTTTTTATTTCAACGCAATTTGATGCGCTTGCTAACGGCCAATTATCCCAATGCTATAATTGTTGATTCGCACTATTACACCACCGTTCCCTACCAAAAAGGCCGTTGGCAACAGCAAATTGCCCTGCCAATTGTCAAAATTGCTTCAAATGCCGCAGAATGGACAGAAGAAACAACCAGGAACGTACTGGCAAATACTTTTTCGATGTATATTTGCTTAGAAAGCAGCCTAAAAGAAAAAATGCGCCTTGAATTATTAAGTGGTTCTCACCAAAAACTGCTCAGTACACAACAATGCCAACTTCTCGGTGAGAACAGTTGCGCTTACCAAGTCGACTTTAATATGGGGACAGGGGTTTTTGTTAATGATTTGGTAGTAAGGCGGTTACAAGTTTTAAGAGCAGGTGTGTCTACTAGAATAGTGTACTTGCGTTTCTCCGACGCTACACTTCCCGAAGGCTGGGCTTGGAAGCTCGAAAAAGCCTTCCAGAAAGAAGACGGTTGAACAGTTCAAGTAATGACCAACTCAATTAATGATAAGCACAATAAATATAGTCAAAATTATGTTAAGTTGGCTGGGCAATACTTCAACAATTGGTAAAAAAGAAAAAAATGCGCTATACTTGTAACGCAGTCTAGTACCCCATTCATAGATTTGCATTGGCAAGGAGTAATCTTTGCAAACTGTCACAAATTAGGTTCTCTTAGGTACGGAATTCCTAAACTATTGTGACCCTGCCGATGGTTGAGGTGTGAAGGCGTAGGCGTGGATGCTTATCCACTATCCCCCCTACAAAAAGCCAGTGTACAACAATCAATCGGATGAGTCTAAAAGGAATGCCCTGCTTCTGGTTCTTACCAAAAGTGGGGCTTCTCCGTTTTTATAAAGAAGGGTCGCCTACTACCGAGATGTTTGCGCTCGTATTCGACGACAACTTTCTGATGCACTACCTCCTGTATTTTATTTTGAAGTTTGTTGTTGTTGGATACGGTACGGCCTGGCTGTAAACAAAACGCTGCAACTGCCCGAAAATAGTCATAAGAGCCAAAATAAGCCTTACTTTGAATTTTTTATTGTAATTTCAATGGTACAAAATTGCCCTTTTTCTTCTTAAAAAAATTTTTTATGAAAACGCTATTGTTATTTATGGTTATAGGGGTATGGTCTACTCTAATGCACGCTCAAAATGTAGGCATCGGTACCGCTACGCCCGACCCATCGGCCAAATTAGAGGTGCAAGCCAGCAACGCGGGGTTTTTGCCTCCACGCGTTTCCTTGATCAACGTTACCAACAGCACCACGCCCATCCTCAATCCTGCTACGGGTCTATTGGTGTACAATACGAATGCGGGCGTGATCAACGGTGGGGGCGCAGGGTATTATTATTGGAATGGGAGCAACTGGGCGCGCTTATCCGACGCAGCAGCGGCGGTCAATGTACGCAACGGCTTAGAAGTCGCGGGGGGGGGTTGTAGAGTTGGGCGGTAACTTGGTGCATGGAACAACCGTTAATTGCAACGGCTCTGCCTTGACTTTCGAGGATGCTTCGGGGGACTATGGCTTTAACATTACCAACGGCAGCAACATCTTTGCCTTAATGTATGGCGACAATGCCAGCGTTTGGTGTGGCGATAATGAGTTGCGTTTGCAAACACCCGATATTGGTAGTTCCGCTGCCACGGGGCAAATTCTTCGGCTGCGCAATGCCGCAACAGGCGAAGTGCGGTATACGCCTTACAGCTTGCCCAATGGCAACGGCTCGGCAGGGCAAGTCTTGACCACCAATGGCGCGGGTAGTGCTACTTGGGAAACCCGTATAACTACCGAATACGCGGCGGTGTTTATGCCCAACAACAACCAACCTCTGTTGGACATACCCTGGGTGGAAATTAGAAATAGAGGCGTCAACGGAGCCTTGAGTATTATTAATACCGATCCTACTTATACCCTTAAATATTCTTACTCCGTTAACAATGGCACTCCTACCTCGGGCAATTTAGCAGCGGGTAGTACGCTCAACATCACAGTGGGATTCAATGAAGTAGACATCAAACTTTCTCGCTATACCTCCACTACTTCCCGCTTTGCACATTTTAAAGGGCTGGCTTCTTCGGGTTGGCTCAAGGGCTTTGTTTCTTACGATCAATAAAGCGGTATACTGTTGTCTAGCTGGATGCTTAAGCAAAGTATTCTTACAAAATAGAGACGCGTACCAATTGTTTTATTAGTAATTTAGCGGTTTATTACAAACCTCTCTCAATCGCTGTTCTTTTGGTTCACCAACTTTTGCTTCTTACACCGCCGTTTACCCAACTCAATACGCCTTACCCCGCTACGGCTTATATCAAGGGTTTTCTTCATACCCAGGGGATCGCTGCCCAGCAAGCCGATCTAGGGATTGAGGTGATTTTAGCGCTGTTTAACAAAGCGGGGTTATCGGCTATTTTTGAGGAAGTGGCTGCTTTTGCTGAACACCATGCGCTGTCAGAAAATGCGCGGCGTATGCTGGCCTTGCGCCGCAGTTATGAGCAAAGCGTTGAGCCTGTACTGGCATTTTTGCAGCACCGCAATCCGACGTTAGCGCATCAAATTTGCAGCCGCCACTATCTGCCAGAAGCCAGCCGCTTTGAGCAATTAACGGATTTGGATTGGGCGTTTGGAACAATGGGGAGCCACGACCGCGCCCGCCATTTGGCTACGCTGTATTTGGAGGATTTGGGCGATTTGATTCAAGAGGTTATTGATCCGCACTTTGGGTTTAGCCGCTACGCGGAACGACTGGGCCGAGCCGCCTCGCATTTTGAGGCTTTGGATGTGGCGCTGCAAGAGGAAGATAGTTTGGTGTCGACCGTACTGTTGCAATTGTTGGAGCAACTGATGGAGGAGGTTCAACCTACGGCGGTTTGTTTGTCGGTGCCTTTTCCAGGCAATTTGTTTGGCGCGCTCAAATGTGGGCAGTTTATCAAGGCGCACTATCCAGAGATAGCGGTTATTATGGGCGGGGGGTATCCCAATACCGAACTGCGCCGTTTGTCCGAAGAACGTTTGTTTGATTACGTGGATTATGTGTGTTTGGACGATGGCGAGTTGCCGTTGTTGTTGTTGTTGGAACATTTGGCAGGGGAGCGCCCT
>CAYUZF010000163.1:0-8138 GCA_964449615.1 uncultured Aureispira sp.
TGTACGCGGCTTGCGGGTTGGAGCATTATCTTCGGGAAACGAACGGTCGATTAGTACCTCCTTAAATTCAATGCCCTCATTTTTAAACGCCTGCAATATTTTGTTGTGTGCTGGCCAAAAATTAGCTTCAGGAAAAGAGTTTGTTCCCAAGCCGTCTTGGTTGGTGACCATCACCAACTCGTAGTCCAATTCTTGTACGATTTTAGAAAGGTATTGAAAAACTTTGGGATAGAATTCTAATTTTTCTAAACTGTCTAATTGGTAATCCACAGGCGGCTCAACCACCAAAGTGCCGTCGCGGTCTATAAATAATACTTTTGTTGCCATGATTTAGATAGAAGTTGAAGGCGTTAATGCTGCTGCATAGGCACGCAACGCCGTTAATAATTGTTGATTTTCGGTAGTCGTTCCAACGGTAAAGCGCAGGCATCCTTCGCATTGTTGTACCTTGCTGCGGTTGCGCACCACAATGCCCTGTTGTATTAGATAGGTATACAAAACATCGGCTTGGGTCACTTTTACCAGCAAAAAATTAGCATCCGAAGGGTAAATTTGTTTTACAAAAGGCAAGGTTGTTAGCGCTTGACGCAACAATGCCCGTTCTCGTAAGGTAGCGGTTACCCGCATTTGGGTAGCCTGGGGCTGTTGCAACGCTTCTAAAGCCAACTCTTGGGTAGCTATATTGACGTTGTAGGGCGGTTTGATGGCGGTAAGCCATTGTATAATTTCGGCTTGTGCAAAGGCCATTCCCAACCGCAAGCCCGCCAAGCCCCAAGCCTTAGAAAGCGTCTGTAAAACGATTAAATTGGGATAGCGATCTAGTAAAGTGGTGGTGCTGGCTGCATCCGCAAATTGAATGTACGCCTCGTCTACCACTACTAAGCCCTGAAATTTTTTCAACAATACCAACAAGCGCGCTCGCTCCATTAAATTGCCCGTGGGGTTGTTGGGACTGCATACAAAAAGTAACTTTGTCCGTTCGTTCTGAGCCTCCAAAATAGCTTCTACATTGGGCTGAAAGCCTTCTAACAGTGGAATTTCAACCAGCTCTACATTGTTAATGGCCGCCGAAACGCGGTACATGCCGTAAGTAGGCGGTAACGTGACTACGGCGTCTTTGCCCGCTTGACAAAACAAGCGCATTAATAAATCAATGGCCTCGTCGCTGCCATTGCCTACAAAAATCTGTTCGCTTTGAACTTGGTGCAGGCTGGCTAATTGAGCTTTCACCGCCTGTTGCAAGGGATCGGGATAGCGGTTGTAGCGTCCTTGAGGTGCTTCATTGGCATCCAAAAAGACATTTGCTTGGCCTTTGAATTCGGAGCGTGCCGATTGGTAAGGCGCCAAGTCTAATAGGTGTGGACAAAGTAATTCTTTTACTGCTTTCATTGTGTTGCTACTTTTATTAGTGGTTACAAAGAAGAAACTGCTGGGGTTGTTTTGTTGTCTTTTTGCAAGGCAGCTACGCGAATGCTGACGGCGCGTTGGTGGGCAGTCAATTGTTCGGCAGCAGCCATCGTTTCTACTACCCAAGCAATGTTTTGCAAGCCTTTTGCGGTTGCTTTTTGTAAAGTTATTTTTTTGACAAAATCATCGAGGGAGACGCCGCTGTATTGGCGGGCGTAACCGTTGGTTGGAAGGGTGTGGTTGGTTCCCGAAGCGTAATCGCCTAAGGACTCGGGCGTATAAGCCCCAATAAAAATAGAACCTGCGTTGATGATCTGTTCGGCTTGGCGCTCGGCTTCTTTAGTATTGATAATCAAGTGTTCGGGGGCGTAGTCGTTGATGAATTGCAACAGGGCTTCTTCTTGCTCTAATAAAATGGCGCGGCTGTTTGCCAATGCTGCACGGGCGATGTCTGCACGGGGGAGGCTGGCGATTTGCTGGCTCAACGCTTGCTGTACCTTTTCCAATAAAGTGCGGTCATCGCTTACCAAAACCACTTGGCTATCAGCACCGTGCTCGGCTTGAGAAAGCAAATCAGCAGCTACAAAATCAGCGTTGGCGGCAGCGTCTGCCCAGACCAACAATTCGGAAGGCCCAGCGGGTAAATCAATGGCTGTTCCCTGTTGGCTTATGATTTGTTTGGCGCAAGTAACGTATTGGTTGCCTGGCCCAAAAATTTTGTATACCTGCGGTACGGTTTCCGTTCCGTAAGCCATCGCCCCAATGGCCTGTACCCCTCCAATTTTAAACAATTGGCGACAGCCGACCAAAGAAGCTGCATACACAATAGCAGGGTGTATTTTTCCTTCCTTGCTGGGCGGTGTACACAGTACTTGTGTTTTGCAGCCCGCTAATTGTGCAGGAACGCCCAACATCAATACCGTAGAAAATAAAGGCGCCGTTCCACCTGGAATGTACAACCCTACCCGCTCAATCGCTACATTTTTGCGCCAACAAGTAATGCCTATGGTGGTTTCAATGCGCTGTTCGCGTGCGCGCTGGCTGCTGTGGAATTGACGAATGTTGTCGTAGGCCACATCTATGGCTTCTCGTAATTGGGGATCTAATTCGGCAATTGCTGTTGCGCGTTCGCTGTCGCTCAACTCCAAATTATCCAGCACAGCGCCATCAAAACGAGCCGTCAAGTCACGTACTGCGCTGTCCCCTTCTCTTTTTATGCGCTGCAACAGTCCTTGAACGGTTGTTTCCAAACTTTTAGTCTCTAATAACGGACGCTGCAACAGCGGTACCCAATTCGTAGGATTATTGTAAATATTTATCATTATTTTTTATAGCTTAGAAGTGTTAATACACTGTTGTTATACAATCATTTTTTCTATCGGAAGTACAAGAATACCTTCGGCTCCTGCGGCTTTTAACGCATCAATGCGGTTCCAAAAGTCGGCCTCTTGCACCACAGAATGCAGCGAACTCCATCCACTGTTGCCCAAAGGCATAATACTGGGGCTTTTCATGCCAGGCAACAAGCCACTGATCACATCAATTTTATCGTTGGGCGCATTGAGTAGGATGTATTTGTTGGTAGCGGCGGCTTGGTTGGCGCATTCTAAACACCAACTGCCCTAGTAAATCTTTTTGTGTAGGCGCTAAATTCTTATTGGCGACCAAAACCGCCTCGGATTCTAAAATAACCGCTACTTCTTTTAAACCATTGCTCAACAGCGTGGAGCCAGAACTCACCAAGTCGCAAACCCCATCGGCTAGGCCAATGCTGGGCGCAATTTCTACCGAGCCGCTAATCATTTGAATATTGGCTTGCACGTTGTTTGCTTTCAAAAAACGGCGCAGGGTATTGGGGTAGCTGGTAGCAATTTCTTTGTCCTGCCAATACTGTACGCCCGTGTAGGTTTCTCCTTTTGGAATGGCCAACGACAGCCGACATTGAGCAAAGCCCAAAGGCAAGACGCGTTCGACGGCTGCTTCTTTCTCCAACAGCACGTTCTCCCCTAAAATCCCCACATCTGCTACCCTATCTTTTACATATGCGGGAATATCTGAACTTCTTAAAAAGTACACTTCCAATGGAAAATTACTAGCTGGTGCCACCAATTTGCGACCGCCTACTGGTATTTTAATGCCGCAATCTTGAAGCAATTGTAAGGACTGTTCGGTTAGGCGTCCCGATTTTTGGAGGGCGATGCGCAACACAGAAGTTTCAGTCTTGGAAGACACATTTTTTGTTTCGTTTGACTTAGTTGTGTTCATTGTTTGAATAATTTTATAGTTGTATTAGAATAGCAATGGATTAAAAAAAGGCTATAAAAAAAGGCTTACCACCAAGTGATAAGCCTTTTGTAATTTATTTAGAACGGTTTACTTACTGTCTTTTATCTTTCAAAATATAAAAGCAGTGAAGCAGCGCCATGTTCCATAACTACAGCAGCATCACTTGGCTGGTTGCCTAGCCAATGATGAACGTAATGTGTAGTATGGGTAACGCTGTTTTGCATAATGTTGCTGTAAACGGTTGCTGTTGTTGCTTTGAATGTCTCAAACCTATGGTATTTTCTGGAAGTCACCAAATTTTGAGGTTGTTTTTTTATAGTAATTTATACCATTCTTATTCTACCGAAATGCAATTTTCCGTTTGCGCTCGTGCAGGGCTTGTAGAATTTGCTCCAACTCCAATTCGTCTTGAATATAGACTTGCCGCGCCTTAGAACCTTCGTTGGGGCCTACAATGCCTGTATTTTCCAACTGATCCATAATGCGGCCTGCGCGGTTATATCCCAATTTTAGGCGGCGTTGAATCATAGAAGTAGAGCCTTGTTGGTTCATTACCACCAACCGCGCAGCATCGTCAAAATGCTCATCTAAATCGTGTAGCACTTGGTTGAGTTTCTTCTCACTGTCTTCGGCACTGCCACCGTCCTCGCCATAAGCGGGCAGCAAAAACGGCGTAGGATAACCTGGTTGGCTGGCAATGTGGTCAATCACGCGATCTACTTCGGGCGTATCCACAAAGGCGCATTGTATACGAATCAAACTCCCCCCAGAAGAAAGCAACATATCCCCTCGTCCGATCAACTGCTCGGCACCACCGCCGTCCAAGATGGTTCGTGAATCAATTTTAGAAGTTACTTTAAAGGCCAGGCGCGCTGGGAAATTGGCTTTAATAATACCCGTGATGATGTTCACCGACGGACGCTGGGTAGCAATAATTAAGTGGATGCCTACCGCCCGCGCCAACTGCGCCAAACGCCCAATCGGCAGCTCTACTTCCTTGCCCGCCGTCATAATCAAATCGGCAAACTCATCAATAATCAATACAATAAACGGCATAAAACGGTGGCCCTTTTCGGGGTTGAGCTTGCGCGCTACAAACTTCTTGTTGTATTCGTTGATGTTTCTAACGGAAGCTTTTTTGAGCAGGTTGTACCGTTCATCCATCTCGACCGTCAGGGAATACAGGGTTTGCACTACCTTCGTTACGTCCGTTACAATGGCTTCTTCTTCTTCGGGCAAATAGCCCAAATAATGCGCAGAAATTTTATTGTACAACGACAGCTCTACCTTCTTGGGGTCAATCAAAATCAATTTGAGTTGCGAGGGGTGTTTTTTGTACAACAAACTCATAATGATGGTATTGATCCCCACCGATTTACCTTGTCCTGTTGCTCCGGCAATCAGCAAGTGCGGCATTTTTGCCAAGTCGGCGATAAAGACTTCATCTGAAATGGTTTTGCCGAGTGCAATGGGCAAATCCATCTTGGCCTCTTGGTATTTGGACGATGCCAACACTTCTTTGAGGGAAACGATTTGTTTGTTGCGGTTGGGCACTTCAATACCAATGGTACCTTTGCCTGGAATGGGTGCAATAATACGGATGCCCAATGCCGCCAAACTCAAGGCAATATCGTCCTCTAGATTTTTGATTTTTGAAATTCGCACGCCTGGCGCAGGAATGATTTCGTAGAGCGTGACAGTTGGCCCAATCGTCGCCTTAATTTTGACAATTTCTATCTTATAATTAAGTAAGGTTTCAATAATTTGATCTTTGTTGGATTCCAACTCTGCGCGGTCAATGACTGGTTTTTGATCGTCGTAACTTTCTAATAAATCAATAACGGGATTTTCGTAGCGTGGCAAATCCAGCGTAGGATCGTAAGGTTCTACGTGGTCTTTGTTTTCTTCGGCAATGGCAATATCCAATTTGTCACCTTCTCTGGAAATTTCCATTTCTAAGTCGTCGTCTGCGTTCTCAGCAGCTTTTTTCTCTTGCTCTGCTTTTTCCAAATCCAACGCCAACTGGTTTCTAGTCAACTTTTTAACTTTGCTTTCTAATTCTTTTTTAGAAGACTGTTCTATTACTTTTGGTACATCTACTTCGCCTTGTTGTGGTTCTGGCTCTGGAAAATCGGCGTTGCTCACCGTTAGTTCGGTGCCTTTCTCCGTTTTGACCACATTGGCTTTTGGACGCAGGACTTTCACTACTTTGGTCGGTTCGGGTTCGGGTTCGGGTTTGACTTCGGGCGTCAAGCGAAACATATTAACAACAGTAGCCGATAAATTACTGGCTGAAAACGCCGCTTTTATATCGTCCTTGCTCAAGCCGTCTTTGAAATTTGGATTCTTATTCCAAACTACATACGCCAAAAAGGCAAAAATGAGAATGGCCACAATTCCGACCGAGCCTACCAAGCCATTGAGCGTATTGACCAATACCCCACCAAATGCCCCGCCCCAGGGAAAGGGACTGCCATTAAAAATAAACGCCAACAAAAAACTCGTCCACAGCATGGTGAGCAAAGAGCGCTTGTAAATAGGCAGCAACTTTTTGATTTCAGTTTCTGTAATTAAACTCATGCCAGTTGTGAACAACAAAAATACAAGGATGAAAGAAGAGGCTCCGAATCCCATGTGAAAAAACTGGTGGGAAACAACGGCACCGAGGCGACCGAGCCAATTCTCCATGTCGTGCGGAGAGAGTAAGATGCCCCAATGGGCTTTGTCCATGTCTTCCTTCCAAGTGAAGAGATAAGAAGTAAAGGCGATAAATAGGTAAAGGGTGAAGAACAGGCAAAGCAGTCCCATCAATTTAGGAAAACGCTCGTCTTTGACGCCCCCTTTGAGAGCTACTTGCTTGGTCTTTTTTTTCTTGGCCATTCTAATTGTAATAGATTCAGAATTGGGCAACGCTCCTCCATAGAGGAAAGTCGCCTTTTCCACGTGGTTGTCAATGGTCAGTTGAAGTGGACTAGCAAAAATAAACAATTTTGTGTAGGTTTTAGTACTCTGCTGTTACACTCTAATTGTGCCCTTGCACGCCGTTTTATTTCAAAATAAACTACCTTTGCCATTTGGACAGGTGTCCGAATGAATCCACCGCTTGCATGAAAGAACTAGCTTATCTCAATAAATATTTTCTGAAGTACAAAACCCGCTTTTTTTGGGGCTTCTTATTTGTTGCTATTTCCAATTATTTTCGCGTATTGCAACCGCAGATGATACGCCATGCCCTAGATTTGGTGGTAGACAGCGTAACTTTGCACCAACTGTACGAAGGTTTTGCCTTGCAGGAATCGCTGTACAGCAATATTGGCAGTACGCTTCTGCTGTTTGCGGGTTTGGTTATTGGTTTTGCCTTGCTGATGGGCATTTTTATGTTTTTTATGCGGCAAACGCTTATTGTTATGTCGCGCTTGATTGAATACGACCTGCGCAACGAAATTTATACCCATTACGAAAAGTTGACGCTGGCCTTTTACAAACGCAACAACACGGGCGATTTGATGGCGCGAATCACAGAAGATGTCAACCATGTACGGATGTACTTAGGCCCTGCTGTTATGTATACCATCAACTTGACGATTTTGTGTGTGATGGTGGTTTATTCTATGATTCAGGTGAGTCCTACCTTGACGTTTTATGCCTTGATTCCGCTGCCTGTACTCTCCATTTCTATTTACTACGTTACTAGTATTATCAATAAAAAAAGTACCCGAATACAGGAACAACTTTCTATGCTCAACAGCTTGTCGCAAGAAGTTTATTCGGGCATTCGAGTGGTCAAATCGTATGGGCAGGAACGAGCGATGGGACGTTATTTTAGCAAAGAAACCGAAGAATTTAAAAACCGCTCGCTGGAGTTGGCAAAGGTCAATGCTTTCTTTTATCCTTTGATGCTGTTGTTAATTGGCCTCAGTACCATCATCACGCTTTATGTTGGAGGAACGCTGGTCATCAATGGCAACATCACAGCGGGTAACATTGCAGAGTTTGTCATTTACATCAATATGCTGGCCTGGCCAGTAACCTCGATTGGCTGGGTGGCCTCGATTATTCAACGAGCGGCGGCTTCACAAAAGCGCATCAATGAGTTTCTAAGTACGCAACCCGATGTATTGGCCGACGATAGCATTCCCGAAACAGCAATTGAAGGCGCCATTACTTTTGACAACGTATCGTTCACCTATCCCGATACGGGCATCAAAGCCTTGCAAAACATTTCGTTTTCGCTGCAAAAAGGGCAACGCATGGCTATTGTAGGGCGCACGGGATCGGGCAAAACGACCATTGCAGATTTGTTGTTGCGCATGTACGATGTGAGTTCAGGAGAGATTCGGTTGGACGGAAAACCGTTGCAACAGCATAATTTAGCGCATCTGCGCGAGCGCATTGGTTATGTTCCGCAAGATACGTTCCTTGTATCTGGAACCGTACGCGAAAAT
>CAYUZF010000163.1:8148-8453 GCA_964449615.1 uncultured Aureispira sp.
GGTTATGTTCCGCAAGATGTGTTTTTGTTTTCGGATTCTATTTATAATAATATTGCTTTTGGCAAGTCGGATGCCTCAGAAGACACCATTCGCCAATACGCCAAACACGCTTCTGTTTACGAAGACATTATGAATCTACCTGAACAGTTTGAAACCGTCGTTGGGGAGCGGGGTGTTACCTTGTCGGGTGGGCAGAAACAGCGGGTTTCGATTGCAAGAGCATTGATCAAACAGCCCGATGTTGTGTTGTTGGACGATTGTCTTTCTGCCGTCGATACCAAAACAGAGGCCGAAATTACAGGCTA
>CAYUZF010000163.1:8488-12125 GCA_964449615.1 uncultured Aureispira sp.
CCTCAACCGAGCTTGTGCCGATAAAACGACCATTATTATTACCCACCGTTTGTATGCGGCCTTGCAATTTGATTTAATTGTGGTCTTAGACGATGGTAAGATTACCGAAATGGGCACCCATGAGGAGTTGTTAAAAAACGAAGGGTATTATTACGATATTTATGAAAAGCAGCGCATGGAAGAAGCGTAGAGGCTTCTCATACAAACCCACCCAGCAACCCCGTACATCCGTTATCAAATATAATCAAATGCCTTTAAAATCATCACTGTTCCCAGCACCAGCATAATGTAATACACATAATTCCGAAAGCGCTGCGGATCATCAAACTGCGCATTAATGGCTTTTCCGATAGGATTTCCAATAAAAATAATGGGCAGTGCCAACAAATAAAAGTAGCCCAATTTAGTGTCCTTGATGTTCCCCGCGTACAAATGCCCTACTATAATTAAACTGTTAACATAGACAAAAAAAGCTTGCAGACTCGCTCGAAACACCTGCGGATCCCAACGCTTGAACAGTCCGTAAATAACAATAGGCGGCCCCGTTATGTTAAAAGAGCCTCCCGTTAGCCCCGCTAAAAAACCAAAAATAGGTGCGGCTTTATTGCCCTTGAGATAAGGCACCACAGGTACCAGCAAATTAAACAGTGCAATGCCAATAATTAAGCTGCCAATCGCCGTTCGGACTAAGCGGTTGTAAAAAGGATCTTGAGCGCTATAGGTACTAATCCAAATCCCTATGGGCACGGCTACCGTCGCCGCTAAAATCAACAGTGCAATACTCTCGTAACGAATTTCTTGTCGCGCTCGATAAACTACGGCTAAATTGGTCGTCAAGGCTAAGAGTGGAATCAAAGGTGCTACAAAAGGAAGTTCAAAATATAAGGTTAACAGCGACATACTTACTATATTGAACCCGAAACCAAAAGTCGAGTTGGTCAATACTGCTAGCGTAATAACGCCTAGTAAAATTAAAATTCCTTCCACGTGTATTTTTTTCTCAAACAAAGGCGCTGAGATAAGCTATTTTTAGCATTTCAAGAGCGCTTTTATGTTTTGTTGTTATTCTATTTACACTTCAATTATACGTTATGAAAAATAATTTTGTCGCTTTTCTAACCTATGTTCCATTTTTAATTACTTCCTCTATTTTATTGCATTGGATTGCAGTAGCCTATCAAATTCAGGCCTATCCTACCTTTGGAGAATCCACCCCAACCGAATTCTTCGGCGCTTGGCATGAGGGCAATGTGATCAGTGTATTTTTTGTATTGCCTGCTGTAGCAATGGTGTTTTTAGCCTTGTGGAAATACACCTCCAGCACACAAAAATTCGTCTTTTCCATCCCCATTTTATTGTTGGGTTTGGCTGCTTTGACTGATTTTTGGGATATTTATACGTGGTGGATGGGTTAAGTCTCTTCCTTGCTTCCTGGGCGATTGGCAAATACAAAAGGGGCGCTAAGACCGTGTACAACAATAGACGATAGAATAATAATAGACACTACTGAGTAAATATATTCTTTGTCGGCATAGTCTTCGCCAATTTTTACAAATGCCCAAGACAAGTAGAAAATAGAGCCAATACCGCGAATACCAAAGAAACTAATGGCCATCTTTTCTTTGACAGGCAACCCGCACCCCAATAAGCTAACAGCCCCTGTTATGGGTCGTACAAGGAAGATCAAGAGCAAGGCGAATACAAGTCCCTCCCAGCTGGCGATTCCCAACAAGCCGTTGAGAATGCCTCCGCCAAAAATGAGTACCCAAAACACCAAAATCAAGCGTTCCATTTGGTCGACAAAGCTGTGTAGTTTTTGTTTGTAATGCTCGTGAAAGGTTTCGCTTTTATTGAGCGTTAGGCTGGCGATAAAAACAGCCAAGAAGCCGTAGCCGTGCAACAACTCTGTAGCCGCATAAACAGCAATAGCCATAGCGAAAGCCAGTAATCCGTCGTCTGTATGCACATTAAACGATTCTTTCAACCATTTATAAAGTCCAATTAGTAACTTAGCAAACACCCAGCCCAATAAGGTTCCTAAGAAAACTTTAAGAAAAAACTCGTCCAGTACCCAGCCCCATAGATCAAAGGCTTGCCAGCTTCCCGCCTGAATCACCAGTACGGCCATATAGGTAAAGGGAAACGCAGCGCCGTCGTTCATGCCTGCTTCTGCAGTTAAGGCAAATTCCGTTTCGGGCGGCTCGCCCTCTTGACGTTCAGGGTCGGCCAACTGCACCTCTGCGGCCAGTACGGGGTCGGTAGGTGCCAACACCACTGCCAACAGCAACGCACTAGCGATGCTTAAATTTAGAAAATACAACCCCAACAAAAAAGCAACGCCCATAAACAAAGGCATCCCAATAGCAATGAATCGGAAAGGCAAGCGCCAGAATTTTAGCTTTTTATCAATCGGAATTTTAAGCCCTGCTGTCATTAAGGAAACTACTACGATGACTTCGCTGATGCACATGGTGTAGTAATCGGGCCAAAAAGGATCGGGCCATGGAATAGGCACCCCAGCATAAAATAAGACAAAGCCTAGAAGAAGTAAAATAATGGGATAAGAGATTCGGATGCGCTTAGAAAGCGATGGTAACCAAGACATTGATAAAACAATCGCCCCTATACTCGCCAAAATAACTAAATGGTTGGTCATACCCAGTGTTTATGTGTTCCTATTTTCAACCCCATTTGTGGGCAAAGCGTTGTGAAATTGATGTTTTTTTTTGGGGGAAAACTACCCCGATAAGTTCCTCCGTTCGCAATGGTGTGCTACCAAAAGCATCAGAAGAACAACGTTAATTCATCCACAGCGCGTAAGCGTTCAGAGAAGTAGCAATGACCAACCAAATTCCATAAGGCGCTACCAGTAAAACTTGGTAGCCCAACTCCCGACGATAGCCGAGTATAAAATACCAGACCAGCAATGTCAATGCGGCAATCAACACCAAAGCAATTCCCATTGCTTTCCACCCAAAAAACACAGGATTCCAAGCTACATTAAGCACCCACTGTATGGCATACAAAACAGCAAGGCGCTTTTGATTGGCCACTCCCCTCCATGCCAGCCCCATAAAAATAGCAAAGCAAATCATGATGGTCGTCCAAGACGCCCCAAAAACCCAGCCTGGCGGCGTCCACGGAGCTTTGTTGAGGTTCTGGTACCAGTCCCCCTGCGGCCCCTCCCCCATGAAGTAGGCGCCAATACCCAAAGCGGCAAAATTTAAAACTAAAAAAACTAGTGTGGCAGGAATTGGACGAAAGCGCATGGTGTTGTCGGTTAAAAGTGTGTGTGTAAGTGTCTTTCAACTAACACCCCGCTCTGGGAAATGTTCTTCTAACCTTTTGTTCTTGTTTTTATGCGTCTATTCTGAATGGTCTTTTGCTTTGTAATAAAGTGTAGTTTTTGCTGCCCTTTCCTTACAAACGCTCTTCCTCCTCGTACTCAATATGCGGTTGATGGCCCTGGAAAGGAATTTTCAACAAATCCAGTATGTTCTCGGTCTGCTGCTTGTCCATGTACGTATCTACGCCGTAGACCAATTTGCTGTTATCAACCACTACATAAGTACCAAATAGACGATCCCAAAACGAAAAGATGTTGCCGTAGTTGGTGTCGGAGTAGGGCTGGCGGTAG
>CAYUZF010000164.1:0-12103 GCA_964449615.1 uncultured Aureispira sp.
CAAAGCAGATAGCCCTACAGCAATCGAAGTAGCTACACCCACAGACAACCAGTAACGGGAATTGCGGTGCTGTTCAAGAGTATAAGACATCCAGTAGCCTCCCGCTAGCGTCAACAAAAGCGTTGTACAAAAACTCGCCACACCCAAACCTATATGGAGCGATAGAAAGAGGGCAGCCGACAAAAAGGTACTAAAATAAAAAAGCACTAATAGGGTTCCTGTAAGAAAGAATACATCTGGGAGGCTGTGGTGTTTTTTCATGTGCAGTCCTATAAAGAGGCCGTTTTTGAACTATATATCAACATCAGTTATAAAAAACTACGCCAAGCGCAGCAGCCCACAAAAGTAGATTTTTTTTCAAAGGTTTCCAAATTAGGTATTGTAGATGGGCGTCTTAGACGAAAAAGAAAAACACCCTTGTTGGTTAAGTTAATTTTGGTGTTTTGTTTGTTATGTTTTTTGCTGTAAATTAAAGTATTGTAAGGAGTCTTAAAAATTGGAATGACAATTGCATAAAAGGGTATGTGCTGCCAAACGAAAGAGAACACAGCACTGCCTATAAAAACAAGAAGTGGTCGTTATTTTACAAAAAGTCACTTCAATTCATCTAAAGTATAACAATAAGTTGTTATCTTCCATAACCAATTAGCTGACTGGGGTGTTAACTGTAGGAATGGCTGTATGTAGGAAGAATTTTAAAAATAGAACACTATGAAATTATTAATTGCTTTTTTCGCGTTCACGTTCTTGATGATACAAACCGTTGCTGCTCAAACAACGAACCCTGCCGCTACTTCTTCTGCCGATCTAGTTATAAAGCTCAACGATGCTACAGGAAAAATTGATCTGGTTTACAAGAAGAACAATGCAATTGTGACGCAAGATTATGCATTGAGCAAGTTGGAACTGACTATTTTTGATGCCAATGGAGAATACGCAGGGACGCTAAACTTAAATAACTTTGTACTGCCAAAGAATGAAGTGGATGCTACCGAGAAATTAAAAGTGGCCAGCATGCAGGTAAAACACACGGCTTCTGGACAGTCGTTGACTATTTCTAACGTCGAGTTTACCCGCTAAGATGGTCAACCGCTCTTTTTTGTATGGCGATGGTTTGTTTGAGACCATTCGAGTGGGTGATGGGCGGGCTTTGCATTTAGAAGCGCATTTTGCTCGCTTATCCAGTGGCTTGGACGTCTTGCAGTTACAAACCAGCAGCACCGCACTAACGTACGATAAATTTGAACAACTAATAAAGGGGTTTATTGCCCAACAAGCTACTGCGAATCTTCGGATTCGCAGTACTTTTTTTAGGGCTCTAGGAGGGCGGTACACGCCTACCCAACAGCGATTTGAGTACCACCTAGAAGCCACCCCACTAGACAGCGGATTTTACCCTACCCAACAGCGTCCGATGCGTGTGGGCATCGCGCAACATGTCCGCCTTTCTACCGATCAACTTTCCAATTTGAAAACAACCAGCGCCTTGCCTTATGTAATGGCAGGCTTAGAGAAAAATGCCCATGGCTGGGACGACTGTTTGCTGTTGAACCAGCAGGGTCATCTCGCGGAAGCCATTGCCGCCAATTTGTTCTTAAAAATAGATAATGGGCTGTATACGCCTGCGTTGGATCAAGGCTGTGTGGCTGGGGTAATGCGCGGGCAAGTAATGCGGCTAGCAGCGCAGCTGGGAGTTCCTGTTTACGAGCAAGCCATTCCCATAGCGTACTTGAACCAAGCAGAGGAACTTTGGCTTACCAACGCCTTACAAGGCATCGTAGGAGTCGGACATTGGGTAGAAGGCAGTAAGGATTATCCCATAGAAGCTGCCAGACAGTGGCAAAAACATTTAATTTTGTCTATTAAAAAATGACAATATAGAATAGGGGAAACAGCATTTTTGTCGTATCTTAGTAGAGCAAAGCATATTTTATTGGTTGCTTATACCCTATAACCACCTTCCCTCCAATTAATCTATTTAAATACACATCCAACATACCCGATAACGTTATCTGTAAGGGAAGAGCAATAGCGTATTCTAGGATGAGTAGAAAGGAATAGTTGAAATATGTTTATAAAATAAATTGGCTAGAGCAAACAACTTATCATTTTACGTGTTTAATAGCAACCTACTCCGTTTCCCCTAACAAATAGTTTCCGTATTCTATTGGTTTCTACTAATCACAGAGATTCATGGCGAAACTAGCTGTTGTAACAAATAAGCGCTCTCTCAGAAGCATAAATGAACTATCCTATGGAAGGAAATACAATAAGAAAAAGTGATACCGACTGGATGCAGCAACCTATTTTGGTAGAACAAATATTCGAGCTTTCGCCCGATTGTATGATGATTTTGTCTGTCAAAGAACAGCGATTTTTGCACGTCAACCAATACGCTTGTACTTTATTTGGGTATGCATCAGAGGATTTTGTAAATATTCCTTTAAAGGAGTTGTTCAGCAATTCCAGCGAGTTTAAAAAACTGAAAAATGCCAGCTCGCTTAAAAGAATTGGAGAAACGGTAGAAGTAGAACTGATGGGCAAACGCGCCACAGGAAGCATTATATTTATGCGGTTGCGCTACAGCCGTATCGACTACGATCGAGCGCTAGTAATTATCAAAGACATTTCCGAACAACAGCAGATTGCTTTGCTCAACAAAGAATTGTCGGAAATTGTAGAATTGCAGGAGCAATACAACCATAAGATACACGTAGGTAGAGAGGTGTTGAAAATGGTTGCCAAGCAACAAGATTTAAAAGATGTACTGGATTTACTGTGTCAAGGGATCGAGCGGTTAGTAGAAAATTTGCGCGTATCTGTCATGTTAGCTCAAGACGGACAATTGACCTTTGGTGCAGCGCCGAGCATGCCCCAGTCTTTTATTGATCAAGTAGAAGGTGCGGCAATTGCGGCAGATGGACTACCCTGTGGAGTCGCTGTTCATAGCAAAGAAGAGGTTTTGGTGGAAGATATGCTAACCAGTGAGCGCTTTGCCCACTGTCGGGCAGTAACCGAAGAATACCAAATACGTTCTTGTTGGTCCGTTCCTATCTTATCTTCTGACGGGAATCAGGTACTGGGTAGTTTTGCTTTTTATTCTCACGAACCTCAACAAGTGAGTTTTTCGCTGTCCGATTTGATTGCTATGGCTACCGATTTGGCCGCTGTAGCGATTGAGCAATACAACAACCGCAAGCGTCTCACCGCTGTTAATAGACGTTACATCCAGCAAAATCAAGAACTACAAGCCGCCAAACAACAACTAGAAACAGACAAACGCATCGTATTGGACAGAGAACAAAAATTAAAAGATGCGCAGCGTCTGTCCAAAGTTGGCAGTTGGGAATTGGATATGCTTACCAACGAACTAACGTGGTCTAAACAACAGTATCTCATTTACGAATTGGAAGGGACATCCACAGAGGGTTTGTACACGGCCTATGTAGATCGAATATATCCTGACGATATAGACAACATGGTTCGGGCTATTATTAATATACAATACCCCACCACTGTTTTTAATTATGAACACCGACTGTTGTGCGAAGAAAACGACCTGCGTTACATTTTGGGAACTGGACGGGTTGAATACAATGAAAAACAGGAAATCATATGCCTAAAAGGAACAGAGCAAGATGTAACCAGCCTCAAATTGGCCGAGCAGCGAGCCTTGCGCAATGAACTGCAATTCAACGAGTTGGTGGCCAATATCAATGAGATTTTGTTTATGGTGGATATAAAAAACCCCGACAGCTACGATAATCCTTTCAGTTACATCAACGGAGATACACTTAGCCTATTTGGGTACACCCAAGAAGAGCTTATGGAAAATTATACGCTTTGGTCGGATTGCATACACCCAGAAGACAAAGAAGCGGTGACCGAGCAAGGAAAAGCCTTGCATTTTCACAAAGATAAAATTACTAGAGAATACCGCTTCAAGCACAAGGATGGGCATTACATCTGGATAGAAGACAACGTGTCTGTAGGCAACGACGAAGAAAGCGAACATTGGCGGGTATATGGCAGTGCGCGCGACATTACCCAACGCAAGGCATCAGAAGCCGCCTCTTTAGAAATTAAAGAACGCTTAGAATTAGCTAAAAATGCCGCCAAATTGGGGAACTACGATTGGAAAATGAAAGAAAACGAATTGCACTGGGATGATCGGATGTACGAGATTTTTGGTGTAGAAGAAGGCTTGTCTATAGAGGCCAAACACAATTATATCAACGATGCGTTGCACGAAGAAGATCGAGAACGGGTAATCAATACCTTCACGGAAAACATAGCTTCCGACAACAAAATTTACAACTATCAATCCAATTATCGAATCCTTGTAAAAGACAAAATAAAGTACATTGAAAATTATGTTATATTGATGCGCAATGACGCAGGGGAGGTAGATCGAGTAATTGGAACTTGCTTGGACGTTACAGAGCGCAAGGAAGCCGAAAAATTGTTGATTTCTAACGAAGAAAAAGATGTGTTGCTCAAAGAAATCCACCACCGTGTCAAAAACAATTTACAGGTTATTACCAGTTTGTTGAGCTTACAGAGCAATTCCTTAGAAGACAATAAGCAGCGCAAAATTTTTGCCGATAGCCAATATAGAATTAATTCTATGGCCATCGTACATGAGTTGTTGTATCAATCTGACAATTTATCAAAAGTAGATTATAAAGAATATTTACAGCAGCTCAGCCAGTTTCTCATTCGCTCCATCAAAGGAACAGATAACAAAATACAATTGGATTTGGATGTTCCAAACATAAAATTGAGTATAGATACAGCGATTCCATTGGGGTTGTTGATCAACGAAGTCTTGACCAATTCCCTTAAATACGGGATCAAAGGCGATGAGGCAGGTTCTATCAGTATACGAATTGTAAAAGCGACACTGGTAGAAGAAGGGACGCCCAATTATATTTTAGAAATAGGAGACGACGGTATTGGTTATCCCGACAATTACGACTACCGCAGTTCTAAATCTCTGGGTTTGAAGCTCATACACAATCTTACGCGGCAGCTCGAAGGCAGTATTTGCAAGGATGCCAACAAAAAAGGAACCAATTATATTATTACCTTCAAAGAGGTCTAACTTATGAAAAGCCTGTTGCTGTGTTGGTGTTGGATGCTCGCGCTTGCGCTAAGGGCTGCTCCTGTAGAGCCGATTTTGGTGAGTGAACAAACGTTTAAAATCAACGGCGAACAATTGTTTTATTATGCTTTTGAAAAAGGTGACCAATTGTGGTTTGATCTGGACGTTCTCAAAGGGCAGTCCCTCAAAGAGGTAGAAATTTCTATTTATCAGGGGGCAATTCGTTGGCGAGTAGAACAATCGGCCAGCCAACTACAAAAACGCTTGACGGTAGAAAAACGCGCCATTTATTGCATTAGAATTCGCTCGGGAGGCTCTAAAAAAGTAGCGCTTAAAATTCGGCGCTTGCCTTACTTTGAAGGCCGCGTGCGCTTCGACCCCTACGTTCAATGGAAAACGGTGGTAGACACGTTGCGCCCGCGCTACCGCGTGTCCCAAACCACCATTTACGACACCACTTACCAAACGCACTACCGCCGCGTTTTATACAAAAACAGCCAACAACTCACCACCTTGCTCAGTCGCACCGAGCGCGTGGCGGCACACACGAGTTTGCAGCACGACAACCAAACGCGTCTACACATTCGACTGCCCGACCTTACACACAACCAAGACTTGGAAGAACGGCTTTTGGGTTGGTCGTATTGGATTGGTGTAGGGCAGGAGGGACTGGAAAATTACAACCAAGAACTCCGAAAGTTTTTGCTCTCTGCAGCGGCTAAAGTTGGCTCCAAAAACTTGCTGGCAGGGCTGGCGCTGGGTGCGTATGCCATCGCCGTTAATCCGCCACAAGGCGACAATATTCTCTACCGCCTCTACAGCCAGCGCGGCGCCCACAAACAATTGGAGGCCGAAGGCAACGTTACGGCGGCTTTCGGACGCTCCTCTGGGGGCGCTTATCGAGATTTGTATTTAGAATTAGAAAACGATAATATTTTGAATGCGCTCAACGTCCATTTGAAGATGGTAGTGATCACCGAACAACGGCATTACAAACAAATAGGCTATCAAAAACGCGTCATTACACCGCTGGTAACCAGCGAGGTCAAAGGTAAAATCCGTTTGGTAGAGCGCAAAGTGCCCATCATCAACAATTGGTAATGAACAGCAGCCGTCCCCAATTGCGCCCTACAACCACGCATCAAAAAATTGGCGAATCAACCGTGTTTCCATGCCTTTAGGGTCGCTAGAAAAACGCCCCGTAGGCCGATTGGCCAAAATGGCGTTGAGGGCCAATGCACGGTGGCCTAAAATATTAGCCATTCCATAAATCGCCGAGGTTTCCATTTCCAAATTAGTGATGTTTAAACTGTTTTGGAATAGAAAACCTTGCATCAAATCAAATAAGGCCGATACCACCGATTGGGCGCGAATGGTGCGGTTTTGAGGGGCATAAAACCCCGTTGCCGTAATGGAAATCCCCCGTTGCCAAGCCTCGCCCTGAAAGCGCGCCACTAGATCAGCATCCGCGCTGGCAAAGGTTGGCGTAATGGGAAACTGAAAATTCAACCCGTCCAAGTAGGCTTCAAATTGTTGTTTGAGGGCTTCTGTGGCTGCGTTTCTATTTTGTTGATAAAATAAGAGCAAACCTTCCAAACCGATGCCGTAATTGGCCACCAACAAAGAATCTACGGGCAAATCCTCGCGAATGGAACCCGAGGTTCCCAAACGCACAAAGGTCAGTGCTTTGTGCTCGGCCTTGACTTGACGCGTTTCTAAATCCACGTTTACCAAAGCATCCAACTCATTAAATACAATATCGATATTGTCGGTACCAATGCCCGTCGCCAAGCAAGTAAAACGCTCTTGCCCGATGCGCCCTGTACAGGTGACAAACTCACGGCGCTGTTGCTCAAATTCTATCGCATCAAAATACTGGCTCACTTTCTGCACCCGCTGCGGATCACCCACCAGAATGATGGTCTCGGCCAAATGTTCGGGGCGGATGCCGAGGTGGTAAATGCTGCCATCGGCATTGAGAATGAGTTCGGATTTTTGTAATACAGCCATGTTGTTAACCGTGTTGGAGTGTTCAAAAAAAGCTTCTTTTTAGAAAGAAGTAAAATAGGGAATTTACAAAGCAAAAACAACCTCCTTGAAATGCAATTGCACATAGAATTAAAGAATGACTTAACAAGTAGATGATTATCAAGTTTTTATATTCTATGTGCTTGTGAACTTTTCTAAGAGCAACCTGTTTCAGCAGCATAATTCCCACGCTCACCATTAATATCCAAATGTATGAAGTTATTATTGCGCAGCTTAACTATGCTTGTGTGCCTGTTAAGCGCTTGGGGCAGTTGTGCCCAAACCACTATTAGTTATGCTCAACAGCGTTATTGTACCAACGCCAACAATCCTAGTCCTACCATAACTGGAGCCTCCAATGGCCTATTTTCTGCGGGGGCAGGCATTGCCATCAACAGCAATACGGGAACACTGGATCTAGCCAGTTCTATCGCAGGTATCTATACCGTCAGTTATATTGTGGGAGGTGATACGGCCAACACCACCGTAGAAATTGTGGAGCAGGACGACGCCAGTTTTGTTTTTGTAGACAGTGTCCTCTGTATTTACGGATCGAGTGGGCAGCCTGTTGTAAATACTCCAGGTGGGCGGTTCAGCTACTTTAGTGACAGCACTAAGTCGTTGTGCTTGGATTCTATTACTGGAGAGATCAATTACGGCCCTTGTTTTTCGGATACGGGTACTTTTATCATACAATATACTACAGCAGGCGCCTGTCCGAGCAGCAGCACGCAGCGTATTCGAATGGCTATAAACCCAGGGTTTACGATTACTTATCCAGGATCGAGAACCTACTGTAGAAGTCGCGGAATTGTTTCTCCTACTGTAATTTTTGGGAATGGGAATTCTGCTTTAGCATCTTACAATAGTACTGTAGGAATCGTCCTAGATTCGGTAACGGGAGCTATCAATGTGGGGGCTTCGCAAACAGGGTCTTATGTTATCAATTATACATTGGCGGGTGATTGCCCTTCTTCGAGTGCTAGTACTGTTATTGTTCTGCCCAATGACGATGCCCGTTTCAATTATAGCGACAGTGTGTACTGTCGGTTTGGGGCTGACCCTACCCCCGTTGTTACAGGCTTATCTGGCGGTAATTTTAGTGGGGATGCGGGGGTGGCGTTGAATGCCTCGACGGGGGAAGTAGATTTAGGCAGTTCTTTATTGGGACAGTTCACCATTCGATATACCACCAATGGGCAGTGTCCTAATACAGACAGCGTTCTTTTACAAATAGATACTTTGGACGATGCTAGTTTTGCTTACGATACGACTAAATTTTGTCAAAACGGCGGGGTGGTATCGCCTACGGTGACGGGCGAGCAAGGAGGTGTTTTTAACAGTGTTCCTTTCGGGTTGGCGTTGAATGCAACAACGGGTGCTATTGATTTGGCCAATTCTGCCGTTAGTAATTATACCATAGTTTACCAGACCAACAATCCTTGTGCAAGTTCTAGTACGTTTGATATAGATATAGACGGAGTGCCTACTTTTATTTTTGATTATCCTTTAGATACCTATTGTACCAATGATTCGAGTCGCCCTAGACCCTTTGCTTCCCCGAGTTTTGGATTTGGACAAGCCAGCGCAAGTCCTGCGGGTTTGGCAATTAGTACGCCTGGAGAGCTAATTTTGGAGAACTCTCTGCCCAATGTTTATGTCGTTACTTATGTAACCAACCCAGTGAATAACGTTTGTCAATTAACGTATACGGATACCATTACGGTATTGGCTGGAGCCAATGCGTTTTTTAACTATGGGGCGGTGCGGTTCTGTACTTCTGATCCACCGATTACGCCTTTTTTGGTAAACAATACAGGTGGGGTTTTTACAGCCAACAACGGCTTAGTCCTTGATTCAATTACAGGAACGGTTGACTTTGGGGTTTCTGCACCAGGGAATTATGTGGTTACTTATACCACATTGGGCTATTGCAGCAGCACATTTTCTCAAAACATACAGATTGATGCTTTTCCAACAACCAATCTAAGTTATGGTACAGGGGTGTTTTGCAAAGGAGGAAGCAACCCCACTCCAATATTAGGAGGAACAACAGGGGGACAGTTTAGCGGAAGCGCGGGCTTGGTCATCAATACCTTTTCTGGAGAAATTGACTTAACAGCAACCCCCGCAGGTGCCTACACTGTTTATTATAACTTAACTACCAGTTGCGTCGCTTCGGATTCTACTTCTATCTTGATCAATGATCGCAACGATGCGGCTTTCTTTTACGCCAAAACTAACTATTGTCAAAATGAACCTTTGGCTACCCCCATTGCGGCTACTACTGGCGGTATTTTTAGCAGCAGTCCTTTGGGATTAGTTTATGCTACTAATACAGGGAGCATAGATGTCGCCAATTCTGCTGCGGGCACCTATACCATTACCTACACTACAACAGGCAATTGCCCAGACACCAGCACACAAGCGCTAACCATCAACGAACTGCCCAGCGCGGCTTTTTCTTACCCACAAACCAGTTATTGTCAAAGGGAAGCCAACCCAAATCCTATTATTACAGGAAGTACGGGCGGTATTTTTAGCAGCGATAGCCTTACTATAGATATTCTATTCGGGCAAATTGACCTCACAACGGCATCTCCAGGTCTTTATACCGTACAATATAAAGTAGGAGTAACAGGCTGTGCCGACAGCAGCAGCACAAGCGTTACCATCAATTCCAGTGAAGACGCTGGTTTTGCTTATCCGAAAACCATTTATTGCCAAAATGAACCTTTCGTCATTCCTCTAATCAATACGCCTGGGGGAAGTTTTGTGAGCGCCCCTTCTGGACTAGCCTACAACGTTAATGCGGGCATTATAGATTTAAACAACTCTATTCCTGGAACTTATACTATTACCTATGCTACGGGTGGCCCCTGTTCGGACAGCAGCAGTTTGTTTGTTACGGTGTTGCCTACACCTAGTGCGGCTTTCACTTTCGCTAAAGATACTTATTGTCTGGGCGCATCCAATCCGACGCCTACTGTTATAGGTGCCGCAGGCGGGCAATTTACCGCTACCAATAATTTACCCATCGACCCCTTGCTTGGAAGCATTGCCCTCAACAGCGCAGCGCTGGGGACTTACGCCATCAGCTACCGCGTCAGCAATGCCAGTTGTACAGATAGCAGCAATCTAAACATAAGCATCGTTTTGCCCGATACGGCTGGTTTTGCTTATACCGATACGCTCATTTGTATAAATGGCGGGAACAATATTGTATTAGGTGCCAACGGCACTACGGGAGGCATCTACAGCGCGGTGCCAACAGGGGTGGTTTTTGCCGATGCTGCAACAGGAGAAATAGCGGTTTCTAATACCGCAGCGGGGACGTACACAGTATCTTACATTACTAATGGCAACTGTCCTGATACGGCTACCATTGTACTAACCGCTACTTTTTGTCTCCAGAACGATAAACTACCCAAGCGCCAACGCTATGGATTGTATCCCAACCCCAATACTGGCAGCTTTTATATCGTAAGCGAAGCAGCAACATTGCCCAGTACCATTAGAGTTATGGATGTTTTGGGGAGAGTGGTATACGAGCAACGTGAGGTGCTGTTGACGCCTACTGCGCACGCTATACAGTTACCTAATGGCGCTAACGGCGCTTATTGGCTGCTTGTGGAAAATGCAGCGGGAAGCTGGCAAAAAAAGATAATTGTGGCGCGTCCCTAGTACAGCGTTGTTGGCAGGGGGAGGGCATTAACAGCAGAGACATTGCCCCCTGCCAATACCCTACGCTTATTCCTCCTTTGCGTTTGCATCCTTGTCCAACAAAGCCAAAAGACGGTCCATTTTTTCATTCATGGCCGCCATGTCTTGTTGCATGGTCAACACTTGATCTTCCAAATCGTCGTTGTTGTCACTTACCATCGCATCCACAAAAATAGAATTCACAATAGACAGACCAATCAACCCCCCCAACACCAGCGCACAAATAAAATAGAACTTCGTAAAAAAGCCTTGTAGGGTGTTCATGTCTTGGCAAATCTCGTCGGGAATGGTATTCCAACCTTCTATAGTAAAGACTTTGAACATGCTGTAATAAGAAACAATGGGATCGCCGAAATATTGCGGGGCAACATCTTGGTACAAATAACAAGAAAAAATAGCCGCAATAAATACAAAGGTAAAAAAGGCTACCAGTACCACAAAAGAGGCGCGCATGGCCTCGCGCACCGAACGAAAAATGTGCTCTACCTGCGGAAAAAATTGAATAAAACGGAAAAATTTAAAGATGCGCAACACCCGAAACACCAACAAAAAACCAATGTCAGACGCGCCCATATCCACAAAAAAACGCGCCGCCAGCGGTGGAATAGAACAAATAATCAACAACACATCAATTTTATTCCAAGTCGATTTTAAATATTCTCGCCAACCAAAATAACGGCTCTTAACCACTATTTCTAACAAGAAACAAAAAGTGATAAAATCATCTATGGCAATAAACACCTGTTGTACAGACACTCCAAAAACCGTTAGTGGAAAGCCCTGTAAAAAAATGATGAAGGCATTGAGCGTAATCAATACCAGAATAAATTGATCGTTGAGGAAAATCTTTTGAAGCGACTTCATAACAGGGGGAAGCTTGGTGCAAAAATCAATGGGAACAAACGAATAAAGGGTTATTGGATAAGGGCAAATTCATTTGTTCCCTACCCAATAACCTCCTTTTATATCTTAGACGGCAACGCTGTGCCTTTTAGGTCTGAATAATACCAGGGTTGAATTTGGCGACGGGCGCATTGTTGGCCGCTTCAATACCTTGTGAGATAACAAAACGCGTTTCTAGCGGATCAATAATAGCATCCACCCACAACCGCGCTGCTGCGTAGTAAGGCGTAGTTTGCTCGTCGTAGCGCGCCGTAATCTTCTCCAGCAGTGCCTTTTCATCTTCGGGCGTAATTTCGTCGCCTTTGGCCTTTTGTGAAGCGGTTTGAATTTGGAGCAATACTTTGG
>CAYUZF010000165.1:0-11721 GCA_964449615.1 uncultured Aureispira sp.
CGCGCTTTTATATCGCTATCTTGCCAAGCTGCGCCCCCGTTGAGTCCGAGAATCCAATAGCTGCCGCCATCGCCCATCCTTGATTCGCCATTGACTTGTGCTTGGAGCTGCGTGGGCCATAGAGCGCCCGCAAACAACAACAAACATGCGTAGAGAAATGCTTTCATAATGTGTATTTTTTTTAAAAAATGAGGAAATAGGCAGCCCATTGACCAATTTTGACCAATGTTTCTACTACCGATTTAGAATTGAGGAAAATTAAAGGTATAACTTTCTGTTGGTAGGGTGCTATCGCATTCGCTTTCTTAACAGTCAAGTATAACAAAAGTTGATGTACTCGACCAAACAGTTGCAACGAAAAAGCAGTTAGAAAATTGTACCCCTCTTTGTCATTAGAAGGTTAAAAAGTATGCCAAAAATGGACTTTCGGGAACTATTTTTAGAAAAACAGCAAAGAATATTTCACAAAAAAAGACCTCTTAAAAAAGAAGCCTTTTTATAGCTAAAAAACTAATTTTCAGCCTATTATAGAACAGTTAAAAACCATCTTTGCACTACGGATTACCCTAACTTACCAAACATAATCGCGGATGTAACAGTCCAATTCGCGACGGCTAGAATTGAAGGCAAATTCGTTGAAAACAATGCCGTAATTCTGAATGTCGCAAGTTCTGTGGAAAGCGTATTTGGCAAATTCTAGTTTGGTGCTTTCAAAATCAAAATAACGCATCATGTCTGCAATTTGGTGTGCGCTAACGTGGTAGCGGTCTACAAAAATCATCGCTTCTCTCAAACGATCGCTTTCAAAGCTACAACGGCGAATACGCTGGCGGCATCCTGTGAAAATCGAAACGGAAACAGGCGTCCAGCCGTAATTATGGTTGGTGTAGTTGCAATAACCTACGTAACGGTGCCCGTGGCGATTGCCTACATGGTGGCCATGCCCTCCATGCCCAGCATGATGACCATTGTGGCCATGTCCATAGCCGCCGTTGTGGCCGTGGCCGTGGCCTCCATGTCCATAACCACCGTGGCGACCGTTGTTGTTGCCGTAACGACCGTTGTTTGTACGACGTCCATCATTGCCGTATCGGCTGTTGTTATAGTTGCCATTGCGCCCATCGTTGTAGTTGCCGCTATGCCCGTCGTTGTAATTGCCATTGCGGCCGTCGTTGTAATTGCCGTTGCGGTGGTTGTAATCGGTGCCTCTGCGGTGGTCGTAACCGTTGTCAATATGCTCGCTGTTGTTGCTAGTTAGCGGTTCTGTAATTTGAGCGGATAGAATAAAAGAAGTGCTTAGTAGTAGTGCTAGAATATAAATTGCGTTTTTCATGTTTGTTATAAGTTTAAAAGATGGGGGAGGTGGCGCTCTACGTCTAGAATTTATACCATCCAATGTATTTTCGTTTCTAAAAGCATTACTATCATAATGCTACTCTACTACTTTTACAAAAGCGTGCCAACTTCAATGTTAAAGTCTTCCTAACAATATCCCAACGGTTCTTAACAGCTTACAATTCTCTGACTATCAAGTTACTACTTTTTTATTTTTTTTTGAGTTTTTTTCTGATCGGTGGGTTTTTCTATTGCTGGAGTGCGTCTACAGTCCAATTGAATTCGTATTGTAGCAGCGGCAAAGCGCGCCAATTCAATTTTTTTAAGAAAATATTTACCGCTTCTCCGTCTAATATGCCCTCCAAGCGTAGACTCCCCCCCTCCAACCGCACGTAGTTCAGCAAACTTCGCTGCTTGGTTTCGGTATGAATTAATTCAAACAATCCCTGTTCTTTGTCGTAACTGAATAGATAATCTTGGTAGCGTTCGTCGGGAAACTGTACCACCCAATAGCCCCGCCGATGTACAAAAGCCCGCTGCCAACGCTCTGTATACACGGGCAAGGCTGGATAGCTGATGTCGTTTTTAACAAAGGATTCTACGGCATAAGCTCCGTGGAAAGCAGGCCGCGCCCGCCAATCGTCGTTGAAACTGTTCTCCTCAAAATAGGGATACAAACAACTGTAGAGCATCATTCCCAAAAGTAGTGTTTTGGTAGTAGCGTAGGCCAAGCGCGGTTGGAATTGCTGGTAGTTCGGCTGCCAAGTTGTGGCTGCAACCCATTGGTTATTAATAATAAAAGCGTACAAACGTCCTACATGTGGCAGTAAAATGCCCCCCACAAAGGACAAATACAGCAATGAATGTATTTTAACAGAAATATTAAACCCAAAATTAACCGCCACAACATGCGTCAACACAACTGCTGCCACCAAAGCACCCAACAAACGCGTTTTTCTAAACAACAGAAGAATAGCGGCCAGCACTTCCAACACACCTGCAAAAACCGTATAACCGTACGCACTGCCCATCACCGACCAAAACAGCAAATCGCGCGGTGTTTGTCCCACAGTAGTGTACAACGTATTGGGTTCAGGCAAGAAAAATTGATACTTAAACACTTTATTAAACCCGTAAGAAAACAGCTGAAACGCCACATAGTAGCTCATAAAAGCACGCACCCCGTAATACATCTTGTCCGCGTTCCACCGCCGTGCGCTGCGCAGCAACAACAGACCTATTAGCAGCGATAGTCCCCCGATATTCAACAGATGAAACAACAAGCCCAGCGTGTCCGAGCCCAACGGAGAATAAAAGTCTTTGGGATAGCCAAAAAATGCACGCGCCGTCCAGTTGGAAACAGCCTCTACCCCACTCTTTAGCCCTGCTTGCCAGGGCAATGCCTCCAGCGTTGTCCCTACAAACAAAACCGTAAAGGTTGCGCCTGCATAGAGCAACAACAAGTGTAGCTTGGTCCATTGCGCCGAAGCCATCCGCTAAGGTCGCTTTATGCTCACTGCAAACACAACGCCCAAAGGGAGTAGCAACAACCACAACCAATGGGTAGCGCCCTGTAGAGTTGGTACGATCGCCGCACTGTAGGAAACCGCAGATTCTGCTGGTGCTTGCTCTTTTTCCACCATAATCGTAGAAGCAGAATCGCGGGCATCTTGGCGCTGCTTTTTAAGTTGTGGTTGTTGGCGCTTTTCTTTTTTGGTTTTTGGAACGGGACGGAGCAGGGGTGAAATCTTGCTTAAGGAATCAGGTCGTTTGCAAGTCGCCAAAGAATCTCGCTGGTACTCCTCGCGGTCTATTTTGTTAATCTTCTGTCGTGGCATTGGCTCGTACAATCCAAATTCGTCGGGCAACTCTAGGGTAAACGTGGTACCACTTCCGCTGTGGCTGCGCCAAGCTATTTTTTTAGTTTGTGCAGATAGACAAGTTGCCGTAAACAGCAAAAAACTGGCGAATAAAAAGATGGATTTCATGACAGTGGCTGGTTTTAGTAAAAAATTATGGTTGGAATTTATTAAAAATCGCTCTGTTAATTTACAATTTTCAGCAAACGTTCCCCAATTTAAAGCCGTTTTCTAGTTTTCGTTGAGGTATAGCATCAATGACTCCTGCGTAGACGCATTCTGCATCAACGCTACCAATTGCTCGTAATTTGCTTGATCCTGTGTTTTGGGATACGCATACTTGGCAAATTCCAAGCGCACGTCATCAAAGACAAACAGTTGTATCAATTCCCCCACCTGATCCGTCAATAAAAATTGCTCATCCACGATCGACTTGGCGGCCTTTAATCGGTCGCTGTCTGACGAGTAGCCCTCAATGGCGCTTTTGGACGTTTGAAAATCGCTGGGCGAGAGTACCTGTACAGCAGTTTTACTGGTCGGTAAGGTTTGGGTGCCGCTAGCCTGCGGGCGGTTGGTGGGGTTGTAGGTAAGATTGGGATTGTTGTTGGTCACCGACGAAGGATTTCTCAAACTGCCCCCTACACTTTGCACATAATCGGCTAACCGCTGGCGGTTGTCTGCATCCGACAACGCATCTTGCACCAAATAATAATTCTGTGCATCGGTGGTGCGCTGGTAGGCGTACATGGCAAAATCCAGCCGCATGTTCTCAAACACCATCATATCCATCAAATCGCGCACCTGCTCGGTGGTCCAGTTGGATTGATCGCTGATTTGCTTGACGCGAATTAAGCGGTCTTTGTCGGCAGGAATTTGGTTGAGTTGGTTGCGAATGTTGGTAAAATCAGCATCGGATACGACCACTGGAGCGACAGGCGTTTCGTCGTATCTTGGCGGATTGTTGTCAAATTGGTCGCGCTGTCCTCGATCCGTTCCGCTGTAGCGAATGGCCGTATTGATGTTGTCGCCGTCGTCGTAAGGGCTGGTCCACGTTCGGGTATTGCTGTTGTTGTCGTAGCCGTAATTGGAGTAATCCATAACGGGCTGTCCCTTGAGCCAATTGCTCAAACTGCGCTTGCTAGAAGTAAACGTTAAGGCATCCAATACCAAATAATAATTTTGTTGGTCGTAGGTTTTGGAGTACGCAAACTTGGCCAAATCATCCTCACTGGTCTTAAAATCCAACAACTGGATTAAGTCGCGCACCTGAACAGCATACAGGTAATTGTCTGCTACAATTTCTTTGGCCAAGCCCAAGACTTCTGAATCAAAATCTGCCTGTTGCAAGGTTTGGTAGGCGGTGTTGAAATTGGCTTCGCTCATAGGCATTGGCCGAAACGAACGCTCCAACTCGTTGCGCGGTTGCTCGCCCACCCAAGCCCTTATTTTATTGCGACTGTCGTCAAAATTAAAGGCCGAGTAAACTTGATAAAAATTGCTTTGGTCGTACACTTTGGCGTAAGCCATCTGCGCCAGCTGTTCTTGTTGTGTTTTGAAATTGAAGCGCGTCAGCAATTGGCGTACTTGTTCGGCCAACAAATAATGGCGGTTGAGCAGGTTTTCCGCTACTCGGAAACGGTCGCGTTCAAAGGTTTCCCTATCTATTTGCTCTAGGGCGTTGGCAAATTGTTGATTGGACAAGGGAACAGGCAGGTTTTGTGCTTGGGCAGTTAGCAGCCAACCCATTAAGCAACATAAAATGATCCAGCTTTTCATAAGGCGTTTTATTTTAGAAGTGGTTACTGCCTTTTCAACAAATTTTCTTCCAAAAAGATACGTCGAGGTTATTTTTTCCTGTAGTCAAGGCCCTTTGTTGGGATTTCAGGGAATAGGGGTAGGTATAAAAAGGGAACAGGCCAACGTTTCCCCAAACGCTGACCTGTATTCACACCCTATATCCTACTGCGAGCAATAGGTTATGTTGATATTAACTTTTAACTAGTTTATTGCTTGACAAACTTCAAAGTCTGTTGTGCGGTTTCTGTTTCTAGGCGTACAAAGTAGACGCCTGCGGGTAGGTTGGCCACAGAGATTTCCGTGAGGTTGTCGTTCAAGGTGCGTTGTTGCATCACTTGCCCCGCTGCACTCACGATGCGTACCTGCGCTTCTAGTCGCTCGGAGCTGTTGATTTCTAAGTTGATAAAATCGCCTGCTGGATTCGGGAATACCTGCGCTGTCCAAGCTGTTGCCGCAATTTGATCGGTACTTAGTACGGTATTTAAGATTGGCGCTAGGGTAGTTACATTAAAGCCAGGTTTGCCAACAAAGCGGCTGAAGTTGCCCGAAGAATCCAACGTAATAGTATCGCAGTAGTTGACAATACAGCCGTTGCTGCTGTCAATGGCTACGTAACACAAATTGTAAGAACCGTAGTTGTTGTAGTTGTGAGAGGTCTGCCCCCCGAATCCACCAGAGTTGTCGCCAAAACTCCAATAGAAGATAAAAGAACTGTTTTGTGGTACATTGTTCAATACTGGTTGTACGTAGAGTAAGAAAGGATCTAATGGGTCTTGTGTAACATTCATATCGCCGACAATACCTGCACAACCTTGTGGGCCCGTAGTACCGTTGCTAATCAAAATGGAATCACAAACTATCACAGAGCAGTTTCCAGAAGAATCTGTTGCGCTTAAGCATACATCGTGTATGCCATTGGACAATGTAAGCGTAGGGTTGGCAGCGGTAGAAGCCGATACGCCGTCTACGAGCCAGTTGTATAAAGTAGGCTGTACGTTACCAGGTGTGCTGGTAGAGAACGTAGCCGTACCGTTGGCACCCAAGTTATAGCTGATAGTTGTAAAGGCTAAGTCACCACATGGGGTGGTTGCACCACCTACGCAGAAGTTGCGGCTATCCACATGACCAAAGCTTCCACCAGAGATAGAGAACATGCCTACGCTGTCCACCAAAGTGTATCCCCCAAAGCCGTAATTGCAGCACATACCATCGCCCCAACTGTCGTATACATTAAGCGTGTAGCAACCCGTAGGCAAGCACAGCGTTTCAACGACTGTCGTGTTACTTAAAGCAATATTAGAAGATCCGCTGGCTACTATTTGCCCCGCAGCATCAACCACGTCCCAAGCAGTTTCGTTGCCGTAGTTGTCGTGGTTTAGAATCAACTGTACTTCGTTGTCGGTACAGGAGCTACTTGGACTAACGTATACAGAATCACAATACGTGTAGACGCAAATGCTGTCGTCTACGGTTAAACAAATGCTTGTCCATCCTGGAGATAAAGTTGCTTGTGGGTTCGTTCCAGTGGCACCAAAGTTCCAAAGATATACTGTATTTAAGGTATCAAAGCCTACCGTAGTGGCATAAAAACTCACCACACCACCACTAGAAACCGTATAGTTGTACCTCGCACTTACGCCTGCGCAGTTATTGCCTGTGCCGCTGCTCAATTGTAAGGTATCGCAGAACGTTGCTTGACAAGTAGAAAGCGAATCGTAAAGGGTGACACAAGCGTAGTTATTGTTGCCCAACCCTGAAAACGTATGTGTGTAGTTCGGGTTGGCTGTAGAGAAGTTGGTAATGTTGCCATTGTCCACAATGTACCAATCGTAAATGGGATTCACCAAGTTGCTCCCCGTACCTGTTGCCACAAAGTCAACCGTATTGCCTGAATCCACATAAGTGTACGTTACTTGGCAGTTGCTGCCTGCTCCACCGCTGCTAAGGTCAACCGTATCGCAAAAAGTAGTCTGGCAACTGTTGGTAAGGCTGTCGTAAGCCGTTACACAAGCGTAGTGTATGGTATTGGTGCTCGAAAACGTATAGCTGTAGTTTGGATTGGTTGTAGTATTATAAGTGACCATACCCGTCGCGTAATCTCTGATTTCCCAACTGTATACGGTAGCACTAAGATTGCTAGACGTAGCTGTAAAATTAGCCGTATTGCCTGCAACCGTATACGTTGCGCTTATGTCGCAAGAGCCTGCACCTACTCCGTTCAATTGGATGGTGTCACAGTGGGTGTTTTGGCAACTACCAGCTGCACTGCTGTCGGACATAGTTACACAAAAATAATCTTTTGCGTTACCGCCGTTTGCCGCAAGTGTTCGCGTGATGCTAGGATTAGAATTGGTTACTTGAAATGGAGTGCCTCCAAAGTTGGAAATGAACCAATCGTATGTGGGATTCTGGCCGCCACCTGCGCGCATGGTATTGATTGTAACCGTATTACCTGAAACGGAATAACTAGGGTAGATTCGGCAACCGCTGTTGTTCGCGTTGGGCGATACGTATTCGCAGTAGGTCGCACTACAACCAGCATCGTCATACATGGTTACACAAACATAATTGGCATTAGAATTTGAAAACGTGTGTGTATAATTACCAACTGTTTCTGTTGCATTAATGACGTGTCCTATTGTGGCATCTTTGATGTACCAATCGTAATAAATACCTGAGCCACCAGCACCAGAGCCAATAGCGAAGAGGTTAACCGTGTTTGACGTCGTATAATTGTACCCGATACGAACCGCACAACTGCTTTGCGCCTGCAAAACCTGTGTAAAACACAGCAGCAAGCTGCATAACAAGGAGAGTTGAAAAATTCTAGAGATCATAATTGTTTTTTTAGTGTGGACAGTACGCCCTGTTCATTAATTGATGTTACAATAATAGGAACTCGTACAGGCATAACCAATAACATTTGAGCGCCTTTATTTTTTATTTTAATTTTATTTTAATGCTCAATCGGCTTACAATCAAAGTTTAATCAGAACAAAAACTAAATAAAACTTTCCAAAAAACTCTTTCCAATCAGGCCATTTAGATGGAAAATTTCATGCCACGCGCTTAAGAATCAAAAACCAGCTTTTTTTCATAGTAAAAAGATCAACTAAAAGAAAAAGCCAGCGCTCTATTGAACACTGGCCTACTTCTCTAAACCGTCTTTGGGTAGGTTGTTTTATTTTTTTATAAATTTCAAGCGCTGCGGTTGTCCTGCGGCATCTTCTATTTCTACAAAATAAACCCCAGCAGGCAACTGCTCTACCGCTAACTCCAACAACTGTTTCCCTGCATCTAACTCCAAGGTCTGTACTTGTAAGCATTGCCCCGTGGGGGCGACCACACGCAACTGCGCCGCTACGGCTTGCGGGGTTTGCAAACGCACGTACAAGCGCTCGCGTACAGGATTGGGGAACAACGTAACTTGCCAAGCTTTGCGCTCCACTTTACTAGTGCTGATGTTGTGGTTAAGGATCGGCATTTGCAAATTGGCATCAAACCCTGGTTTGTACACAAACCGACTAAAATTGCCCACCGAATCCAGCGTGATGGTATCGCAATAGCTTACCGTACACCCCGTATTGCTAACGCCTACGTAACAAATTTCATAGCTGCCGTATTGCAGATAACGATGGGCGCTGTTTCCTTGATTGATGGCACTACTAGAGTTGTCTCCAAACGTCCAGTAAAACTGAAAGGTAGTATTTGTTGGCACACTGTTCAAGACAGGTTGCAGATACAACTGGTAGGCATCGTTGGCATCCTGCACAATGTTGAGGCTAGGAACAATTCCTGAACAGTTGGGTGTGTTACCGCCGTTGGTCACAACAATAGAATCGCAAAGTGTAATGCTGCAAGTCCCTGTAGCATCCGTTGCTGTCGCACACACGGCATGTACACCATTGCCAAAGATGAACGGCAATTGTGGAGCCGTGGTAGGAATCACCGTTCCGTTGATGTTCCAACTGACGTTTTGGGGCGGTACGCTGCCCCTGTTTTGCAAAGAGAGATACACTTGCCCATTCCCAATTGAAGTGTCGGTTAACGTTGTATTGCTGAAATCATCGCAAGGGTCTACGGCTCCGCCTACGCAGAAATTGGTGCGCTCTACACTGCCAAAGATTCCGCCTTGCACTAAGGCACTGCCTGTACTGTCTAGCAATTGGTAAGCGCCAGCGCCGTGTTGGCAGCACATGCCATCGCCCCAGCTATCGTATATGCTTAAGGTATAGCAGCCCGTTGGCAAACACAATTCTTCTAAAACTACGGTGCCGCTTTGGAAGCTGTTGCCTGTACCCTGCGCTACCACGGTGCCGTTGGCATCCCGTACATCCCAAGCATTTTCTTGGGCAAAATTATCGTACTGTAAGCGCAGGGTTAGGCTATTTTGTGGGCAACTCGTCCAATAAACAGGCTCTTGCACAATCGCCGAGCAGCCCCAAAAGGTATCGGTCACGGTCAAAGCCACTGCTTGTTGGCCGCTGTTGGCAAACGTATGGTTCGGGTTGGCGGCGGTACTCGCTGGTGCCGCATTGGGATAAGCAAACTGCCACTGGTAAGCATATTGCCCAGAGCCGCCTGTAATTTGGCTGCTGAAGTCCACGCTGTTGTTGGCTTGTGTTTGGTGCTGTAGGCCAATGACAAAATTAGCACACTGTCCAACACTGTCCGAAATCCATACGGCGCAGTTGGTCACCGTATCCGTTACCACTAAATCGTAGTAATAAACCGCAGGGTTGGTAATGCTGTAAACGTGTCGAGGATGTGCAACCGCACTGTTTCCCGTTCCATCAAAATCCCAGTTGTACGCATAATTCCCTGTTCCACCCGTTACTTGACTACTAAAATCTACGCTTCCCAAGCCTGTTATGCTGGCTTGTGCTGCAATTCTAAAGCTGTCGCAGCGCGGTACCGTATGGTAAAAGCACAGCCACTGGCATCCGTTACTGTCACACAAGCCCAACTACCGTTGTACACCACCGCAACAGAGCCATTATTATAATAACGATCCCAAGTATAGGTAGGATTATTAAAACCTGTGGTAATGGCATTCAGGATAAATCTACTGGAATCGGTCGGATGATGCGAGGCAGAGAAATACACATTTTTGCCCAAACAAGGGTTGGCTACGCCCAAGGTATCCACCAACTGTAGCGTACACCGCGTAGTACTGTCCACAACAGTCAAGGCAACAACTTGCCGTCCAAAAGGCGCCGCAAACGTATGTTGTAAGCTAGCTTGGTTGTTGCCCACAGGCGTTCCATTAATCGACCACTCGTAGGCATACGCTCCTGTACCCCCTGACAATTGACTCGTAAAGTCATACGTAACCCCACTGGATAAACTGCTGGTCAAACTGCCAACAAAACTGCCACAACTCGGATGTATTCCCATAAGGGTATCACAATAAGTAGCCGAACACAGCGTATCACTAACGGCCAGACACACCACCGTACTGGTGTTCAATGTCCAAGTAGGCGAAACCGCCGTACTGCTCAACACGCCATCTAGGTACCATTCGTAGGCCACTGGGCCAAAATTCCCCATATTATTCACCACAGGTACAACCGTAAAATTATTACTTTGGTTGGCCGTCGCCGTGTAACTTACTTGCGGGTTGCAAGGCGAGGTGGTTGCAATAGAATCATACACAAAAGCATAACAACCATACCCTGTATCTCTGGCCACCAAACTGAAGGTTTGAATTCCATAAGGCGCATTTACAAAGGCAGTTACAGTGGGCGTTGTTCCCAAAAAATGTTGCCAGTTTCTACGCCATTCATACGTATACATCCCTGAACCGCCTGTGATTTGCCCTGTCAACTCCACTTGATTGCTGCTGAACAATGTCGCGTTGATTTGTGCCGCAAAATTAGTACAGTGGGTAAGGGTATCGTCTTCCCAAACCGCACAACCCGTTGCACTGTCCACAACTACTAAGCGATACGTGTAGCCCGTTGTGCTGGGCGTTCCAAAAATATGCGTTGGATTGGTTTGTGTATTATAAATAGAATCCTCGAAGATCCAATGGTAACCATATTGGCCTGATCCACCAATTACCTGACTGCTAAAATCCGCCGTATCGGTGGCGATGGTGCCGTTCACCCGAACGCCTAAGCTGTCGCAGCTCGCTGTAGCAGCGGTGGTGCGTTGGCAGTGCGTGGCTGAACAGCCGTTTTCAGTGACCGTCACACAAGCCCAACTGTTGTTGTACGTTATAGCCACAGCACCGTTGTTGTAGTACCGATCCCAAGTATAGGTAGGATGGGTAAAACCTGTGGGGACAGCGTTTAAAACAAACCGATTGGGAAAGTCTGTAGCGGTCGTTGCCACAATTTGGACACTCTTACCCACACAAGGATTAGACGTTTGTACCGTATCATAAATAGTAATAGAGCAGTGGTAAGCACTGTCGTAAACCGTTAGTGCAACTACTTCTTGACCATAAGGCGCCGAGAAAACGAAGTGCAAATCTCCGCTGTCGCTGTTGGCGATAAATTGCCCATCTATTTGCCAACTGTAGCTATAAGGGCCTGTTCCGCCCAATACTTGGCTGTCAAAATGATAGGCGTTGCTGTCTGTTTTAGTAGTAATAAAAGAAGCCGTCAAGCCGCTGCAATTGGGATTTACACCAACAATGGTATCGCAAAAGGAAGCAGTACAGCCGCCGTTCGTCACCGTCAAACAAACCACTTCTACGGTATTGATGGTAGCCGTGGGTGTGGCT
>CAYUZF010000166.1:0-5622 GCA_964449615.1 uncultured Aureispira sp.
TGCTACGCTTTTTTGGGCGGGCGACCAGATGACTTCTTGGCAAAAAAACGACGGTTTGCGTTCCATTGTTCCCGCGCTAACATCCAGTGGAATCAGTGGTTTGGCGCTCAACCACGCGGATGTGGGTGGCTTTGCGGGATTTTGGAAAATAGGGGGCCTGTTTCAAATGCGCCGCACGCGCAAACTGTTGCAACGCCACATAGAATTGGGGGCGTTTAGCCCCGTATTCAGAACCCACGAAGGAATTTTACCGCAACGCAACGCCCAAGTATACGACCCTGAATTGCAAGCTTTCTACGCAAAATTCAGCCAAATTCGTCCCTTATTAAGGCCTTACCTAAAAGCGCTCAACCAAGAGGCCAGCGAAAAAGGGTGGCCGATGGTGCGCCATTTGTACCTCCACTACCCCACCGATTCCCATGCACAGAAAGCGCGGTACCAGTATATGCTGGGGCAGGATATGGTGGTGGCGCCCAACCTACGCCGACACGCCCGAAACATACGCGTCTACTTGCCCAAAGGCCAATGGAAGCACTGGTTTAGCAAAAAAGTCTACGAAGGCGGCCGCTATTACCGCATTGCTGCGCCGTTGGGGCAGCCGCCTGTTTTTGTTCGGCAAGGAAGCCGTTTTCAGTTGCTGTAATTTACATAGGACGACCAGTAGTAAGACTGCTGTCAGGCGCAGGGGGTTCTGGCTCGGTCACATCGTCGATGTTATCGGGAACGGTGGTCGTGGTTACATCTGCTTCAGGAGAAACCTTGTGCGAAGGAATACGCTCCTCCGTTTGAGTGGGTTCGCTGTTGCAAGAAAATAAGAGTAAAAAACTTAAGGCTATTGCTAATGAATAGATAATTTTCATTTGGTGTGCTTTTTTTGTGATAAAAACAAATGCTTCCTCCTTATGGGGTAGCTTTGTACTTTTTAGTAATCGTTAGTATAACACAAAAACAAAAAGCTTGTTTTGTAAGAAGCCTTATCTAATGGTTTGTCTTGCTTTCGCCCCCTTCAAACACCGACATACATCTACCCAATTAGCCCTTTCCAAGTACCGCGATTAGGACTGATTAGACCATCTGGCTGTATGCCAATAGACGATTGGAAGGCGCGGATGGCGGCAATGGTGCGCGCACCATTGCCGCCATCTACTGTTAAGCTGGCACCTTTTTTATTTAACAATTCCTGTACTTTTTTCACATCCGCCGAGCGGTTTTTCCGCCTTCGCCCACCGAGTCGCTCAGGTCGCTCCCTGTATTGCCGTTTGGTGGGGCTACATCTACACTTCCACTGCTGCTAACTTTGGTAACGTAAAGCGGTTGCCCGTCTACGCTTTTAAATTTTCCTTTGGGATCGTAAAAATCTACTCGAAGACCTCTTAAATTACGTGCCGTTTGGTCAGCAGTTTGAAATTTCTTGATGGAGCCATTGGGGAATTCTACGTTGACATAAGCCCCCGATTTGTACCCCAATCCCAACAAATCGTACAATTCTGGACTAAGTGCTACGCTTTTGCTTTGTGTGAGTTTGTTGCCATTGTTGCCAATTCCATTGAGGTCATTTTGATTGGCGTATGGGTCGTCGATATAACCGTAGCGACTGGCAACGGCTTTGATGCCGCGTTGTCCACCTGGAGCAACAGCCCCTCTGCCACCTGCATTGCCTTTGCCGCTTGCTAAGGCGTTCCAAGTTCCGCGATTGGGTTCAATAAGTCCATCTGGCTTACTTTGTCCGAGTGATTCTTGATAAAGCTTTATTGTAGAAATGGTTGTGTTGCCTATTTTACCGTCGACCTTGAGCGTTCCCCCGACTTGGTTTAATAATTCTTGTACGGTGCGCACGTCAGCGTTGCTGTTTGCTCCACCTTTACCTACAGAGCCTGTTATTTTTTTGGAAGAAACATTGCTATTTGAATTAGACCCAGCACCCGAATTAGACGCTAGTGTTGTCTTCGGTAGGAACACATTGGCGTTCCAATCGCGGCTCTGTTGGATTTCGACTGCATAACCCGCATTTTTCTGATCAAAAGTAGCCTGTTGGGTTTCGTTGGCAGTTTTATAAGCTTATAAGAACGCATCTGCTTTAGCGACGTACGCTTCTATCTTAGCTTTTTCCGCCTCTTTTATTGTAATTTGGGGAGCATCAATATCGGCTACAGGGCCCAACGCCGTTCTGGCAGTGGTACGTGCCTGTTCCACCGTTATTTTCAACGCGCTCAAGGGATCTTTAGAATTGTCGTTGTCTTCGTTACCATTGTCCTTAGCAGGATCGTCTCCAGATGTAAATTTGCATAAAAGCGCTTCGATTCGCTCTATTCTTTCCGCTCAATTATTGTATTGAGACGTATCGTAAGGATTTTTGTGAAGGTCTAAAAATGCTTGGATGTTCGCCTTCAAAGTCTCCAGCCCTTGTATCATATCTTTTGAAATAGCCATAATTGGGGAAATTATTTGGTAGTGCGTTGAGTAATTGATTTCAATAGCAGCGCTGTTTCTCACCTGCTAATAAAATTGCTTTTTTGTAAAAAGTAAGAGTCCTGCTTATAGGTATACTTTGCAAACTTACATAAATATAATTGAAAAAGCAAACTAAAAAATGAATCTGCTCGTTTAGTCTATAGCAGCGTTTCTGAGTGGATGCTCCTTTTACAAACGACAGGTTCTAAAGTCACCAAATCGCCATTTTTTTATTATATTGGACAGATAACTCTTAAGGTATTCCAAACAACCCTTTCTGATAAGGATAATGGCGGAATTCCAGAGAACTTCTAGAACAAAAGGGCATTAAATTTGGTAGTACTTTAGCTGTGTTTTAAATTGTTTAGGTACTACGTCCCATTTTTTAGGCTAGACAATTATCAAATCCTCTGAACATTGAAAATAGAATTATCCCACGATACACTAGCAAAAACCGTTTACGAAAGAGCTTCGGCTAACGATCGTATGCGTCTTCGTGTCCTCAACCTACTAAAGGTTAAACAACAATTGTACGAAGCAGACCACGCCTTACTGACCGCAGATGAAGTCAAGGCCATCGTTCCATTTGAGGAACAATTGGATCTGACCGTCGAGGAAAGAAGTTTTTTGAATAGAAGCAAAGTTATGGCGCGTAAGAACCTAATTATTTTTATAGTTGGGTCGGGTATAGCTACGTTTCTAGTGGTTGGAATATTGTTGTGGTTTGTATTTTACTACAGGAATACTTCTGCTGAATTGGAGGCTAGTAATGAGCGTTTTAAGAGCAGTGAGCTGGCGCTAGAGGCAGTTAACGAGGATTTGGAAATCAAGTTAGCAGAATTGCGTACCAAAGACAGTATACACGTCATCTTACTCGATCGTATTGGTGACGACGAGCAGATTATAAAAATGACCAACCGCGAGTTGCAAGACGCCCTCACCGAACTGCGCATCGCCAACGACGCACTCGAAGCCAGCAAAAGGGCTTTGGAACGAGAGCGTGACCGCCTCAAACAAGACAAGGCAGGACTCACACAGGAGTTGACCAAGCAGGTCAAAATTGCCAACGAAGTCATCCGTACCCGTGCCCAACTCAGCGCCGTAGATAAATCCCAAAAACTTAGTCAAAATGCCCTTCAATTGCTGCAAGGCGGCAATGTTTCGGAAGCAGATTACAAAGAAGCTTTTCGGTTAGCGCGCTATGCTTGGGAGTTGAGCAACAGCAACAGCCAAGCGATGGATGTACTGAATACTATTAGAAATAAAAAACTAAACCGTTCCAATGGCGGTTTCTTAGAACGAGAACAACCTAAAAATACGTATACCTACCGAAACATAGAAAAGATTATTCAGCAAGTAGATGCGCGTTACAAATACGGTAAGTTGTCGGAGAAAGAGGCTCAACAGCTCCTCAATCGCTAAAAATGAATGCCTTCTAAATAGGGGTTTTAGGAAGGTTCTTTTAAGTATGTTGAGAAAATGAAGTACCTTAGGAAAGACATCCACACTCGCTTAGCGTTACATTAGCAATGAAGATAGAATTATCACACGACTTACTGGCCAAAAAAATACATGAAAAAGCCTCTCAGGAGGACAAAATGTTGCTGCGTATCCGCAAATTTATTCAGGATCGCTTTACTTATTTTAACGAAAGTAAAGCCTTGCTGTCTGTAAAGGATATTAATTACATTACGCCTTATTTAGAAAAGCTTAGCTTGGAGGCACATGAGCGGCGTTTCATCAGACGCAGCAAAGATCGCATTTGGATTATTGCCCTTTCTATCGTTTTTGTCGTTTTTAGTATACTTGGAATCATTTTCTATTTTATCAACCAAACCAACAAAGTAGAGCTAAAAAGCAGGGAACGCATGGCTGCCCAATTGGCCCGCTACGAAGAAATCAGCCAACACGCGGAGGAATTGACCGAAGCGTTGACGGAAAGTCGGGAAGGGTTGGATGCCACCAAAGAAGACTTGCGCATGGCGCTTTTAGCCCTCCAAGAACGCAACGACACCTTGGTGCATTCGTATGCTACGTACAAAGTGCAGCAAGGTTTTTCTAAAGAACAATTGCAAAAAAGCCTTAAGATTGCGCAGTCTGCCAAGTTGAGCGAACTCGCTGCGCCGCTTGTCAGTTTGGACAAAGGTTATGCTTTTCGTTTAGCAGCCCAAGCTTGGAACCTCAATCCAGAAAACCACCAGGCCATGCAGGTTTTGTATCGTGTAGCAGGGCTAAAAGTGCCCGATACGCCTTCCAAACAACAAGCCAGCAACATCATCAAGAAATACAAGCCGCGTTGGGGAGGGTTGAGCAGTAAAGAAATGGAAGCGATTTTTCATCCAGAAAATAAAGTTACCGCACAAGAAGATATTGCCCAGCAGGTAAAGAAAAGAGTTAAAAGTTCACCACCGCCTCCGAGTTCGTCCATGCCTACCCCCAAAGAAATCGACGATAAAATTAAAGCGCAGCGCACCCAAATTCAGCAAAGCGTAGAAAAAATAAATTTGCGCCAACAGCAAATACGCAATCAAATCAAAGACCCCGAATAACACACGAATACACCGCATGAAAAAAAAAAATTGCTATGCGCTTTTTATAGGTATCAATGCCTATGAGAACGCCACCATATCCGATTTAAACGGCTGCATTCAGGATGCCCAGCGCTTCTTAGATTACATCATCACCCACCACAACGAAGAAGCGTATTCCCTACATGCCCGACGCTTGTTTACAGGCACCCAACAGTTGCCCACCCGCGCCAACATCATCGCCACCATTCGAGAACATTTAGGGCAAGCCCAAAAAGGGGATTTAATTGTACTCTTCTATGCGGGGCATGGCTCCAAAGAAAGAGCGCCCAGCCATTTTGACGAGGCCGACGGTTATATGCAAACCCTCGTTCCCTGCGATGCCCGCCAACCCGATGGACTAGGCCAACGCGTGCGCAACATCCTCGATAAAGAAATGCGCTTGCTCTTAGATGAATTGTGGCAGAAAACCGCCGCAGAAATTGTCTTTATCCAAGACTCCTGCCACTCTACAGGAGCCACCCGCCAGATGGAACAGCTCAAAGTAGTCTTAGAGGATTTAAAAACGGTCGATCAATTGCTGAAGGAAGAAGGCGCAGTAGAGGCGCCCCTGCCCGATCCCGTGCCGCGCTGCGTCGATCCA
>CAYUZF010000166.1:5677-8095 GCA_964449615.1 uncultured Aureispira sp.
GTGACAAAAGTGAATTTGCTTACGAACTTCCCAAAAAAGGGGGCGTCTTTACCTCCCATGTTTTGGATATTTTAGAAGCGAGTCAGAATAAAGTGTCTTACCACGACTTGTACAACCGCGCCCGTATGAACATCGCGGGGGCTTTTCAGCAGACGCCTGATTTGTTTGTACACCACCAAGCCTTTGAAAAACGGCACCAGCCCTTTCTCGGTAATTTATTAAAACGCGGCAGTTTGTCTTCCAAACGCGATGTTGATGTCTTCAACGGTTTTTATCCCGTAGTCCCTAAAGGGCGCAACAGTTGGCAAATCAAAGCAGGAGAAATGGAATTGCTTGCACAAATAGACCACCCTGACCAAGCCGTTCCCATCGAGGTGTTTTTGCAAGACAAACAGCCTACAGGCAAAGCCAATGCCCGCATTACCAGTGTGCGTTCTACGTTCTCTAAGATAGAATTTAAAGGCGTAATGTTTGATAGAACCAAACACCGCAACAAGCTTTACGCGATGATTGCCCCGCACTATTTGCGGCGGTGGCGGGTGCCTACTTTCGTAGAAACCACCGCAGGACACGGCAGTTTGTTGGACTTATTTGAACAGTACGGCCCGCGCAAACGCCTCAAAAATTTTCGCCACGACGGTGGCCCAGCCATTCGCCAAGCAACGCCCAAACAACGCGCTCAGTTTACCATTGCCGTAGAAGGCGATTGGCTGCATTTGTACGACCAACAAGCGCAGTTGCTTTTGCGCAGCAGCGCCGCCCAGCGCAGTACAGACGGCCAAACAGAGCTGTTCCCAGTCTGGGCAAAACCCTACCAAACAACCATTTACAAATACTTGCGCAACCCCGATATGGCGTTGTCAATGCCCGACACTTGGACATTTTCGCCTTACCCTAAAAATGCGTTGGTAGCGCTGTTTGAATACTTGGCCGATTTGTATCAGAAAAATCCACAGCAATCTATATTGGTACAGCTCAAAGAGGCCAGCGATGCACAGCATCCTTTTGTAGCATTTTTGGAAGACCATGCGGCAACTTTGCGCTATTTTGAGGCTTTTATCAATTGGAAAGAACAAGCCGAAGCCGCTAATTTTGTCGTGCAGACCCAGCCCGAAGGTTTTGCGATACACCGCTTGCAAGACGGCATGGTGGAGGCGGTGCCCGTTTGCCGCCAAACAGAGGGCTTGGGCAAAGAACAAGGCTTTGAAGTGATTTTGGCCTTGCAGCACATTTGCAAATGGCAGACGGTGCGCAATTTGTACAACAAACTACAAGCGGCTTTATTGGAGTTGCACCAGTTGGAGTTGGAGGTTACCTGTTACACGGACTTTGATCAAGAAAATCGCGGGCAGCGCAAAGCCATTTTTCAAAGCTTTGAGCCAAGTCATTACCAGCGGCAGGAGCGCGGGTTGAGTCTGCCACTTCACGAATTGACCCCTGAAAAAACGCCCTTGCATTTTGTACAACATCCACAATACCACGCGACTGTTGTGCTGCCAATGCGTTTGTCGTTGCACCACTTAAAAGGCAAAGCGAACGTCTACGTTTCTATGTTGTTGTTGGACAGCAACTTTGCCGTCTTGCCTTTGCAAACAGCGATGGGCAGCAACGTGCTTCCGCCCAAAGAAGCGCAGACCGATGAGAAAGGCAGTTTGCACCTTGCCCACCTCACCCTTCCGCGTCCAGAGCAGTTGCGCCACTTCCCGAAGCAACTACAATCGGCTACCTTTTATATAAAAATACTAATTGCCTACGAACGTTTTGATGTATCGGGTTTGTTGCAACGTGGCTTGCCGCCTGCGGCACCTGCTTTTGAGATGCGCCAAGAGGACGGTGGGCATACTAGAGCCTCTAAAGTGTTGCGTCCGCCTCGTGCAGGGGAGCCAGGAAGTTGGTTGTCGTTTACCATTCCGCTAGTGGTCGAGCAACCTTAGCGTGGTTTTGTTGTAAGGTATTAATAATTGATTCTCTTACTTTTGACAACTTGTAAAATGCAGTTATTAAGCGCACAAGTTTGGGGAGATTTTCTGGAACTGTTGCCAGAGACGGAACAAGCAATTTGCCGACGTTTGCAGCAGTTGATTATAGAATGTTTGCCCAATTGTAGCGAAAAGTTATCCTACAAAGTGCCGTTCTACAAAGGTCGCAGCAATATTTGTTATTTTTGGCCGAGTAGTGTGCTTTGGGGCAACCAACGCAGCTATGAAGGCGTACGCTTGGGTTTTGTTCAAGGGCATTTGCTGTACGACGACATCCAGTATTTGAATGCTGCTACACGGCAATATGTGCGCTGTCGGGACTTTCTGACAGTGGTAGACATAGACGCGGATATTTTGCGGGCTTATCTCTACGATGCGGCGCGAGTAGACGAGGCCATTTATCGCCAAAAACAGGCGGCCAAAAAGAAAAAGCGGTGAG
>CAYUZF010000166.1:8106-9419 GCA_964449615.1 uncultured Aureispira sp.
TCGGCGCTAATCCGTTAGTAATTTTACTTCGTATTGGTACAAAAATACTTGATCGGCTTCTACTGATAAAAAGTAAACCGTATTGTCGCTGATTAATAAGTTGTAATTAATCTCACTGTTGCTGTACTTGTTAAAACTGGGAATGTGCTGCGCTTCCACCACGTCCAGCGTTTTAAAGATTCTATTTTTTAGCTCAAAAACAGGCTGTCCTTTGTAGACGTAATAACTCAGCAAATAATTCTCGTGAACGGGGGCGACGGCATGTATTTCAAAGTTAATTTTGGAAGGTGTTTGGTCATCGGCCAAGACTTTGTACTGTTGTTGGGCGTAGGGACGCTCGCCATTGCCGTAGAAAGAAGAGCGCGGTTTTTCCTGTCCGACTTGGTATATTTTACCTTCCGCATCGTACACCATTAAAATAGTATTATCAAACAAAAAGAAGAAATCCTTGACGTTGTTGTAGCCCATGTAATCCTCTGTTTTTTTGTCGGTATAAGGGGGTAGAAATTGGCGTACACGGTAAATATTGTCGGCTCCCAGCTCTAGTTCGGCCAGGTCTTCGGTTTTTTTCCGCAAGGGATAAAAAGACATACTGGTAAACAAATGCTCCTCTTTGTCGATGTACATGCCGCTGTCTAAATTGAGATACACTTCATCGTTTTTCTTTTGTCCTTTGGGTTCTTCTAAAGCGTAAAACTGCATTTGGTCTTTGGAAATGTCGTAGACGTAAATTCCCCCAAAGCCGTTGAGAACAGGCGTGCCTTTTTCTATGGTGCTGGTAGTATTTTCATCGTTTTTGAAAACGTACTTTGATTCATTACTTTCAAAGGCTTCTAAGCTGTAAAAACCGTAAATTTTATTGGCTCTGTATTGTGCTGTTCTCAAATTGAGGGCTTGGCGGCCTGCTTTCTCCCACTGCTCGGCATATTTTTTAGCGTAAGCGCATTTGTCGGCATCGCCTTTTGCGTGCAAGGCGCAATACAAATCGGTTGCTTGTTGGTAATCCGTTATTTTAAATAATTTTTCGACGGCTCCTGTCTTCGGGTCAACAACCAATACCTCATCTTTTAAGTCGGTTGTCAGCAGTAATTGACCATTTTTGTAGGGAATTAGGGCATCTGTGCCTAAAATAAGCGCCTCATCTATATTTTTGAGCGCTACTTTTTTGGGCGCTTGCAACTCAAAGTACTCTCCTGGCAAGTCGTAACTCCGAATGGAGTTCCATTTTTCGGCTTCGTTGTAGATGAGATTTCGGCGATAAAAATACAGCAACCGCAGCAAAGAACGTTCGCCTACAATTTCTTCGTACAACG
>CAYUZF010000166.1:9429-9638 GCA_964449615.1 uncultured Aureispira sp.
CTGGTCAACCACCCATTTTAATTGGTCGTAGGCCGCTCCGTTTTGGCGCAACACCTCTCGAATAAAGCGCTCTATGTCTTGTGTTCGCAGTCCATTTTCATTCAAAAATACAACCACTACATCCGTATTTTTTTTGTTGAGCGATCGAATGTTTTTCATCGCTTTTAGAAACTGTGGTACATAGGTTGTACTCGCGCCAATAGTTGGAT
>CAYUZF010000166.1:9648-11702 GCA_964449615.1 uncultured Aureispira sp.
CAAAACGTGTTCTCACTTTAGCGTCTAAAGTACTTCCATCTGGATATTTTTCCTTAAAGTATTCGCCTCTCGATAATTGGGCGTTTAAATTGCTTGATAACAACAATAGCAGTATACCAATTAATTTATTCATAGTCTCTTACAGTACGATTGGTTTAAATAGTAGGTAGGGGGTATTTCGGTTACACTCCATACCCCCTACTTGGTATTATCTAAAGATAACTTCTTCTAAGTCGTTGTTGTAATAAGCTTTCACCCCTAATTGTTGATCAAGTGGGTCACCAGTCTGCCAATCTTGCTGCTCAGGAAAATCAGCACTCAAGATTTCATCGTCAGCAGAAATGACCGCATTGCAAAAGCAACCGCCTTTGCCCAATCTACATCTGTATTTTTTGGTAGCGCGCATGCGCTTGGCAGCGTCATAAGCAACGGCTTCATTAATGGAAACGCCAAGACTCGCTAATTCGCTTGCAGTAGCTACCTGTACATAAACATACCCTTCTTCGATAATAGTGTTCTGGGCTTGCAGAGCAACGGCACTAGTTAATAGTAGTACCAAAGACAAAAATAATACTTTCATGTCTAAAAATTTAGGTTTAAAATAAATAATTAATACAATTCAATTACACAACGCGTAGAGTTTGAAACAAAACGGGCTTTGTCCTATACCAGGGGCTTGGTAAGGTTTGATCTAGTTGTTGAGTCTATAAGCCACAACGTCTTTTTATGCTTACTGTGGAGCAGGGTAAAACGCTTATGCTTCGCAAAACAACGATTAATAGTAGGGGGTTTGAATATATTTTAGCAGTTATAAGTAGGAAAGGGTTTTCTATTTATAGGTTTTCCTTGTCAATTACTACTATAAACTCCATAAAAACAGACTTTTCCAATACGCTTCTATTAGGAATCATAATACTATTTCCTACTCTACTTTTCAGGTAACAGTATAAATGTAAGACGTTATTACTTGAAATGCAAGCTTTTAACTTGCTTTTCACCTTCTTTTAAAATATAAATAATGACATTACACTAGTTATAAGCGTCAAGAATTAAACGAAATCATAGTTTATACATCAACATTTTTTGTGCTTATAGGCGCGCTGTAATTCTTCTGTAAAGTGTTATATTAGCGCTTCTTCTTACCGCTTCATTTATTCAGGATGATTACCATACGACAGGGCTATTTCGGTATTTTTTTGCTTTTATTGCATGTACTAATTGGTTGCAACGGGCGTTCTACCGTTTCTAATTATCCTAGCACACAAGCTTATAGAATTGGTCTGGGGTCTTGTGCCAAACAGAGCAAAGAACAACCAATTTTGTACACCGTTGTGCAGCGTAAGCCTGACCTGTTTATTTATTTGGGAGATAATATTTACGGCGATACCCGCGACATGCAGGAGCTGCGTGCCAAGTACCAGCAATTGGCCGCCAAACCTAGTTTTCAGGCCTTGCGCGCTCAAGTGCCGCTGCTGGCAACTTGGGACGACCACGATTATGGAGAAAACGATGCAGGGCGACACTACCCCTACAAGGACAGTTCCAAAGCTATTTTTTTGGATTTTTGGCAAGTGCCCAAAAGTTCGGCGCGCTGGAAACACGCGGGCATTTACGACGCTTTTTTTATAGAGCAAGCCCCTTTGCGTTTGCAGGTGATTTTGTTGGATACCCGCAGTTTTCGCGACAACTTGACCCACCGCCCCAAAGCGCCGTCTAGCACTTATAAAAATGATTACCAGCCTACTCTTTCGCCTGATTCGACATTCTTGGGAGCTGCGCAATGGGCTTGGTTGGAACGACAACTGCAACAGCCCGCCGACCTGCGCGTGGTTGCTTCTAGCAACCAGTTTGCCCATCAATACAACGGCTGGGAGTCTTGGACGAATGTGCCACACGAACAAGAGCGGTTCTTAAAATTAATACAAAAAACAAAGGCCAACGGCGTTGTCTTCATTTCTGGCGATGTACATTGGGGGGAGCTTTCCCGCTGGAAAACCCCTTATACCTACCCCATCTATGACTTAACTTCTAGCGGCTTGACGCAAAATTGGCCC
>CAYUZF010000167.1:0-6163 GCA_964449615.1 uncultured Aureispira sp.
ATGATGCTGTCGTGTAGAGCCTCGGGTTGGGTTTTTAGATAGTCCGATAGGGCTTTGGTGTGCTCATTGAATTCTGGACGGATATCTATTCCTGTTTTATTGTAATAATAGTCTACAACTTGTACAGTAAAATTAATCTTTCTAATTGTTATGTACTTATCATTTCTTATATAAGCTGTTCTGTTAGTCGTATATCGGTCACTCATCCGCTTATATTTTGTTACACACGACACCTTACCGCTCAAATCTATAGTATCTACTGTACACGTATCCTGTGTGTAAGAAACTCTACTAAAGACTAATAGTATGAATACCAACAACAATTTTGACATTATTTATTTATTTTAAACACAACTAATTCCGAAAATGTTTCAGCTGTTACATCATAAGGTATCGTCTGCGTTGCCTTAATATCTAACTTAGCTTTCGCTTTAAACCCTTTTTTAAACTCACTTTTAATAAAGGCTTCTGTAAAGGGCAATAGATTTTTTTCTACGTTTTTTATATTTTTTCGATCTATTCTCCATAGTTCTCCTTGTAACTCTGCCTTATTAATTATTCTATTCCATACCCTATACAATTTCTTAAGTGTTCTGTCATCATATCCTTGTTCTTGGTTGTCTTCTGCATTATCTAAATAGAAGGCATCAAAAGCTTGCTGCATAGCTTTTTTTGAGTCTTGGGAGAATGTTTTATGTTTAGAATCTTCTAGTTCTTTAGACAGCTCCTTTAAAACCTCTTCTAAATGAGCTGCCTTTTCTTCCAATTCTGGACTATAACTTTGCCGATCCAGTCCTGCCTTTTCCCCATGAGGGTTCAGTAAAGTTATTCTATTCGCATCCGCATCCATCACCGCATAAGCATGATTCAAATGCATGTAATTAGCCCCATCAATCTTCACGACATGGTCGTGCGTGAGTCCTTCTACCCCATCAAAGTTATCAGGCGAAGCCACCGTCATTTTGTACCCTTGAGTAGTGCAGGCCTGTGCAAGCGCTGCGATGTCTTCGGGACTTGTTTTTTGTAAGGGCAGCGGATTTTTGAAGGCGCGTTCGGTGGCTTGCTCGCTCAAATTTCCTGCTTCGTCTAGGTAGATTTTATCGGGACTCTGCTGTTTGGGGCCTAGCAATACATCAAAAGCATATTGGGTGTGGTTCTGCTCTATTTTACTGTAATCGGCCTCTTCGCCGCCGCCCTCTATTTTGGCATACGCTTTTTCTATAATGGCTACCCAAAGTCCTTGTTCGGGATCGGCTCCCAAATAACTGTCAATGTAGCGCCCGTCGGCAAATTCCTTGTTTACGTGCAACATGGCTTTGTCTACGCCTACCTTTACAGGTACTTTGTTTTTGTACAAGGTCACTTCGTAATAGCCCGCTTTTTCTACAATAGCGTTTCTTATTAAATCCGCGGTGTCGCTCTGTGCCAAGGTCGCCAAACAGGCCAACAAATAACAGTCGCCTACGCCCTGCTGGGTAATATCGCTGGGAGAAATATTGTCTAGGTTTAAGGTAGCTTTGGGAGTTTTAAAGCTCAGTTCTCTCCCGTCTTGTCCAAAACGCGCCCGTTCTGTATCGTCTACCTTGTTTTCGCCCTCTTTGTATTCCAATGCGCCGTCCCCGCCTGTCAAATCAAGGGTTTCTTGGGGAGCTTTGAGGTTTTTTAGAATGCTTTTTTCATACAACTCTATCGTTTCAGATTGCTGTTGTAAGTGTCTATACCCATAGCGCTTCCAGTCTTTGTAGACCCCATTGGGTTGCGGCTGCTCTGTTTCAAACAGCTCCACTGCGGCTTGCAACGTTTGAAAAGTGGTCGTCCATTGAACTTGTAATTGGCTAATCGCTTCTCGAATGCTACGGAGTTCGTTTTTCCAAGCCTCAAAATCTTGATCTCTGCTTGTCAACGATTCGCTTTGTTCTTTGAGCTGTTGCAATTGCTGATCGATGGCGGCGGCAGTCTCCTCTGCGCGTTGTTTCTCGGCGCTTAATGCTGGCGACATTGCTTCCTGTACCCGCGCATCTTGACGCGCTTTTTCTACCAATGTTATTTCCTCGCTATAGCGTCTAGTATACTGCAAAAGCGTAGTTTTTGCTTGGCTGTTTTGGGCTATGATTTGCTGATAAGCTGCCCCAAAAACTTGCTGCTCTTGTCCGCCCTCATAATTTTGAGGCAGGTTGGCTAGGACTTCGGCATAGCGGCTGTTGTCTTGTAGCAAATTTTCTAAACTGCTCTTTTTGGTCATCAGTGCTATTTTCAGGGCTAGCAACTCCTTTGCTTCCTGCCCTTCCAATTCGGCCTCATCTATTGGTTCCGAAAAAGTAGCCTGCTGCTCTATCGCTGTTATCAAATTTGCCATGTTAGCTTGCGGCATCCCGTTGGTACTGGTTTCAAATTTAAAATCGGGCAGTAAGGCCTGCAACTGCTCGGGTTTGCTGTACAACGTCAACTGATCATGCGACCAACCTTTGAATTTATCAATGGCCTTTTTGGCCTCCGTTGGCGTTTCTATTGGGGTATCAATAGGATAATAAGTCAACCGAAACGTCGTTCCAAAGACATCTATTTCAGCATAATTGCCGCGCTCAAAACTTTCTGGTAGTTCTAAGTTGTATTCCAATAAATAACGATCTTCTTTTTGCTGGAGCAACTGCTTTATAGGGACGCTGTCTTTGGACAACAGCTTTGTTTTAACGTACCTTACTTGTAATACGTTATCGAGTTCACTCGGGGTTGGCGCGCCATTGGTGTACAACTCAAAGACCAATTTGCTCTTTGGTAATTTTACGGAAGCAGAACGCCCGTTGTCGCTCTTAAACGGGCGTAGTAGTGTTACCGCTTTTACAGTATTTTCCGCTTGAGGCGGTTCATAATTGTACTGCTCTTGCACATGAGCGGGCTGCTCGGGCATGGAACGTTGTAAGGCGTACAGTTGCTTACTTTCTAGCGCCTGCTGTTCGGGGTCTTCACCAGTCAAAGCAGGCCCACTCTGCTGGGGCGGTTCTGTAGCCTGCGCAATAGATTGACGTTGTTGTTGCTGCTCGGTGGTATCCTCAAAAACACTCATAGGTAGGTGGATTATATAAAAAAAAGAAACTGCCCTTGAACAATTTCCTTTAATATACACTTATTTTTACCAATGCTAGTAATTTCCCTTATTTTGTTTTAGGGTATGATACAATTGATGCTTTATCAGAAAAATAACAAGCCCTAGCCCTCAAAATGCAAAGAGATCGCAAAACCTCTTGAAAACAGCTGATCAATAACCGAAGAATACACCAGCTGGTTTTTACGCGCATGGATGTTGTATACCCCGTAAGAAAACTTAATTTCGGGCGAGAGGATAAAATAAGGGAAAAAGACCTGAAAGCCCAGCCCAAATTCTACCGCCAAATCGTGCTGGTTGATTCGGATCAAATCTTCGGTTTGCCGCGCTCTGGAATTCGACGCCAAATCTAGGCTGTATTTTACCCCGCCCACTACAAATACTCGAAAATCCTTGTAAGGTTTCGATTTGTAACGAAAATGAACGGGAAATTCTAAGAAAACCGACTCGACGCGTTTTTCTACGATAGAATTGTTGGTCATTTCGTACTGCAACTTGCGATCTGCAAAAGAGAGCGTAGGCAATAGGAAACGAAAATCAAAGCGCTTGCCCAACTTTACGTTGGCTACAATCCCCAAATTAAAGCCAGGCCCATAAATTGCGTTGACGCTGCGCACCGAGTCGTTGCCCACCATGCTTATATCGCGGTCGATGCGGTAGCGGGTGGAGTTGAATCCCAGCGTAATACCAAAATAGTAAGCCTTTTTAGAAAATTTATTATCGTAATTGAACGAACCTTTTTGAGCATGGCTGTGGGTACTGCAAAACCCCAGCAGCAAAAGCGCCAAGATTACTTGACGGCCGTATAAATCGAACAGATGCCCAACGAAAGCTTTTTGCATGTAGCATTTTTTAATCCGATGTCCGTCAGCAAATTAACAAACTCCTCTCCTTCTGGGAAGGCTTGCACCGACTCGTATAAATAGCCGTAAGCGCGCTTGTCTTTGGAAGTGATGCGCCCGATAAAGGGCAAAATATGCTTGAAATAAAAATTGAATCCTTGCTTAAACGGAAACATCGTTGGTTTAGAAAATTCCAACACCACCAATTTGGCATTGGGCTGCAAAACGCGCACCATGTCTTTAAGACCCGCTTCTACGTTTGCAAAATTGCGTACACCAAAAGAAACGATCGCCGCATCAAATGTATTGTCTTCAAAAGGCAATTGTTCAGAATCTCCCTCTTCTAAAGTAATGACTTCGTCCAAGCCCAATTTCTGCAACTTCTTATCACCGACTTCCAACATTTTAACAGAAATGTCGATACCTGTGATTTTTTGGGGTTTTAATTGGCGGTACGCCTCTATGGCTAGATCGCCCGTACCCGTGGCCACGTCCAATATGTGTTGGGGTTGGTCTTCGGCCAAAGTAGCGATGGCTTTCTTGCGCCAGCTGCGATCAATGCCCAAAGATAAAAAATGATTCAAAAAGTCGTAATACTTCGCAATGTTATTAAACATGGTAGAGACTTGCCCTTTTTTGGCAGCGTTCTCTTCGTAGGGCTTGATGGCTTCTGATTTTACTTCGTTCGTCGTCATATAGAATTGATCGTTAGTGGAATTATACCGTGTTAACAAGAGTGCAAAAATACCATATTATCTACTAATACTACGCCAAATAATTAGGTCTTGTTCTCGCTTTTTCTTATTTAGACTAATTCTGTACTAGTGTTTTAGCCACGGCGCGTTCTTCACTACCCTAACAAAGCTTTATTTTGGCTCTATTCTCAAAACTGCTCTTTAATTTTTTATGGAAATTTACCACGCCAAATACCTCTCTAGCCACACCAAAATTAGTCAATGCCCTGCGCCCGACCGCCCAGAGTACGCCTTCATTGGCCGCTCTAATGTCGGCAAGTCTTCTTTGATCAACATGCTGTGCAACAACAAATCGTTGGCCAAAACCTCCAGTCAACCTGGTAAAACGCAGACCATCAATTATTACGATGTTGATGAGGAGTGGTATCTGGTGGATTTGCCTGGTTATGGCTATGCACGCATTGCCCAGCGTACTCGACAAATTTGGCGCAAGATGATTGGCGATTATTTTACGCAGCGCCCCAATGTGCAGTGCGCTTTTCTACTGGTAGACAGCTGCATTCCCCCTCAGGAAAAAGACATTGAATTTGCCAATTGGATGGGCGAAAACCGCGTGCCTTTTGTTATTGTTTTTACCAAAAAAGACAAGAAGAAGTCGCATAAAAATAAAAATTTCGTCGCTGAATTTAAAGAAGAGTTTTTGAAGTATTGGGAAACCATGCCCGATTATTTTATTACTTCCTCCAAAACAAAAGAAGGCCGAGAAGAATTGTTGGCGTTTATCGATGACATCAACGCGCAGTATTTTGATTATTTGCAGCACAGTGATGATCTAGATTAATTCCCTTTTTTGCCTGTATCCTTCCTCTATAAAATTTCGCGCCGATTTTGAAGACCAGTATTTCCTACACCGATATTTTCAAACTGTCTATTCCCATTATGATAGGTTCTGCGGTACAGAACTTTATTACCTTGACGGATACAATTTTTTTGGGGCGGGTAGGCGAAATAGAGTTGGGAGCGATTGGTTTGGTAGGCGTGTTTTATTTGATGATTGCCTCTATCGGCTATAGTTTTTCGAAGGCGGGACAGATCATGATTGCGCGGCGGGTGGGTAGCCAGGAGTTGCACAAAATTGGAAGTGTTTTTTATTCTATGCTGGCCTTTGCGCTCTCTTTGGCCTTTTTCCTCTTTTTGTTTATGCAGTTTGGCTGCGATTACTTTTTCGCGCTTTTTATCAACAACCAAGAGATTTATAAGGCTTGTATTGCCTATTTGGATTATCGCTCATCGGGAATTTTCTTTAGTTATGCGGGGGTGATTGTTTTGGCGCTCTATACAGGTGTGGCGCGTACGCAGGTAATTATTTACAATGCGTTGATGTTGGGCGTTGCCAATATGCTGCTCAATTATGCGCTGGTATTTGGCAAATGGGGATTTCCAGAAATGGGTATTGCGGGCGCGGGTCTAGCTTCTACTATTGCCGAAGGGTTGGCTTTTGTGGTGTTTCTGGTCTACATTTT
>CAYUZF010000167.1:6173-11676 GCA_964449615.1 uncultured Aureispira sp.
ACCGCGATTACCACCTGTTTCATTTTCCACGCGTTGATTTAGAAATTATCAAAGCACAACTCAAACTCTCTATGCCCATCGTTTTGCAGTCGGTCGTTGGTATGGGTAGTTGGTTTATTTTTTTTATTATAATAGAAGACATGGGAAAGACCGAGCTGGCTATTTCCAATATTATGCGGGCCGTTTATCTACTCTTTATGATTCCTTGTTGGGGCTTTGCTTCTAGTATTAACACCCTGGCTTCTAACCTCATCGGGAAACACAAACCAGAAGAAGTGTTTGCGGTGACGACCCAAACAGCCGTACTTTCTTTTGTCGTTACGATGGCTTTTGCAATTACGATGTTGTTTGCTCCTGAAGTGGTGTTGCGGGTAGGCACCGATAACTTGGCCTTGATCGAAGAATCCAAACGCCTAACGGGTGTGTTAACAGCTATTTTGGCGTTGTTTTCTGTAGGGGCTATTTATTTTAACGGCTTGGTGGGAACAGGCGCCACTCAAAAAGCGCTCTACTTGCAAATCGTTGGGGTCATCGTTTATTTGGTATACATCTATCTAGCTGTACACGTTTTCAACTGTAGTTTGGAAGTAGCTTGGATGGCCGAGTTGGTGTATTGGGTCGTATCGTTGGCAAGTTCGGTCTGGTATCTGCGCTCCAACAGGTGGCAGCATATTCAAGTTTAACGCTGCTTGCGCAAATATTTGGGCCCGTACCACAACCAAAAACCTGTTATCGTAAATAAAAGCAAGGCCAAGCCCATAACCGTTGTATACAACAATTTAAAATAACCGCCTGTCCCCAACCAATTATCCAACAGCGAGCCGTCGTGTAGATTTTCTAACCAATCCGAATGCCGTTTGGCCACGCTTAAAGTTGCGCCAGTTGCACCATCTAGCTGCACGCCAATAGAGTGTTCTTCAAACAAAACCTTTACGATTCCTTTGTTTGGCCGTACATCCAACCGCGCCACATCGGTTGCGTACGTCGGAAATTCTGCCTTCAAAGCGCGTTTACCCAAGTGTTGCAAGCTGTCTAAAGGCAACCAAGTTGCTACTTCTTGGCTGCTGCCTTTCTGCGTTTGGGGTAAAATCAGCCCTCCACTATCCTTTTTCCAACCCAATAGTAGGCCTGTTACGGCCACCATAAAAAAGAAAACAAATAAAAACGCCCCCGTCAGGCGGTGCCATTTGCGAAAAGCGCGGAGTAGATGAACTTGGCGTTGACGGGTATTGCTAGTAGACATATTAGGACAGTTGGGTACAAAAGCCCTCAAGATAAGGATAAAAATATGGAGTGCAAATATAGGGTAATAGAGTAGTAAGGTGCGCACGCATTTGTACCTTACTACTCTACCTATACACTACAGCACAGCTGCTTACCGCACCGCTTCATACACCGCCGAGAAATCTGATTACCCCAAGCCCTGCATTTTGGCTTGGGCGGACAACCCTTTGGCTGCTTGCGCCATAAACAACGGCTGCCCTTGCTCATACGCCGTCAATGTAGCCAAATGCAAATCCTTGTGCATCAATTCTAAGGAAAATTGAGGATCGTACGCACCGCTTTGCATTTTGTCTATTTTTCCTTGTACAAAACCAGCCACCACAGGCGTATTAGATAAAGTATTTAATAAAAATTCTTGCTCAAAACCCAGTTTTTCTCCCAAAGCAATGGTCTCCGCAAACACGGCCATGGATTGCGCCAAAGCGCCATTGACCAGCATTTTGAAGGCCGAGCCTTTGCCCAATTCCTTGAATGTCAACACACGCTGGCTCATTTTTTCTAAATACGGCCGTACGGGTTCTACCAGTGCCTCCTCTGCCCCTACAAAAAATTGTAAAGTTGCGGCGGCGGCCTGTGGCGCGCTGCCCGCCACAGGCGCGTCGGCAAAACGCACGCCTGCGGCCTTTGCTTCCGCTCCTACCCGCCTGCTAAAACTGGGATTCACCGTAGAACAATCCAACCACAAAGCTTCTTCTACTACTTCGGGCTTGGCGAGCATACTCACAACCAAATCGGCATTCCGAACCGCTTCTTCGGCCGTTGCTGCGGCAGTAGCTCCCAGTTGCTGGGCTGCTGCTACGGGTTCTTTGGAGCGGTTCCACACCGTGACGGCCACCTCATTTTTTAATAAATTGGCTACCATACGACTGCCCATAATTCCCAACCCAATAAATGCAATGTCCATATTTTTATTATTTTTTGTGTAATAATTTTGTTTGTAAAAAACCGTCTATCAAGAGCGCCCTTGTAATAAATACTGTTTAGGCGAAAGCCCATATTGCGCCTTAAATGCTCGAATAAAATACGATACATTATCGTAGCCCGTTGCGTGCGCCAATTCGGTAACGCTGTGCATCTGTTCTTGTAACAATTGTTCTGCTTTGGCCAAACGCCGTGCACGCAACCACTGTTGCGGGCTCTGCCCCAACAACTGCTGGCAATCGCGCCGAAAAGAGCGCAAGCTACGCCCTGTCAGTTGGGCATAATCAGCCACCTTCAAAGGTTTGTCAAAATTGGCTTCCATAAATTCGCCCAATTGGCGTTTTTTGGGCAGGGTGAGGGTAAAGAGTTGTTGTAGCCATTGTTGTTCGGAATACTCACCACAGAGCCAATGCCACAATTCTTTGATTTTTAGGGGGCAGAGGGCTGAGTGGCCTGTATTGGGGGAGGTATAGAGCTGTCGGAGCTGTTGTAAATACAGCTGCAAATTAGGGGTTTGCTCAAACTGGTGGTGGCTGTTTTGGGCTTTAGACCAAGCGGTGGCCGTTGCTCGCTCTTTTAAAAATTCCTGAATCAATGCATTATCAAAATAAAACAACACACTTTCAAAAGCACCTTGCTTGGGCAACAAATCCGAAATTACATACATACTACTCGGTAAAAGCACGCCTTCCCCCGCTCGAATGGTTAGGCGTTCGCCTTCATAAGTTTGCAGCTGTTGTTCGCCTGCCAATACTAGACCCAACACATGTTTAGACACATACCCCGTGCGTTTTAACAAAGGTTTTTCTAAGCGTTTGTGCAGAATGCAACTCGTTTGGTTGCGCAGTAGAATGGCTACATTTGGGTGTTCAAATAGGCGTTGTGGGAGGACAAGCATAGCGGCAAATTCTCGTGATTTTTAATGACTGTTACAAAGAAAGAGTTTTGTCGGTATTAAAAATAGTCCAAATCGGCCAATGGTAGTACTATCGAGGCAAAAGCGGTTGCAAGGGTTGATTTAACGCCAAAAAACGCTTGATTTCTCATAAGAAACCAAGCGTAGTAATACGTTTTTGGAGAGCAGTGGGATTCTATTTTAGTTGTTCCAATTTCTTAAGAACCTCTTCGGCTTCCCCATTTTTTTTGACAGAAGCTTCTCGATCTACGTGAGAAAGACGATACGACTCCTCCATTAATTTCTTATACTCTGCTTCTAATTTTTCTTTCTCTGACTTCTTCTTAAAAAATCCAAACATGATACGGTTTTTATTAATGGTTATTATTTAGTAAAATACGGTCGTCACTTTCTTCTACAACAACGTCTTATACGCTTGGTTCAGTCAACGTTGTAAGTTTTCTAAGCGGCAGCTTTAATTTTGTTGAATTCCTTCTTTGTAACGTGCTAAGGCACGCTCGCGCGCTTCTTTGTGTTCTACGATGGGCGCAGGGTAAGCCGCTGTTTCCCAATCTTCTACCCATTGTTTGACATACGTCTTCCCTTTGTCAAATTTCTCTAGTTGTGTAATTGGATTAAAGATTCGGAAGTAAGGCGACGCGTCGCAGCCTGTTCCTGCAGCCCACTGCCAATTGCCGTTGTTGGAAGACAATTCGTAATCCAATAGTTTTTCGGCAAAATACGCTTCCCCCCAGCGCCAATCTATGAGCAAGTGTTTGCACAAGAAACTCGCCGTTAACATACGGACGCGGTTGTGCATGTAGCCCGTTTGATTAAGTTGGCGCATGCCTGCATCTACTAAGGGGTAGCCCGTCTGCCCATTGCACCACTTTTTGAATTCGGCTTCGTTGTTGCGCCATTTAATGCCGTCGTATTTGGCTCTAAAATTCTGATCAACTACTTTTGGAAAGTGATATAGAATTTGCATAAAAAACTCCCGCCAAATCAACTCGCTGATAAAAGTTGCGTCCTTTTCCAAGTCCAATTGTGCTATTACTTGTCGTGGATTTATGGTACCAAAACGCAGATGCGGACTCAAGTAGCTGGTGCCGTCGCGCCCTGGTATATCGCGGTCGGTTTTGTAGTTGCCTAGATTGTTCAACTGGTAAGGCTGCACGGTTATGCCAGAAGACTTAAAACCAATATCTTTCAAGGTTAAAAAAGGAGCCTGCCCTTGCCAGAATTTTTTAAAATTGGGCATTCCTGTAGGTTGGTGTTCTTTGGGGTCGAATTGGGAGAGCCATTTGTTCTTGTAAGGCGTGTAGACCGTGTAGGGCTTGCCGTCGTTTTTGACCACTTCCTGCTCTTCAAAAACTACTTGGTCTTTGATGCGGTGGAAGGCGATGTCTTTTTCAGCTAAAAGATCTAGTACAGCTTTGTCGCGTAGGCGAGCGTACGGCTCGTAATCCTTGTTGGTATACACCGCCGTTATGTTGTATTCTTCCAGCAATTCTTTCCAAATGGTTTCGGGTTTGCCGTGCTTAAAAACAATGCTACTTCCCTGCTTTTTCAGGGTATCGTTCATCTCCTTTAGTGTTTGGTGGATGAAGTTCAAGCGGGCATCGTCTTTGGGCAACTCTTGAAGTATTTGGGTATCGTAAATAAACAGCGGCAAAACCGCTTCTCCTTCCTTCAGGGCGGCTTCTAAGCCTTTGTTATCGCTCCAGCGCAGATCGCGGCGCAGCCAAAAGACGACTACTTTCATTGTTGTTGGTTGTTCGTTAAGAATACTGTTCTAACAACCGCAGTATTGTTTGGTTTGCGGGAGCTGGGACTAACTTCTTGCTGCCCTTTACAATACTATCTACGAACATGCATTTGAAGAAGTTTAGAACAAACTATTTTTCTTATTTTGAACATAATTTCCTAATACAAAGCATTGTTTTATAGACATTTACACCTTAAATCCTTCTTTTTCATAATCAAAACTTATCTACTCTCTTCTTTTTTATTATGTTTGAATAATACCTAAAAAAATATTTTATAACCAACCAACTGCCAAAGTTCATACAGTTTGGTGCAGCAGTTTACTTATCCAAAAATCATTTGCTAGTTTAAATTTCCCCTGACCCTACAACTTCTACATTGTAGGGACCCGCCTTTCTATGGCTTATTTCAACTGTTTTTTAAATGCTTTTATCCAAAAAAGCGCGGGGCAGCGCTTTGCTTAATCTAACCTTTTCAAAACAATTTTTTAAAACTTCTATTATGAACAAGTTTATTATTTCCACCCTTTTTGTACTTGTTACGGTCGTACTTTCGACTGCTCAAATCAATAGAGAGCAAGCTAGTACATTGTGTAAGAAGTAATCATAATAATTGTGTATCTTGATTACAAAAAGC
>CAYUZF010000168.1:0-7896 GCA_964449615.1 uncultured Aureispira sp.
TAAAGTGGTGAAGAAGTAACAATAGACACCAATAAAAATAAAAGGACAAGAAATATTTGTCTGGAATTCACTTCAGATCTCGTTTTCAAGCATTACTGAAGTATGCTTTTGACAATTTGATCTACTGGGTGCTCAAAAAAGCGGAGGTGTTTTAGCATGAGAATAAAATAAATGTCTTACCTTTGGTAATACATCAACCTATTTATTGACCATCCCGTATTTTCAACTTCAATTAATTATGAAAAATAGTCTACTTACATTAATCCTTTTTTGCTCGCTGTTCAGCTTGCAAGCGCAAAACGTGGTGTTTAACGATCCCAATTTAAAAGCGGCTTTGGTAGCTAATACGACTTCTGTAAACCTCAACAACGATACTGAAATTCAACTCTACGAAGCGCAGGCAGTTGGATATTTATATCTTGTCAACGAGAATATCTCTGACTTGACAGGTCTAGAAGAATTTGTTAATTTAGAGGGTTTAACCATCACGGATAACAACGTGTCTACTATAGATTTAACCCCGTTTCCTAAATTGATATGGTTGCGTTGCAGCAACAACCAATTAACAACTATACAGTTTCCTAGTACACTGACTACGCTGGAGGATTTGCAAGCAGCGAACAACCAGTTGACTAGTTTGGTATTGCCTGATACTATGCCTAATGTTGAGACTATTAACGTTTCTTACAACCAGTTGACTAACTTAGATTTATCAAAGACACTACTTACAAGACGAGTGCATGCAGATTACAATCAACTATCTAATCTCATAGAACCAAGTATAGGGAGTACTATACTAACCTGTAGTCATAATAACCTGTCTAAGGTAACTTTGACAAAAAGTTATGATTATGTAGATATTGGTAATAACCCCCTAGATAGTTTTACATTAGCTACAGCTATACTTGTTCAAAGGGTATTTTGTGATAGTAGTCAACTAAGGTACATTGAGTTAAACAATAACACCGATAGCTTAGACTGTAGCTATAATCTCTTAGATACCATCGCTCCATTAGGAGTAAGCTACTTAATTTGTAAACACAATAACTTAAAGTTCTTTTATTCCAACAATACTTGGACAGATTTAGACTTGAGTGATAATAACTTAGAGCAAACAGGTATTTACGATAACTTTTCAAATAATAATATTTTTAATGCAAATTTGTCCAACAATCCAAACTTGAACTGTATAGAAACGAATGCTAATATTTCCAATGCTCAAAGTAATTGGGTGATTCCCAATGGAGCAACAGTCGCTACACTTAATGGCTGTCTACCTATCTGGAGTTCTACCTCTTACCTCAACAACCTCCCAAATACTAGTTTATACCCGAACCCAACCTATGGACAAGTTCAGTTAGAATTGGGAAATACTTATGACGAAGTAAGTATTGAAGTTTTTAACAGCATAGGGCAACGGGTTCAAAATGTGCAACTACAACAAGTTGCTCAAGCTAGCATAGACCTTCCCACTACTGTAGGTATTTATATGATTCAAGTGCAAACTGAAAAAGGACGCGCCACTTTTAAAGTGGTGAAGAAGTAACAATAGACACCAATAAAAATAAAAGGACAAGAAATACCACTTGTCCTTTTATTTTGCCTACAAGGCATCTGTTTACCTTTATTTTACATAGGTAGAAACTACTTTTAATACACAAAAGCAACCGTAAAATATTATTTTTCACTAGTTTTACTGGTAGCCTCCATTCAATAGGAACAACTCCCCATTTCTATAGTATCCAAAATTATAGCTTATGATTTTCCCTTTCTCAACAACCCAACGCTTTTTCTTTTCTTTTTTTGTTGTACTCCTACTCACAGGACATAGCTTTCTTGCCGCCCAGTTACCTGGAGGGGTAAACACCGTTTCAGGTAATGACAGTTTGTTGCTTTGGCATAAAGCAGGGGATATATCCAATCAAGCTCTTGCTAATAGTACGGCTAACTGGCCTGCTGCTAGTGGTTTTGGTGCTAACTCTAGCTACGAAGGAGGTTTTTTGACTTATTACGAAGTTTTTAAAAACTTCAATTACAATACAGGTGTACGCATCAACGACGAACGATTCGACAACAATCTAAATATAAATAACTTAGACCAAGTTAATGTGTTTTCTGTATACCGTCCATTAAGCAATGGAAATGCGCCTGTTTGGGGCAATGGTAAGTCGGGAGGAAATGGAGATGACAAGGAAGGTCGACAACTTACATTACATAACGTAAGCGACGGAGATAACAATTACAACGATAGACCAGATTATTACCACGCTCCAGGAAACACGAGAAGCCAACAAGGACAACTATACATCAACCATGTGTCTTTTGATGAGACAACTACTCAAAATCCTAAAAATATTTACATCAACGGTGCCAATGTTTTTACCCTTGCTAATAACAAAAATACAACAGCGAATGCTAATAAAGTCAATGCTAAACTATTGATTGGCAATCGTAAAAGAGGTCAACTTGGTGCTGGGAATATACAGTTGGCTGAATTTATAGTGTATGCGGGTAAGATGAGTGCTGTCCAACGACAAAAAGTAACTTCTTACCTAGCTATAAAATATGGTATTACTTTACCTTACAATTATCTACTAGCAAATGGAGATGTAGCTTGGGATCATGCAGCAGCAGGAGGAACTTCTGCGGGCAACTACAACCATAATATTGTTGGTGTGGGTTACGATGCTAATCCCGCTCAAGGGGATGGTTCCTTACAACAAGATTCGTCTACCTCACAACGAGGCGGCGACCACTTAGAATTGTATACCGATCCTAGTACTTTTTTTAGTGGAAACACTAGACGAATTTTAATAGCTGGACACAATGCTGCGACAACCACTACCGCCACCGCTTACAATCCCACTAGTGGTTCAGCCGTTAGTGGCTTGCGGATTGATCGCGTTTGGCGAACCCAATTGAGAGGGGGCTACAACAATTATACGTTGAAGTTTAGAGGAATTAATCTACCGGCTGGATTTACTGGAAACGACAAATTTTTAGTAGTAGCAGACGACCCTAATTTTACAAATAATGTAGAAACTTATCCTTTAACATTTAGTAATGGGGCTTATCATGTTTCGGGAATGATGTTAGGAACGGGAAATACAACCAAATACTTTAGCATAGGCATAGAAACGTTTTATACCAACAATGATCCTAATGCACCTGTGTTGTTTGAAGCTTGTGCCAATTCTTCTGTTACTTTTCATTATGATGGGTGGAGTGCCGACCCTACTGAAATACGTCTAAACAGTACTACAGGTGGACAAGTTGTGACGGTCGCTACTAATAGGTTAACTGTGAGTTCATTGGGGGCGGGGACGAATGGAGGAGTAAAAGGAACGGTAACCTTTGCTATCCCAGACGATGCTGCTACTGGATTCGTAGAGTTTGTGGCAGGGGGTAATTCTCTACACAACACGGCTCAACCCTTGACAATTCATAACCCTATTGTTGACTTCTTACCACAAGTATCACCGCTATGTGCTACAGATTCTGTTATCAATTTATATGGATTTCCCAATGGGGGGACATTCGCCTCTTCCAATACCAGTCTTAACCTTGCTTTATCAGGCAATACACTAGATGCTAGAAAAGTAGGTTGGACGCTCAACCATGACTCTGCTATTACCGCTAGCGTAGACTACAGCTACCGCGCACAATACTCGGATGGTACGCTCTGCCACACTCCAAAAACCGCTACCAAACCTCTAACCTTCTACGACAACCGTTTATTTGAGTTAGAATTTCGTCCTTTTATTAAAGAAAAAAATGTTCCTAATTACGTTCAATTGACTCTAGATACAACTCAGGCCAATAACATCATTTCTGAGATAGAACCCAATATATTTTGCGATCCTTCTAACTTCTGTTATCCCTACGACTTCACAGGTACTTTTGTCAACGCCAGCGATACGCTTCTGGCCGATCAAGCACCTTTTAGAAATGCGATTACTTTGCAATTTGACAATAATGGTTGTATAGGGAAAATTACTGCCGATTTGGATATTTATGAGCCGCTGAACATTGCGGGTTTGCCCGATACGCTTTGTATAGATGCCGATTCGCTGACCTTTTATAGAGATCCAGCGTTAACATACAGCGATACTACTATTAGTAACATTAGATATGTCAACAACCAAGTAATTGGTGCCACAACAATTGATCCTACACAAAGCAGTGCCATACAAGTAAGGACGTTAGCAGGTGGCTCAGAAAGCTTTGCATTGATTCCCTCCAATATTTCAGGCAATCCTTCTGAGTTGGTTGTTGTTATGCAGTATGCTAATAGAACCATCAACAATACTGTCGGCCCACCCATCATCAGCGCAGACACCTTCTTAGCCATCGACACGGTTATTCTTACCCAGCGCCCCAATCTCTCTTTCACGGGAATTCAATCGGCGTATTGTGCTTACGGGACGCCCGATACCATTGTACCAATCCCAGCGTTTGAGTACCGTTCGCGGACTTATTTTACGCTCACAGGGGCTGACTCTGCAGGGGTTTACAACTTGCCTAGTCAGGTTTTTCAAGATAGTTTGATTATTCCAGATACGGTTTATAATGCATTGGTGCCCAATGCGAACAGAGATTTGCCGATGCGGTTGCGCTATGTGGTCGACCGTTACGGCTGTCTGGATGATACTACGCATAATTTTACCATCCGTGCGCCCTTGCAACCTTCTTTTTTGGCGAAAGCCGCTTATTGTAGAAACGAACCGCCGAGCTTATTGCAGCGCAACGTACTGACGGGTGGGGTAAGCGAAAGTTGGGTGCCCGCGCTAGGTTTGGATACAGCAACGGGTTCCTTTGATCCTGTAATAGCAGGGGCTGGGGATATTCCCGTAACCTATGTGCTAACGGATCAATTCAACTGTTCTTATGGCTTTACGGATACCTTATTTGTACGTCAACCTCCGCTGATTGAAATGACGCTAGATGGCTCTCGAACCAATACGCAATTCTGTGCCAACCCTATATCAGTTGCGCTGCGCTCTCGATTGTTGGTCGGTAACTTACTGGACTCTGTAGAATATTTTGGAGCGGGAGTAATCGACAGCACCTTCAATCCCAACAGTGTATTTTCAGGAGGAGGGGGAACCTCTATTATTTGGTCAGAAGCAACAGATGCTTTTGGTTGTAAAGGCTACGATACCTTACGTGTAACAATCGTTCAAGCACCTTCTATTGATATTGACAGCGTTTTTAACAACATGCCTAGTAATTATGGAGCGGGCAACAACTTGCGAGCCGAACACACCTATTGTAAAAGCGATGCTGCTTTTCAAATTGATGGCCGACCCAGTTACCGAGAGGGCAGACCAGGCGTAATTTCTGGACTTGGAGTTAAATTGATCAATGCCGATTATTATTACGATCCAACCTTAATCGGACCAGGCGTAGAAGTAGATACCGTGCGCTATACGTATACCGATTCTATTGGTTGTATCAACACCGATTTAGCGATTGTAAAATTGGACTCTATTCCCGTAGTATCGCTCAACGGTTTTGTAGATACTAATTTCTGCCCCAATTACGATACGGTGCAGCTGTTGGGTATTCCTGACGTTAATGTAGCGCAGGGAACCGCCCTTTATTCAGGCCCTGGTGTCAATCCCAATTCTGGTATCTTTACTCCATCTACAGCAGGAACAGGTAGAAAATCAATTATTTATCAATTTATTGATTCTAAAGGCTGTGAGGATTCAGATACGGTTGACATTTTAGTCAATCCTTTGCCAATCCCCTCTTTTACAGGGTATCAATACCAGTATTGTACCGCTGACAGCGCTGATCGCTTGTGGAGTTTGAACGACACGACAACAGGGACGTACTATTTTTATGGAGCGATCATAGTGGATAGTATTGGTATCTTGGACGCTACCGATTCTACAACAGGCCCCCAACCCGTCTACTACGCTTATGTAGACTCTAACAATTGTACCAATGTAGACAGCGTCAACGTCTTTATTCACCCAACACCCGACATTCAAATTTACGGGCTAGATTCGGCCTATTGTTACGATGGCCCAAGTGATATTATTACAGTAGTACCTGCGGGTAGTGGAGGTAGTTTGATCAGTAGCGACACAGCTTTTTCTACAGGCGTAAATACCATTATATTGCGTCCGAATTTGGGGAATCCAGGTATAAAAACCTTTACATATGGTTATACAGACAACAACGGTTGTGCCAACAACATTACTGCGCGTACTTATGTACATCGCCCCAATACGCCTACAGTCACAGGCTTAGACTTGCGTCAATGTGCCACCAACGATACCATTCCCATCTATGGTTCTCGCAGTTGGGGGAGATTTGTAGGAGCGGGAATTTTCTCCGATACTCTGCGCCCTATTGACAGCATGTGGTATTTTATACCTTCTGCTACCAATATTGGTATTCGTACCGTATCTTATACCGTAGATGATACCCTGACTTCACATATTCTAACAACAGGAGATACTGCCGATTTGGTTTGTCCAGCAGAACTGCTGCTTAATGTTAATGTGCGGCCATTGCCCAATCCTAAGTTTTGGACGCCTGCCAACAACACCCGCTTTTGTAGCAACGACTCTATTGTAGAGTTGCGCCCCGATTCACTTAACCCCGTATGGCATGCGTTTAGAGACACAACGGGAGGTGTTAGTTATACTACCGACTCTATTTATATACAGCTACCCAATGGCTTGTTTCGTTTGGAAGCGGATACCACCTATTATTTTGACCCTGGGCTAGTTGGAGCAGGGGTGCATTCTATTACCTATATTGCAACCGATACGGGTTCTTACTGTGAAGACAGCATACAGTTGACTTATATTGTCGATCAATACATAGAAGTAGATTTCGGAATAGACTCGGTGTATTGTGCCTCTAATTCACCAGTATTGCTAAACGGTACCCCTGCAGGAGGCTTGTTTATCAGGAATGATAGCATTCTCAATCCCAATAGGAATAGTCCTTATTTTTATTTTGATTCTACGCTAACAACAAGCACGTACGACACGTTGACTTATGCAATTGAATACGGCGCTTGTTCGGATACCTTGACAAAGCTCATATTGACCCACCCTATACCTGCTATTAGTTTTACAACGGTCAATTACCCCCATAACACTTATTGCTTGGGCGGGGATGATGTGGTCTTGAATACGACAATAAGGGGGACGACAACAGTAGTAGGCGGCGATTTCAATGGTTCGCCAGGTGTTTTGGCAGGGCAGCGGACTTTTGTGCCCGATTTGGCAGGCGTTGGTTCTCATTTGATTACGTTTAATTATACCGATTCGTCTACGCAGTGTGCCAATGTGGCTACGGATACACTTCATGTATATGGTATGCCCAATGTAGATTTTGCCGTAGCAGGCGGCTGTCAGTACGACACCGTTTACTTTGAGCCCAACAACGTCGTTTTAAACCTAAACAACAAGGCGCAAAATCGGGTAATTGATTCCATTACGCATGTGCAGTGGGTGTTCAGCCCTACTTATACAGCTGTAGGTAGCAGCCAAAGCAGTTTGATCGATTCGAACTTAGTAGATACCATTGGCTACCGCTACGATACTGCAGGGGTGTATATGACACAATTGATTGTAGCCAACAGAGAATACTGCATCGACACCCAAACGGTTCGTTTAGTCATTTCTCCTAAAGTCAGTAGCTTTCCTTATGAGCAAGACTTTGAAAATGCGGCGGGTGATTGGTATGCCGAGAGTCGCGACAGCAGCCATCGTCTGTTGTGGGAATGGGGAATTGACAGCACTACAGGAGGGCCTTCTGATAGAAACAACCACCTTTGGGCGACACAAACCAATGCTCCCTACGAAGGTGGGGAAGACGCTTGGGTATACAGTCCCTGCTTTGACCTGTCGAGTTTAAACCGTCCTATGA
>CAYUZF010000168.1:7906-11600 GCA_964449615.1 uncultured Aureispira sp.
TGATTATTGGACCGATACCCGCACTTCGGTCGATGGCGCCGTGTTGGAATACCAACGCGAGGATGGAACTTGGGCGCCTGTTGGTTTTATGAACCGTGGGGTGGACTGGTTTAATTCGCCCTTCATTTCTGGGCAGCCTGGCGATCAATTTGCTGCTAATTTGTTGGGTACTGGCTGGACGGCTCCGTTGGGCTGGTCGGGAAAAGACAGAGCTTGGCAGAATGGGCGGTACAAACTGGATGATTTTAGAGGCCCAGACAATACCTTGCGCATGCGTATGGCGTTTGCTTCGCCCGCGATACAGCCCAATGCTTTTTACGATGGCTTTGCATTTGATAATGTAATTGTGCGCAATCGCACGCGGAATGTGTTGTTGGAAACAATGGCGAACATCAGTTTTGCAGATATGGAAATCATCAACAATCAAAGTTACAACTTGGTTTTTCATACCACTATCAATAAAGACGTGGTCTTGCTACAATATCATATTGAAAGCCCCAACAACACGGATGCTATGTATCAAAACAATCCTCAATTGGGTGGAAATCGCTCTTATGAATACAGCGGTTCTCCTGCGGGACGCGCCTTTATAGACGGAGACAACTCGGGTAGAACCTACCTTACTTACGACTTGACGGATGCAGATTTTGAACAGGATATGTTGGCAACGCCTAAGTTTTCCGTTACTATAGATACGTTTACTCATATCAACAGCAACTTCAATGTGCGCGCTACCGTAACGGCTTTGGAAAACATGCCCAATGCAGAGTATAGAATCTATACCGTTATTTCTGAAGATTCGTTGTTCTATCCAACTGCGAGCAATTACCGCAGCCAACTGCATGCCATTGCCAGAGAAAATGACCAATTGCATTTGGATCCTGCCGTCAATACCACACACATTTATACCCAACCTTGGTCGACCTCAGAAACAAAAACCATTGATTTTAATTGGAACCACGCTTCCCATAATTTTATTATTTACAATTACGGACGCTTTCAAGCGGTGGTGTTTATTCAAAACCTAGATACCAAAGAAGTATTTCAAGTAGCCAGCACTCGAGATATTAGTGGTTATTGGGTGGGCATTGATCCTATTGCTGCGGAGTCAGAATTGAATGAAATTCAAACCGTTAATCTCTTTCCAAATCCCGCACACGATTACTTCAACTTGAAGTTCGATCAGGCACTGGACAACGATTACCAATGGCGCTTGGTGGACATACGCGGAGTAGAAGTGAAACAGGGACAAGTTGCACGGGGAACAGAACAAGTAACGATAGATGGTTTGGGGGATTGTGCCGCAGGTACCTACATCTTGGTGTTGCACAACAACAAGGTCTTTACACAACGCAAAGTAGTGTTGGGACGCCCCTAAGTCTTAATAGCTTTTTGTAGAGGCTAAGAGGGGTCGAGCAGTACCGAGATCCCTCTTAGCCCTCCATCGAAAAAAGAGCTCTGTTTGGCGAAAAAATAGGCCATTCGATGGAAAATGGGAACCATTTGCCCAATAGAAAGAGTTAAAAATAACACAGCAGTCTATTGCTACCCATCATATACACCACTAATTTTCTAACATGTACGAAGAACACATTGGCCACCGCGCCCCCTATTCAAAAATAGTAACGGCTCTATTGGCCTTTTTTTTAGGTGCCTTTGGAGTCCATCATTTTTATCTAGGACAAAAAGGGCGCGGCATTTTATACTTACTTTTTTTCTGGACGATTGTTCCTGGCATGATTGCTTTTGTAGAGGGAATCCTTTTTTTGTTAATGGACGACGAAGAGTTTGATTATCGTTACAACGACAACCCTTTCAGAAATTCTAACAGAAGAAAAATAGACCTGCGTCCCACAGAGCGTTTTGGAGAAACAACAGCCTACCGTTCCAATGAAGGAGCTTTTGAAACCAACCAAGAAGGAAAAATTAGTATAGCAGATGAAATTGAAAAGTTGCACGATTTGATGCTTAGAGGGATTATTTCCGAACGCGAGTTTGCAGATCGCAAAGACCGCCTGCGCTAGCACCTCATTTTGCAACTTGGGAATACTGGGCGCCACTGCACGCGCTAAAAAAATGCTGCTCATCTTTTCACGAACCTATCAAAGAACCCTATATTGTAGCGTTGTACAGTACTAGAGGTAGTCCTTGCGTCTACCTTTTTTATACTTTTATAAGGACTGTTGTTATGAGAGAAAAAATTGTAGCTGTTTTATTGGCTTTTTTTCTAGGGGGTTTTGGTTTTCACCGTTTTTATTTGGGACAAAAGAAGCTAGGGTTTGTTTATCTACTCTTCTTTTGGACAGTGGTTCCTTTTATAATGGGAGTTGTTGACGCGCTGTTGCTCTTGGTCAAGCACCAAGACGATTTTGATTTGCAGTACAACAGCGAATATTATTTAGGCGAAAGCCAGCCCCAACAACGCCGAGCCCTCAATAGCCCACAGAACGATGGCCGCATTCCTATTGCTACTTTCAGTACAGCAGACGAAATAGAAAAACTACACAACCTTATGTTGCGCGGTATTATTTCCGAAGAAGAATTTGCAGAGCGCAAAAACCGCCTATAGTGGCCCCTTCTTTCATTCTTTATTCCAACCAGATTCTTACTATCAATACCAATGGCACAAGACTCTTTACTAAAATACCAAGCAGAACAAGCTTATGCAGCCGAACTGGAAGCACTCAAAAAACAAGAGCAGCACCCTATACCCACCAATTGGCAACTGTCGCCGTGGAGCGTAGTTACCTATTTGATGGGGGGGGCGTTGGAAGACGGTACGGTTATCAGCCCTAAATATTACGGCAGTCAACGGCTAATAGAAATCGCAGTAGCTACGCTGGTAACGGATCGCGCCCTGCTTTTAATGGGGGTACCTGGAACCGCCAAGACTTGGGTGTCCGAACACTTATCGGCGGCTATTTGCGGCAGCTCTACGTTGTTGGTACAGGGGACGGCGGGAATTAGTGAAGATACGATGCGGTACGGATGGAATTATGCCAGTCTATTGGCTAAAGGCCCTAGCGAAGAGGCGCTTGTCCCTTCGCCTGTGCTAATGGCCATGCAGCAAGGAAAATTGGCACGGATCGAAGAATTGACGCGGATTCCATCGGATGTACAAGATACGTTGATTACCATTCTATCGGAAAAAATGCTGCCGATTCCAGAACTGAATACCAGTGTACAAGCCCAGCAGGGTTTTAATATAATTGCGACGGCCAACGACCGCGATCGCGGTGTCAACGATTTGTCCAGCGCTTTGCGTCGCCGTTTTAATACAGTCGTATTGCCGTTGCCCAATACGTTGGAAGAAGAAGTCAACATTGTGGCAACACGGGTGCAGCAATTGGGCAAAAGCCTAGAAATTAGCGCCAAGCATGCCCCGATCAAAGAAATTCAACGCTTGGTAACTCTGTTTAGAGAACTGCGTTCTGGGCAAACTACCGATGGCCGTACAAAGGTCAAAATGCCTTCCGCTACGTTGAGTACTGCCGAAGCTATTTCTGTGGTCAACAGCGGTCAAGCCTTAGCCCTGCACTTTGGCGACGGTGAATTGAAAGCCCGCGATTTGGCTGCGGGTGTGGTGGGGGCTGTTGTCAAAGACCCTGTACAAGATGGCGCAATTTGGCAAGAATACCTCGAAACGGTGGTCAAGGAGCGCAAAGATTGGGCAGACCTTTACCGCGCTTTTAAA
>CAYUZF010000169.1:0-2508 GCA_964449615.1 uncultured Aureispira sp.
TCTATTACCCAGTGGTGCCAAAGGACAAAGCGCGGATTCGAGTACAACTCTCGGCAGGACATGAGCGCGAGCATTTGGATAAAGCAATTGCGGCATTCACGAAAGTAGGGAAAAGTTTGGGCGTGATCTAAGAAAATAAGTAGGCACAACAGCACTACAACGAGCAACTGGAGACAACTCTGGTTGCTTTTTTTGTAGGTAAAGCAAAATAAAATATTACCCTCTGTTAAACTAAAAACCACTATCGTTAAAAAAATATTGCTATTAGGTTAAGAAAACCCAAACCAAATCTCCACTTGGTACGTTAATAGTAGTATAATACCAAACGAAAGGTATACTATCTTATTTATTAACGACTCAAAATTTAAAATTATGCAGAACGACTTAGCAGTTATTTTAGAAAATCGTCCCGTGTATTATTCCATTCAAAAAACACACCATTATGAAAAATCGGAAAGAAAATCACAGACGCAAGGGCAGTAAGGAAAGCATCGCAATTATTGATGTTGTTCTAGTCTTTACCCTAATTATTAGCGTAGTCAATGCTTTTTATGGTTTTGCACTGTAAGTAAAGGCTATTCGCAATTATTATTATTCATCTACAACTAAAAAAAATGAGCAAGCAAGCAAGTGTTTTAGCTTCAACAAGCTATGTGTATTGTTTAACGGTAAAAATTAAGTGTTATGAAAAATACAAAGAAGAGCAATCAACCAGCTCCTAAAAAGGACAACAGCATAATTTTTAAGCTCATGACGAGCATGACCTTTATAACCAGCGTCATTGACATGCTGAGAGAGTTTATTCTATAAAATTATGTTTTCTACTCGAAAAATATTTCCCCTTACCTTACATAACTTATAATCATGAAAAAAAGTACTGACCCATGTGCAGCGTAAGACCATTCGTTTTACGCTGTTTTTTTTGGAATAGATTGAAATTTTCCAAAGTACTGACGCAGTCGTTTTTTTCAAAGCAGCATTTTTTTAACGCTAAAAAAATAGTTAGTAGCCCGCGCTTGCAACTCTATAGGGTATTGTTTTGTTAATAAGCAATATCTTAGAATTTTGTTTCAATAATTTTTTAACAAGCGTTGTTTTTATTTTGATTAAAAGTAGATTGACCATATAAAATATTTGGGGTGTAGTTTGTAGTTTTAGGAAGTTTGTTCTATATTAGAACAACAAATTTGGGTGCTAGGTGTGTTGGTATAGTATTTCTGCAATTTAAAAAAATGATAGCTAAAATTAATGAAAATGAAAATAGGAAAAGCAATTAGAAAAACCCGAAGAGCTAAGGACATCTCCCAGAAAGAATTGGCAGAGCAAAGCAATGTTTCCCAGACTTACTTATCGCAAATAGAGAACGACCGAAAACAGCCCACGATTTCTAAATTAAAAGATATTGCCGATAAGTTAGATGTACCCCTCCATGAAATTGTAAAAATGGCCGAAGACGTTTTATAGATGCGTCTTGCAACCACCTCATTATTTCCGACTAAAAAACAAGCTGCAATTCCGAAAACTGAACGGAATTGCTTTTTTATGCTAATTATGACTACCGTTCTCATCCAGCCTGAACAAAACGCCGATGTTCCTGCCGTACAACAATTGCTAACCGCTGCTTTTGCCGAGGTACCACACAGCGACCAAAGCGAACCCGCTTTGGTGGAGCGCCTGCGCAACAACCTCGATTTCATTCCTCAACTTTCGTTGGTTGCTCGCTTACAGGAGCAGGTAGTGGGCTATCTCTTACTCACCCCTGTGCGCATCAACAACTTGGAAGAAAACCACCCTAGTCTAGCACTGGCACCCGTGGCCGTTGCGCCTACTTACCAGGGGCAGGGCATAGGCGGGCAGTTGATCAAAGCTGCGCACGCCCGCGCTCGTATCCTTGGGTATCAAAGTGTTGTTTTGCTGGGCGAACCCGCTTATTACCAGCGTTTTGGCTACGAATAGGCTCGCCACTACGGCATTGTCATTCCCTTCGACGAATCGGGGCAGTACAGTATGGTGCTGGAACTGGAAACGGGGGCGTTGGATGGGGTTGTAGGCGAGGTGGTGTATTTGGATGGGTTTTATGGGTAGGTCAAGGGCAACAACCTCTTTTATGGAAGAAAAGGCTCGGTTCCTTTCCCCACACTACCCGCGAAATTTTCTTCTTTTTTTTAGAAAATCTTCTTTCAGCAACGCAACAAAATAAAGCGCGCCTTAATCAAAAGAGACTTCCAGCAATTGAAAAAACTAGCGGCCTGCCGCAATCATAGCCATTATAGGAATAGGGAGGCGGAATAGCGCTAGTCTCGACTCCGCTCGACCAGCATTTCCATTTCCTCCAACAGCGACAACAAATCGCGGTCAGGTTCTTGATGGACATACTCGTACGCTGCTTCAAAAGGATCGACGGGAGAAACCTTATCGTGCTGGTCGCCAGTGGGAACAAAAACTACGTAACGGCCGTATTGGGGCGAGTCTGGACGGTCGTTGACGCCCCAATAGCCCTTGTACGCC
>CAYUZF010000169.1:2518-2803 GCA_964449615.1 uncultured Aureispira sp.
GAAAATAGTGGCCGATGGCTGCGCCCAAACGGGGGCTGAGCCACTGGCGGGCTTCATCATCCAGCCATTCTTGAGAGAGTAGGGCGTCCAACTCTTCTAAGAACGTCGATAGATGCGCGGCGTTGGTGTAAACACGCTCTGCTGCTTCGTACGCTGCCGATTGGGCGAGTTCTACCAACAGATTTTTGCTTTCTTTTACAAATTTGGGCAATTGTTGCTGGCGTTCTTTGATAACGGTGTAGGTGATAGCCATGAATGCTAAACTTTAGGTGCGGCGGATTGGAA
>CAYUZF010000169.1:2853-10937 GCA_964449615.1 uncultured Aureispira sp.
TGAGCGTTTCCCAATCTTCTAAATCCATAATTTTTTCTAAGCGGTAGCGCATTTTTTTGCCCGAAGACAAGGTGCGGTCGTAGGCCACTAAGCCCAAACCCTGCGCATAGCGGCTGTACTGGTGAAAGTCCGTTGTGCGCACGCCTTTGATGCCTTTGACGCTGTGGCGAAAATCGTCTCTAAATTGGACGGTTGCATGCGCCATGTTGCGAAAACGGTAGGGCGTCAAGGGTTTGTCTACTGCGCGCTTTTTGCGAAAGCCCTCGTCCCCGTAAGGCGATTGGTAGCGCACCGTCCATTTGATGGGTTCGCGTTGCGCTTGCTGCCACTGGTACACTTGGCTTTGGAGTACTTTACTGACAATACCTTCACCTGCAATATACAAACTATAACGCTGTAAAGAAACTCCTGTGTCGCTAATCACCTGTGTCATGGTTTCTAACTCTTGAAAAAATTCATCGTAGCGGCGCAGCACCAGAATCGTATCGCCGTGGCTGATGTGGCTTTGGGTGTATTGATAAACCACATCGTTGGGATTGTCCTCGTTGACGTATTTATACACTTTGGCTTTAAACAGCGATTGGTAAGGAAAAAAATAAGATTTTAAATTGAGGGGTTGAGCCTGTACAGCGGCGGCCATTAGCGAAAGCGAAATCAATAATAGAAACGTACGCATGTTGTAGTAGGATAAAAGGACGAAGAAATAAGGGGGACTCTTATTAGTATTCTTATAACGGTATAAGGTACAAAAAAAGTGCCTTGTCGTACCAAGCTCTTGCACTTTAGATAGCTTTAACAAGCCTTTTGATTTTGCTTTTATAGAGAAATAAAGTTTTTTATAAGGCAGAAGTAGTTTTCGAGAAAATATATAAGGGCAACATAAAAAAGGGGAACACCGAGCGTAAGCGAAGTGTTCCCCTGTGGCAGCGCCTTTATACCACCCGTTCTTATTGCAACATGGGAACTTCCATCAGCAATACTTGCGCATCGCTATCTGCTTTCAAATCAAAACCATCGGTATCCCAAAGGCCGTAGCCGTCGCGGCGTTCTAGCGCTTGTTCATTGATCGTAACATTGCCTTCCAATACAAAAATATAGAGACCATTGCCCTTTTGTTTTAAGTTGTAGCGCGTGCTGCTTCCGTTGTCAAAATCGCCCAAATGAAACCAAGCATCTTGATTGATCCAAACTCCTTGGTCGTCTGCATTGGGCGAAAGAACTTGGTAAAAATCATTGCGTTTGGCCACTTCTTCCAAAGAGATTTGATCGTAACGCGGTTGTACGTTGCGTTCTCTTGGGAAGAGCCAAATTTGTAGAAATTTGACTTGCTCGTCTGTATTTTTATTCATTTCACTGTGGGTAACCCCTGTTCCTGCACTCATCACTTGAATGTCGCCCTTGCGGATAACAGAAACAGTGCCCATGCTGTCCTTGTGTTGCAAGTCGCCCTCCAACGGAATGGAAATGATTTCCATGTTGTCGTGGGGATGCTGTCCAAAACCGCGATTGGGGGCAACGATATCGTCGTTGAGGACGCGCAGCGCGCCAAAATTCATGCGTTCTGGGTTGTAGTAATTAGCAAAACTAAAGGTGTGGTGGCTGTTCAACCAACCGTGGTTGGCGTGGCCGCGTGTAGCGGCTTTATGCAATACTGTGTTCATTGTTTTTTCCTCTTTATTGGGTAAATGATTAAATCCTATGGCCTTGTCGGTTGCGTTTTCTTTGGAAGAAGGCTGGCTTTTTGCCGTTTTGACCGTGGTAGCTAAACCTGCAAGCAAGGCGGTTTTGATAAAGTTTTTTCTATTCATAAGGCTGTTCTTTTTTGTTATTACAAAGATACTACAGCAAACAGCGGTTTGGAATATTAAAACACGGGGCAGACGTATCAAAAAACGGGATTTATAAAAAATTGTTTTTCTGCCACTTCTGAAATTAATACCTTCGCCGCTACTTCCTACTACTGTTCTTTTTTGTTATTACAAAGATACTACAGCAAACAGTGGTTTGGAATATTAAAACACGGGGCGGACGTATCAAAAAGCGGGATTGTTACTGAAAGAGGATAGACCGACCACCATAAAGATCAATTGGTGTTACATCAAAAAACCATTTTGTACCTGAATGGGCGCAGGAATATCGCTGTCGTCAAACATTTGACGAATGTCGATTTCGATGCCGCGCGCAATGGAAGTAATAGGCACATCATTGTACGTACCTTCAAAGGGATTTTCGGAATAATCGCCAATTTTTTCCATCAAGAAAAATACCCAAGTAATAAGAGCGGAAACAAAGGGACAAAGCATGCAACTCCAACGATGTGCTTCGTTGAAAACATCTAAAATGCCAAACGGTACCAGCAGCGAAAACAGCACGGAGAGCCACAATGCCACAGAAGCGTACTGACGTGGAAAAGGGAAGTTTTTGATGCGCTCTGACTTGCCTTGTCCATCGTAAAAGCGGGTGAGTAAGTCGTTGAGATGAATGTGGCGAAAATCGTTGAAGTAGCCCAGATCGCAGAGTTGGCGCAGGCGTTTGATTTGTGTGGCTATGATTTGGCTGGCCGTATTGCCTTTGGACTTGTAGTGCTCAATTTCTTCCTGAGAAAGGTAGCGACTCAATTCATTGTCTAGGCGCTCGATGTACTGTTCGCAAACCGTGGCGTTGTACAAGTTGTTGAGGCGGTCTTCTTTGTGTTCCCACTCTTTGCCTAAGCGCAGCTGGTAACGCAAGGCAGTCAACCAAGCCACATGGCGATAAATTAATTCTTGGCGTATCTGCTCTTGGTTTTCCCCCTGCACAAACGCCAATATCGAAGCCGAGAAAGAACGGCTGTCGTTCACGATTCCGCCCCAAATTTTGCGCGCCTCCCAGGTTCTATCGTAAGAAGCGTTGTTTTTGAACCCTAGATAAAAGGCCACCGCAATACCGATTACGCTGATGGGCTGCCAGGGTAGCCTTATGCTGTAATTGGTAAAATAAGCGAGGGCACAAACGGCACAAGCATAAATAAACCCCAATAGGAGTGGACGTTTGGACCAATTGAGTGTCATCCAAAAGCCGTAATTTCTTTTTGCGTACATTGTTCTTAGTTGTGTCAGTAGAAGGAATTTCTAGTACAAGGACTAGTTTGGACTACTTAAGATACAAATAACTGTATAATACGCGTAAAAAGAAAACATCTAATAGGGAGTTTTGCAGCGCAGAAGGACGGCGCTACTCTTGCACGTGCGTTGCGGTACGTGCGCGCAAGGCATTGATCCATTCGCCATAAGTTGTACCACCCGCTTCTTGCTGTAAACTATTGAGCCTCAAGTTGTATGTGTGCGCTTTGCCTTTAAAATACAAGGTTTTCCAATTGCTGTGGTTGGCAAAGACAACCTCTTTTAAATGAAGCAACCCTTTGTAGAAATCGCTGGTTGGCAGGACTTGTTTTCTTTTAGAAGGGTCGGGTTCCATTTCGGCACAATTGTACAAACTATAGCCGTAATAGCTGCGCAATACGTTGTCTCTCACCGAGGAAACTAAACCGAAGTAGACATTGGGGTATTTGTTGCTCAAATACTCGTACATGGATTTTAGAGGCGTCGTGTATTGGCCTGTAGTAAAATCAGCAAAATCGTCTGGAAATTGAATTTGAAACGTTTGAATCCACTGCTCGTCCAAACAATCGGGTTGGGCTTGTTGCTCGACAAAAATAGGGCCTGCATCGTTTAGTACCGTCGCTTTGACTCCCGAAAAGGCTTCTAAAAATTGATTGGCAGACAACACCGTGCCATAGCCCCCTGCGCTAGAACCCGTCAAAAACAATTCGTCCAAATCATCACCAAACTGCGCTTTGATCTTTGCTAGAGCTAAACTTATATTTTGCTGCCCCAACATTTTCTGGTTGCTGATGTCGTCCGTTACGTTGCCTTCTTCGGTATTGCCCCCGTGCAAATCTCCTGTACAGTAAGGAATGTAGACGGCGTTCCAGTTCTCAAAAGGATTTTCTGTAAGCGTCTGGTTAAAAATCCCAACATTGCCCCGCACGGCTGCCCAACTGCTGAAATCCGCGGCTGCAAATGCACTGGGATTGAGCGCGCAAGTCTGGCTGTTGAAACAAGCACCGCCGCCCTCTAAGTAGACCAATAGTTTATTAGAATTTGGATTTAAGCGCCAGCCAATTCCAGTAGCACTGCCATCTCGGCAACGCATGCCCTCGACGGTTTCGTAGTTCCAGGTAGGCGTAGAAACGGGCGCTGCCATACTTTCTGTAGGGGGAGTTGCTTCGTTGGTACAATTAAACAATAAAAAACAGAGGGTTAAAATGGATAGGTGTGTGTAGTGTGTTTGCATTGGTCAATTGTTATATTCGCAGAATGCTATTTTAATAATAATTTGAAATAGCACCAAAAATCATACCTTTTTTATACTTATAATTAGACGTGCCGATCACAACGCATTCGGGAGTACTCGTAATTATCGGGCTGTCTGACAAAGCTATACTAACGATGAAGGTCGCCGTTATGCCTGTGCACGAAACTGACTTGGCGACACCCCCGTGTTGCGTTTAAAAAAAGCACTAAAGTTAGCAGGTTCTGAAAAGCCCAACTCGTAACCAATCTCTTTGGTTGTCAGCTCAGAAAAATAGAGGAGGCGCTTGGCGGCAATGGTCAGCCGCTCTTGAATATAGGCTTTGGCCGTTTTGCCCACTAGGGTTTTGATGCTGCGGTTGAGGTGGTCGGCACTGATGTATAGGGCTTGTGCATAGGCGGTGCTGCTGTGCCAAGTTTGGTAATGTTGTTCGACCAGCTGTTTGAAGCGCTTGAGCAGCGCTTGCCCCGCTTCCAATTGTTGGGGGTCGCTCTCGCTAAGGGTGCAATGGTGGTGGCAGTAGAGCAGGAGGAGTTTGAGCCAAGCGCCAATGGCCAACATGCGGCTGTGCAATGCGGCGCGCATTTCTTGCAGGTAGTGTTGTAGCGTAGGCCACTGTTCTGGGGTCAATTCTAGCGGCGGTTGTTCGCCATAAGAGCGAAAGAGGTTGAGGTCGTCTATAAAGCTTTGAGGAATGTTATTTTGTAATAAAAAATCAAGAGAAAATACCAATACTTGTCCTTTGGGAGCGGTGGTTTCTACCAACTGGTGTACTTGGCCAGGATGGATAAAAAATAGTTGCCGTTGCTGTAGGGGATAGGCTTTAAAATCAATGCGGTGTTCACCTTCGGCTTGGTCGACTACCAAAATAGTATAATAAGCGTGGCGGTGGGGGCTATCGGGTTGTCCGTCGCGTGCTTGATAGATTTTGTTCATATCCGACCAGTTGAACTCGTAAACGGCGTTGTTGACTTGGATGGCAGTATACGTCTTGATGGTTGTCATAATGCTGTTTTTGTGTTGTGTATGATGCTGGTAAGGAGAAAATACAGCTGCCCCTTACTTGCTTTTCCTCAAAAGGGTGCAATAGTTCCCTTAAATTAGACAAAAGGTATTCTTGTGTCGTTTTTAGTTGGCCGTTTGTTGTAAAAGTTCTTTACAAGTAACAATTGCTCGATCGTCTACATTTTTCCATTTTTGTGGATAATAAAACACCACATAGCCCTCGTGCGCCAACGCGCATGTGCAAAACTCCCGCGCTACGGCGTGGTAGGTCGCATCGGACGCCACTGGAGGAATATTGAGGTTGTGCAAGCCCCAAGCATCTACAGAAAGTAAGCGCCTGCCTTCGCCATAATCCAACAATTCTTTGTGCAAAGGAGTGGGAATGCAGCTTTCTACACCCGATTCTTGTACCACCAAATCACATTCTAAAGTAGTACCAGAATAGAGAGACAGGGCCATCCAACTGGGCGTTATTTGGAACAAGTAAAAGAGAGGAACAATACCAAACAAGAGCAGAACCAACCAATTGGGGCGGCGCTCGGCATTGATGATGTAAGGGGTAGTTTTGGTGTCCCAGAACAGAACGTACAAAAGTGCGATCATAGCCACGTTCCACGGATAGACCACACTGTTCCAATTATCAGCAATAAGTAACACTAAAATACCCAAATGCAAACCGCTTCCCATTATTACCGCCCCGCGTCGTGTTTGCTGTTTTATCAATAAAAGACCAATAGAAACTTCGAAAAGTCCCACACCATAGCCCAGGTATAGATGATTTTTCAGCCAACTGGTACTGTCAAAAATACCCACCAACCACGGAAACACATCGTTTACAAACTGTACATTGAGTTTGTGAATGCCCGACCAAAAGTAAACCATGACCAGAACAAACTGTAAGGTAGCTACTTGCCGTTTGGGATGGGTACGCCAGCCGTACCAAGCAATGCACACCAACAAAGACACATAGATGTATGCCCAGGGCTGAAAACGGTTGATGTCTTCTAGGATGAGCATAAAAAAGCAAACCAAGCCCAAGATCAAGGAGGGCTGTCGCCAAAATGGGCTGATGCTTGCAAAGAGCAAAGCCACCAAAAAAACGACACTGAACCAGCCTGTTAGCCAATCGTGGTAACGAACAGGAAAGAAATGAAGCAACGGCAGGGTGGGGTAACTGCGCTCAATGGGTACCCACAAATTAATAGACAGGCCCATTTGTATAAGCAGGGCGAGAGTAACAATGCGCAAGCACCATTGGGTGACCCAAACTGCGTGTTGACTATGCTCGTCGGGAATCAGATCGTATTTCATAATGTAGTGACCGAGTTCGTTGATAGAAGTACGCTTCCCGAAAGGAGAAGCGCATCATCCGCACCCGCTGCCATTGATTGTTGGGCATCAACTTGCGCGCAAGTGGCGAACTAAATCCTGGGCCAATTGTCGATTGAGCTGCCCCGTGGGGTTGAGTACATCCACAAACACCACTGTACAATAATGCGGCTGAATTTGCTGTTGCAAGATCAACGGTTGTGCGAAGGCTGCGCGGCGTTTGCGCAAAGCGAACACATTGGGGTACACCAACAAACTCTGCGTTGCTTCAAAGCTGTGGTTGTAGGCAAACATCTGGCGTAGATCTTCATCCGAGGGCGCAGGGCGCTTTAGAATTTTCCATTTGGTATCCAGAATGTAGTGCCGCCCTTTATGACTCAACCACAAATCGGGGCGCAATTTGCGCTGCGCCCAAAATGGTTTGGAGGCCTGCGCTCGAATGTGCCAATCGTTGGTCAAATATTGTTGTAGTTGCCGCTGTATGTACCGTTCAAACAGTTGGTTCATGTCGAATAAAATAGCCAATACCGCGTGGCTGCCCGCTCTTAGATCAGGACTGTAATGCAAGGTAATCATTCTCGCCAATTCTAAGGCGCGTCTATAGCGCTCAAATTTGGGTTGCATATACAATTGATCAAAAATAGCCGAGTTTCCTCGAAAAGGGCGCTGGGTAGGAAAAGCCCGCAGCAAGTGGTGTGCACGCTGGCGCAGCCCCGAATCAATAGAAAGTTGTTGTACGATTTCTAAGGCGCGGTAGAGCAGTTGGTGGGCAGGATGTTGGTAGTCGTAATGTTGAAAGCGGCTGTAAATTCGCTCTGGATGTTGGCTGTTGTGTTGGAGTTGTTTGGCAAAATTCAGTTGCCCTTTCCAGGCGCGCCCGTTTACGCTTTTGCTGTGGTAATGTTTGACCAAGCCTTCCTGCATCAGTCGTTGCACTTCTTGGATAAAATGATTGAGGTAAAACCACAGTAGCGGACTGTGCCGGGTTTGCAAACGCGCCTCTGTGACGGTATCTATGGGCAGAAGCGCACAAGCTTGCAACAATTCGAGCAGTACCCGTTGCCATTGCTGGGTGTTGGCGTATTGATCCGTTTTGGGCAAAATTTCAATGGTTAATCCGCCAACTTGCAACACGCCTACATACTGCCTAAATCGCACCCCTTTGTGCAATAGAGTAAAATAACGACTGTCGTGTTGTTCGTTGAAATGAGCCAGAGCATCCAAGTGGCGCTGCGTCAACCCCTGTTCACTCAAACGCAATACTTGGTGCTCAAAAACCTGTAAGTACTTTGTTCTAGCCATAGCAAGAGTGGTTTTTGTTGGATGAAGGAACTCTCGGACTAGTGGGTAACAAAGAAAGGGGAGAATTGTTCAGAGTTATGGACAAATAAAACAAG
>CAYUZF010000169.1:10947-11572 GCA_964449615.1 uncultured Aureispira sp.
TTTATAGCGCTTGTTGTAGGACTTTTACCTCCGCAGCAATGCGCTTGTGCAAGGCGCGATCCGCTGCGCTGACATGTGCTTCTTTGTCTGCTCGGGTGGGTGTGCGCTTGATGGTTTTTTTCTTCTTGTGCTTACCTACTTTCGATTCTAGCACAAAGGTGTGCCACTTCTCTTCTTGCTTGACCAACTTGGCCTCTAGCTCCGTAAGTTGTTGTTGGCGCTCGGCTTTGTTGAGTTGGGAAGTAATTTCGTCAATGTTTAGCCCTTCGTTGCTGACAATGGCAGTGCCTTTGCGCAGGCCTTTTTCGGCGGCCTGTTGCTGCTCTTTATCCGAACGTTCGTCTTTCTCTGCTCCGTCTTTTTTCTTGTTCTCCTCCGCTTTCTTCTTCGCCTTGCGCTCCTTTCGCCGCCCTTTCTTATCCTTAAACCATTTCTTGCCGTGTTCAATCAACTTGGCAATCGCCTCTTTGATTTTTTTCTTTATTTTCTTAAAAATGTCTTGTACGCGTTTGGCCAAATTACCCACGCCTGCCAGCGCGGCTAAAAAGCCAATGAGAATGGGAACCGACATTTTTAAGTAGTCACACAAAAGAAAGCGTGTAATAAAAAGTGAGGTATTTTTTTC
>CAYUZF010000170.1:0-11201 GCA_964449615.1 uncultured Aureispira sp.
TTTAGTTCCCTTCGTTCATGAGCGCTACGCTTTAGTTGAGGGACTACTTAACAAGGGTCTATAATTTGAGAATATGCATTCCCCCACTGTTGCAAGTCTCGAACCTACATTAATCTTAAGAGTTAATACGACTAACAAATGTGTAATGAGCTACTACCTGGGTTGCTTATGGGATAAAAGAGATAGCTTACGGTACTATTCATAGTCTACTGAGAAGAAACTCGAACAACATTCTTTACTCGTAGCGATTTGTTTTTTAAGATAAATGCTTCCCGTTGGCACAAGTTTGCTCCTTGAGCAGCGTCTAAACGAGCACTACAACCAGCGTACAGCACCCAGTAAAAGGCCATCGTTTGTTTTTCTACTAGCGTAAATTCTATTCTTTGTTAAAAAAACTAGCACTATTATGGCCTCAAAAATTAGTTGAGTAATAAAAAAACACTATTTTCAATATATGGTATACTGTTCTGTTCTATTCTCAAAGGTCAATGCTTATGACTGACGATTCCCTATTTACGTATTGTTTATTCAAATTATAAATTTATCAATTATAAAACCTATGGTATGATAGATAAACATTCTACGTTGGACATTCGATCTATTGACTACTTTGAAGAGACGGATGCGACGTATTTAGACGCCCAAGCGGAGGTGTTGTACAGGAATTTTCCTCCAATAGATGAGTACGCACAAGTGGTGGTGACCATTCCCGCTCACAACGAGGCCGACTATATTCTCTCCTGTTTAGAGGCCTTGTACCAGCAACGGTGTTTGTCGAACTACCGACTCTCTACGAACTTGTACGAAGTAATCGTCGCCTGCCACAATTGTACCGACGACACTTTTGCGCGTTGTAAGGCTTTCCATGAGCAATACCCCTCCTTCAAGTTATTTCTTGTGGTCATCAATGATCCACGCGTGAACAACGTGGGTGCCGTTCGCCGAATAGCGATGCATCTAGCCTGCCAGCGTCTAGTCTCCAATCGTGGGTTGATAGCCATGACTGATGCAGATACTTGTGTAGATGCGCATTGGATAGCGCATTTGCTGCAGCATATTCCCAACAGCTATGACCTAATTTGTGGAAAGATTAAGGTAGATGTAGCAGGTCTTACAGAACAAGCCAAGCAAACGATCCGCTACAAGGAGTTGTACCAACAAGCAAAGTTGTCGTTAGAATGGCGGTTTAGCCACAAGAAGCCGCACTACACTATGGCGGCACACAGTGATAATTCGGGACCCAACCTAGCCGTGCGCAAAGCTGTGTACCAGCAAATTGGTGGCCTCCAACCTTTGGGTTTTTGCGAAGATGTGGCCTTCTACGACCAAGTCATCTACAACGGCTATACCGTACACCACTGTAGCCATATGGTGGTCACTACGTCGAGTAGAGTAGAGACTAGGGCGCCATGGGGTTTTGGGGCAGAGCTGAATACTTGGCAGCAAGAAGACCCTGTAGAGTTTCGGGTAGCTTCGTTGGCGGAGCTGCTGCACTGGGCGCAAATTAACCAGCTTCTTAGCGAGTATTTGACCACTCCTACCCCGCGAGGATTAGAAGCATTAAAAGAGCGTACCGCACTGGGCGCGCGAGTCTCGCTTATTCTTCAGCAATTTACTACTCCAACCGCTGTTGTTCACAAATTTAGAAAAGAATTGGAAGCCGATGTAGAGTGGCAACAGCGATACCCAAAAGAAGCGGTCGCTGCAGCTTACTACAAGATTCAACATTACTTAGAAGAACTTGACTAGCCTTTCTGCCATACTTGCAAGCGGTATTTTTCGTATCGCTGTGCTGTGATTTCGGAAATGTTTAGTGTGTTGTCGCGGATAAAGGCTTGAAAATACTCGTGTACAGCATCGCCCGTTAGAGGATAGTCTGGTACTAAGCCCGTCCAGTGTACCATTACGAAAGTTCCTCCTGTGGTCAATGTCTGTGTTATGTTTTTAAATAAGTGTTGCAACGCTTCTTTATCTAAATAATAACAAATTTCTGAACAGATTATCAAATCAAATTTTCCTTCGGGAAAGCGTTGGTTTACATCAAGCGCTTTGAACCTAACTTGATCGAGGTCTCGGCAATTGTCTTGAGCTTGTTTTATCGCTATTGCACTAATATCTACGGCCAGCAATGCGTCGCATTGAGTGGCTAACAAGCGCGTTAGTACCCCAATAGAACAGCCCAATTCTAACCCATTTTTGAACGACTTGTTACTCAAGGCTTGTATGGTCGTATGGTACTTTTGTTGTTCGTAGGTGCTGTGTTTAAAGTTCCAAGGATCGGCACTCTCGGCGTAGAGGGCATCGAAGTAACTTTTGGGCAAAGATGGTTTGCGGGTTTGCTTTTCAGCAAAGAAGAATTCATAATCGCCCTTAAAATCTTCTAAAATTTCTGCGGTTAAGGTGAATCCGTAGGGAGAATCGTGGATGAGTAGCCCCAGTTGGGACTGGTGGCAATTGGTTGCCTTCCATTTGGTCGCATAGACTTGACGAATATTCAATCGAAAAGGCAGAATTTCACTCGGCTTTGGATAGTTGGGGGGCGCTCCGTTTTTCCACAACCAAACGGGATATTCCAAAGTAGTAATGGTCACTGTGGAGTATTGGATAGCTAATTGACCAATAGCAGTAGTGGCAATGTGGTCGGGGTGAGGGTCTCTTCTCCAAGGTAAAACCAAGGTTTGTATGCGTCGTTCTTGAAGCAGTGCCGCGACTTTTTGAGCAGCTTTCTCCATCGCTGGGGCATCCAATTGTGCCAACGTGGAATCGGTTAGCCCCAAGAAATAAATAGACTCTTCGTTCACGCCCAACGCCCGACAAGCGCACAGGGCTTCTTGCGTTCTAAGCGCTGCCAATTGTTTGGGCGGGTGCGTTTTGGAATGCGGGTGCGAAGCCGAGCCTCTAGTGCTAAACAAAACGGTTACAGGTGTCTCTTTAGCACGCAGCAACGCAATCAACCCACCACAGCCCAGCGCTTCATCGTCGGGATGTGGAGCCAAAACAAGGGTGCGTCCAAAATCTTCTGCTAAGCGTTCGTTGTTTAAAAAAGGCGCATTTCTCAACGCCTCTTTAGATAAATGACTCTGCTCAATTGGTAGCATAGGTTTGAATAAATTTTTCTCCGATGTCTAATAAAGTTTTGTCAGGTGCTGGTTGCTTTAGATATACGCTTAGATCTCGGTGTATACGCTCTAAAGGATGCGGGTGCAACAGCCCCTGCAAGCCTACACTCCACTCACAAATAGCCAACACCTCTTCGCATAATTCTCGCACGACGGTTCTAAACAAATTAGCGATATACATACATTCTTCTGGTTGCTGGTAACGTTGGTCAAAAGCGCGGCCTGCGCGTTTCATCCATAGGTCGCCACTAGTTTTTAGTTGTGCCAACCGCCCCATTCTACTGCGTTGCAGGGTATCCTCTGTGCGGTTCCATTGTAACAAGTGTTGAATGGTCGCTCGAATGGCGGCGTCGGCACCCCCCAATTGCACGGCAGCAAACCGCACAGCCCCCCCCGAAAAATCAGGCGCGGCAAAGTAATCGTAAGGTTGTCCCAATAACTGAGCAGGATCAACGGGCATCCCACTAAAGTCAAAACGGCAACTCACCGAGGCCTTCATACCCAGTGGTTGCCAATATTGGTAATCTTCTATCAATTCCTGCTCATCTAGGTGCAGCACCAGCATTCTAGCTCCTTGTGAAGAATCTGCCGTCACAATTGGTCGTTGAATAAAACTAGCTCCCGAGCAAAATATCTTGGCACCTTCTAAAACAAATTGCTCTCCAGCCTCTACCAATCGGAGCTTCTCCTGTGGTAGTTCGGAATTCCAAACACCAAAGAGCCGTCCGTTTTTAGCTTGGGCAAAATAAGTGGCTTTCTGTTCGGGCGTTCCAAATTGATTCAGTAACAGCAGCGCATTGACATGCCCTTCATAAATACGCCCCATACTCAGGCTATAGGCGCCAATGCGTCGCAAAACAGCCAGTACGGCTCCATAGGCAGTGGAATGACCTACCCCCATTCCGCCATACGCTTTAGGTACATTGATGACCATTAAGGGCGATGCCCGAAGTTGTTCTAGAGCTGCTGCGGGAAAGGCATCGGCATCTGTTACATAGTTCTCCGACAAAAAGTCTAAGTGCTCCAGCGCAGTTTCTTCCATCCTATTTATCATAAACGATTTTATTTTTAATTTTAGAGCAACCCTACTGCATCCTTCTCCCACCATACAACCGCAGTGCCTCTATCGTTTGCTGTTCTCGGCTTAATAAAGTACTTTTTTTATTTTAAATTACAAAATTACTAAGAAATTGTCGGAGTTGTTTTTTTAGTGGTCTTGGATAGCGTGGTATCAGGCAACGTGATTTCTATAGAAATCACTTCGTTCATGAGCGCTACGCTTTAGTGGAGGGACTACTTTAATCGTTTTTTGTCCAGTTTTTTGGGTTACAGTACACTGCAACGTTGGAACCGGTCTAAGCTGTTTTTTTTAAAATTTCCAAGTACAACAAAACAGAAGCAGGAGTTATCCCTATTTGAAAGATAACTCCTGTTTGATAAAATACGCGGCTTCTACTTTATTAGCGTAATCGACAGCTTAGTAAGTCCCTATTTAATCGAACTGCATTTTTACTAAGGATATGGTGACTACTTTTTCTTTGGGGTCGAATAGATAGATACAAATAAAACCAGGCTTTGACTTAACCACACCTACAAAAGATCCTTCGCGGATATTGCTCTGCCTAGTCAATTTATTTTCAATGTCAATGCGTTGCAATTCAGAGGTTTCCCCTTTGTCAATAGATATGATTCCAATGTAGGGTTTCACGTTGGCCACATTACTCGCTACTAGCACCTTTTGATCGCTGTTTTCCTTTTCAGTAGTGAAGGCAAAGTCAAAACGGCCAGTTTGTTTCATGTGTTGCGCCAATCGCATCCCACCTAGATTTTTATAGGGCTGGTATACGGTAAATTTGGTGTGGTCTTTTTCTATCTTGTTAAGATTAACGATCTGTCCCTTGTCGTTAAAGTTAAAAATGATAAAATCTTCTACTCTAAAACCAATAGAGTTTCCATCTGTCTCAGTGGGTGTACCAACAGAGCGTTTGGCTCCTGCTAACGAAACCATCTGGTAGGTTGTTCTGAAGGTTTCTCCAATTACTTGATAGGTACCATCTTTATCCAGTACAATCTCGTGGAATATAACTTTTGGCTTACTTCCTATAGCAATGTTGTTTTTAGTAGTCTTTAAATGCTTCTGCAAGCCATTGTCCCAATCGGAAGCACTCTGTTCTATTTTTTTTCCATTTTTGTCAAGCTTTAAAAAGAAGATGCCGTTGGAGTTTAAGTTTTTGATTCTCATGCCGTCGAAGTACATTCCAGCTAAAATCACCTCTCCTTCCTCTGAAACCATAAAAGAGCTTGGCGCAAATGTATAATCGTCGTCGTACAAAGGGTACGTAAACAACTCACTACCGTCTTTTTGCTGAAGACTTATCAACGTCAATTCAGCTTTTTTAGACGAAACAGTAGGCTTTAACATCTCTACAATAAGTAAGTTATCACCTGTTGATTCGATGGCTTGTGGAATTGCAATGCCTCTGGAGGGTACGTATCTCTTCTCCCATAGTGTGTTTAGCTCCCGATCTACATGTTCAATTTGGTAACCGTATTTCTTTTCTTTGATAGGTCTGACAATGTAAAATCCACCATCATTAGAAGGATAGGCCAAAGCTTCTTTTTCTACCAACCCCTTTCTACCTGTCAACTCTACCCCACGGGTTTTGATAATTTCTCCCTTTTTATCAATAGTCACATAACTAATAGACTTTTTGCCCAGTCCTGTGAGGGAAACCCCATTAAATACAAAAAGAAAATCTTCCCCATTAAAAGTAGAACTTTGTAAAACGGACTTCTTATCCATTTCAATTGGGGTTTGCTTGATTAGATTTAATTCTGCATCAAAAATAGCAATGGTAAAGTTTATCTTCCCCTTTATCGGTCTATCGTTCACATAAAAGGTATAGTAGCCTTCTGTTTGTTTGGTTTTATCATTTATAATGGCACTAACGCCTCGAAATTCCTTTTTACGAATTCCTTCAATTTCAACATTTTTTTGCGCGGTTGCTAGGCTACACCAGCTCAGTACAAGTACTGCGCTCAACAGAGTTATGGATAAATAATTTTTCATGTTTTTTAATTGTGCTTTATTTATAAGCAATTAAGTAATTTCCTTTTAACTAGAAGGTTTGATCCAATACAAGGTACTTTTGCCTCACCTATTGGACAATGGTCTACAATTGTGATGTACTACAGTTTTTTTAGTGGTATAATGTGGCATTTCAATGCCTCGGCCACTACTAAAACAAGAATCCAATTTTCGCGCCTATGGACAAGGCAAGTCTTTGGGTGTTATCGTCAAATTTGGCAAACGTAGCTACAGGCGAAGAACTGCCCGTACAGATATAACCATCAATTGTCTGTGAGCGAATGCCAACGCCTGCGAATACTTCTACTGTTACCGCATCTGCAAAGATCCAATTGTATCCACCAAATAACTTTCCATCAATAACGGAGCGTGTTTCATCAAATACATCAGCGGATGAGGTAGGCGAACAGGTGTTGTCTATTTCTGTAAAGTACACTTTGTACCGAAAATCAACCCCAAAGAAAGGTCCTTCTAACGCATAGGTTTCAGAAGAGGGATAAAACTTTAGGGCTCCACCAAACAGATAGCCAAACTTAGGCATTCTGGTTCCAGTGTTATTGGTGAAGTCGGTATTAAAAACCAAAAAGGCATAATCGGAATGCGTAATTCCTACCATAATTTCTGCACTTAATTTATTCGTCAGTCTACGCTCGTAATGTACGGGTATTTCACCCGCTAGCACTCCTAAAGGGTCTATTTTGATGCTGTTGTATTTACCGTGGTCTTCGGCCTTTCTCGTTGTTCTGGAATAAGTAATCGTGGTAGTCGTAGAATTGTCAGGGTCTTGTGCATACAACTCTGCCATGCAGAACAAACAGAATAGCACTAGCAAGCAACTTAATTTCATATCTTATTTATTTTTTTTTTAGTTATAGGGATTAAAGTGCCCTCAAATTTAACGTAAAAAATGTACTTTACAGCTTATCGCTAAAAACCTTTTAAAAAAAGTTAGTTGAACGGTACAACAATTGACTGCTTCCATCGTGCGCTGGTGCATAAGTGATTAGGGGCTGCTGTTGCAATGAGATTGTTGTTGAAGTGCAGTAGTTTATAGCGGTTCCGAATGAAATTCGGAACTAGCACGGCACTAGTTCAAAGGCGCCTGAGTGCTTGTCCCAAGCTTTGTTCGGGAAAAAAGGCTCGCTTAAAAATGGTTGATTACTTCTGTTACAATGTACTTATTAGCCGCTTCGGAAGAATGCCCTCTTCTATATCTATTAAACCTTCCTGAATGTCTTGTTTCACCGATTCAGGTAAATTACTCCACCAATCATATTTAGACTCACCAGTTGCGTCTGATCCCCCGTGATATAGTCAGCTACTCACTGCAATTGCAATAAGTGGCTGTCTAAATTATGAAGGAGATACGTTAAATTCTTAAGTTGAACTTCTTTCTGTGTCAGAATACAAAAAATAAAAACTAACGATTAATTTTATTTCTACTGTTCTTACTAGCTACAAAATTCATGCTAACAAAGTCAATACCAATTACTAAAAACAGACAGATAACCAGTTTATACTGGTAGGCTGCTACTGGCGCGGTACTATCCCAACTTTATCGGGGAGGAACACCACGTCCATGCCATCCATACAAGTACTCTTACCAAAATGGAGTGCCTTACCAATTCCTACACGCCTTTATCTAAAATTGAATGCTCAATCATTCGTTTAATGGTGTCATGAATAGTTTGATGGAAGGCCTCATCTTTGGCGTAAAGCCTATACATCTCCAATTCTTTTTTTCTCTGTTGCCCCATTACCTCATTCAAGATCTTCGTGAACGCTAAATTTTTATTCTGACTGTCCTTGTTGTTCGCTACTTTAGATTGAAAATCGGGGTGCGCTTGGACGTGCTTGCTCAACATAACCAACTTCACTCGTTTGTCCTCTGTAGTCGCTTTCCAACCATGAAACCAGCGTTCGTTGAATGTTCTTATGATTTCATCCAATACGCTGTGCTCTTTTTCTCCGCCATGCGCCCCTCTTGGATTTGAATTTTGCGGGTCTACTTCCGAGGAAGTAGCATCCAGTCCAATCGCCCAGTTGAGTTTTTTCCGTTCAAGGCCATACGTGGATAAATCCACCGATTCTAAGAGCGCATCAATCAAGGCATCGTCCTTGTTAATAACGATCAACTTCGGAATGAGGAATTTTAAGAACCAAAAGAGCTTTTCCCAATCCAAGACCTCATAGGGCATGATAGAAGCCATTTGCCCATAAATCTTCACAAACTGTTTGGCCTTGACTTTAAAATCGGCTTTTTCCTCGTCTTCCAAGTCTAGTCCTTGATTGAACCGATCAGCGGCTACATCAATAATTGGACTGAGTTGCTGGGCATCAACGCCTTCAAAGTACTTCGCTACAAAGGCTTCTACTTCCGACCATTCGTAAACCCCCACATCATCCAAAGCCTCCTTCAATTCGTGCAAGACATTAACATCCGTTGCGCGACTCAACGAAGTAGACGTATAAAACGGGTCAAAAGAGGCTTTGATGTCCTCTACTGAATTGAAGAAATCCAGTACAAACAAGTCTTCGGTTTTCTTACCTAATTTATTAGCCGAGCGATTCAGTCGGCTCAATGCCTGAACAGCCAATACGCCTTGTAGTTTCTTATCAACGTACATGGTACACAATTTAGGCTGGTCAAAACCCGTGAGGTATTTATTGGCAACAATCAATAAACGGTACGCATCCGTATCAAATTGATGGCGCGTATCTTTCTCGGCAAAACCATTCAGTCCACTTTCGGTGTATTCTACCCCATCCACCATTTTCTTACCCGAAAAAGCTACCGCAATTTTAAAGGGATTGCCTTTGTCTTTTAGAATGCGTTGGAGAGCTTGGTAATACCGAATAGCCGCCTCAATATTCTGCGTAACCACCATGCCTTTGGCTTTCCCTTTCAGCTTCTTGGTCTTGTACACTTTATTCATAAAATGCTCCAACATAATTTCCGCTTTGGTGGCAATCGTGCGTTTATCGCGCTCTACATAGGCCCGCAATTTCTTTTGGGCTTTTTTCGTATCGAAAAGGGGATTGTCCTCAATGGATTTTTCTATTTCGTAATAGCTTTTGTACGTCGTATAATTCGTCAATACATCCAAAATAAAGCCTTCTTCAATGGCCTGCTTCATGGAATAGAGGTGAAAGGGCTTAAAAGAGCCGTCTTCCTGTTTGCTGCCAAAGCGTTCTAAGGTGGTATTTTTAGGCGTGGCCGTAAACGCCAAGTAAGACGCATTGCCCTTCATTTTTTGAGCCTTCAGAGCACTCAAAACGATATCCTGAGCATCCGCCTCTGGGTCTATTATCCCCATCGCCTGATTCATCTTTCCCGCGGTGGTGCCACTTTGCGAACTGTGGGCTTCATCAATCACGACGGCAAAGCGCTTGTCACTCAAATCTGCAATGCCCTCTACAATAAACGGAAATTTCTGAATGGTGGTAATGATGATTTTTTTGCCTTGCTCTAAGCTCTCTTTTAAATCTTTGGAGGACATAGCTGGGGCAACAATATTTTTTACTTCCGAAAAGTCCTTGATGTCGTTTCGAATCTGTTTGTCGAGCAAGCGTCTGTCCGTCACTACAATGACCGAATCAAACAAGGGATTTCGAAGGCCCTTAGCGCCAGGCAAATCTTCCCGTTCGGGGTAGGTCTCAATCAACTGGTAGGCGGCCCAAGTAATGGAATAAGATTTTCCTGAACCCGCAGAATGCTGAATGAGATAGGTAAACCCCACCCCATTTTTAGAAGCGTGTTGAATGATTTTCCGCACCACATCCAGTTGATGATACCGAGGAAAAAACAAGGTGCGTTTATTCAAGGGATCGGTTGCCTTTCCATCAAAACGCACAAAATGCTGTATAATAGTAGCCAGGCTCTTTCGGGCAAATACGTCTTGCCACAAATACGCCGACTTATGCCCCCACTTATTGGGCGGATTGCCTTTGCCGTGGTTGTGCCCTTTGTTAAACGGCAAAAAGAACGACTTTTTGCCCTGCAATCTAGTACACATATACACCTCATCGGTATCTACCGCAAAATGCACCAAGGCGCGCCCAAAATGGAGCAAAGGTTGCCGAATATCTCGGTCATTTTTATATTGTCGGATGCCGTGGACACGGGCATTTTGCCCCGTCCATTGGTTTTTGAGTTCTAGCGTCGCAATGGCCAAGCCATTGATAAACACGACTACATCGATCTCTTCCCGAGGATTGGTTAGGCTGTAATGCACTTGTCGAGTCACGCTAAACGCATTCTTTTCAAAATTATCTTGGACGGTTGGACTACTGCTGGCTAGCGGCAACTGGTACAACAAGGTAAAGTGGGCATCGTCTACCTTCAAGCCCTTGCGCAGCAGGTACAAAATGCCGTATTTTTTCACCATGCGGTCGTAGCGCTGCAAGATTTTTAGTTTCCAGTCGGCCGCCCGTTGCAGTTTTTTCAACTCCTCTGGTTGCGTCGTCTCCAAAAAGTGCCAAAAGCGCACTTCGTCCAAGGCATATTGGGCATTAAAATCTTTGGCATGGCCTCTATAATAGCCTTTGCCAGAGCGGTACAGCGCTTGGGGTTCCTGCACCGCATCTCCCGCTGCTTTGACCTCTTCTAGGCAAGTGCCCGTTAAGGCTTTTTCTATGGCGGCTTCTAGCGCCTGTTCGTTGGTTTTGCTCGTCTTCATTTGTTTATTGGCTATGGGTAATCCTTGCTCCTTGCTAGTTGTAACCCCCTCCCTTGTCAATTAACTACTTTAATTTTGCCTGTTACGGCGCTGTCTATGAGGGTGGCTTTGTATTCTTTTAATTTTTGGATTTGGGTTTGTTGTAGGGCGATGGCTTGGTCTGTTTTGGTGGATTGGGTTTCGATATGCTGTATAATGAGAGATTGAACTCTCAAAGGCGGAAGTGGAATGTAATTATTTCCTATTCTATCTACATTTAAATTCATTTGAGTGTTTTTAATAGTAGAATTCATGAATTGCTCCTTCATTACCAAA
>CAYUZF010000171.1:0-222 GCA_964449615.1 uncultured Aureispira sp.
CAGTTATTGAATGGCTTGCGCTACCTTGTCTACTTTGATGGATTCGTGAGAAGCGTTGTGGATGGCCTGCCCATCTTTGACCACGATCATCTGCGGCGACTGGTGCTGTACGCCCAAACGTTCGGCTATGGCGTTGGAAACATCGCGGTAAGCAATTAAATCCAAATAATACGCGTCGATGTCCAAATCCCAGTCGCTCTCTACCAAGCGTTTTGCCATACT
>CAYUZF010000171.1:296-9216 GCA_964449615.1 uncultured Aureispira sp.
ATTGAGCTTAATTTTTGGCTATTCTAACAACAGCCAGCTCACAAAAAGGTTTTGAATAAAAAGGCTATGGAGTATTTAGCAATAGGAAAAATAAAAAAGCCCCACGGGTTAACAGGAGAATTAAAAGCAACCATCGACGAGCGTTTTTTTGCCGATGTGAGCGAAGTAGAAGCGTTTTTTGTAGAAATTCAGGGCGAACAAGCGCCGTATTTTATAGAATCTATTCGTGGAAAAGGGCCTTTTATTCTCAAATTTGAAGACATTGACAGCAAAGAAGATGCAGCGTTGTTAACCAACAAAAATATCTTTCTACGCCGCGAAGATGTATCCCTTTCCGAAAGCGAAATAGAGGCAGACGGGTTGGCCTACAGCTATCTTAAAGGTTGGGCGAAATCGGGGAAATTGTATTGGTCGAAGAATACCCACAGCAAGAAATGGCTACTGTGGCCTATCAGGAAAAAGAAGTCTTGGTGCCGCTGACGGAAGGCTGGCTGTTGGAGGTCGATGAAGCGGCTAAAATCGTGCGTATGGATCTACCCGAAGGTTTGCTGGATATTTAACCAGTCCCTCAAAGAAAATAGAAACGCCCTTCCGCTTACGCATAAAAATAACCCAGCAAAGCCAGCAAAAAAACTTCCACTACTACGATTGCCCAAAAAGGCCGTACAAAACGCTGCTTTTTGGTCTTGTGTCGCCAAACACGACTGCCCATGTAGACGCCCAAACTTCCACCCAGCGCCGCAATAGTGAGCAAAGAGCGTTCGGATTGTCGCCAAGCTTTGTGTTTGGCTTGGCGTTTATCATACCCCATTAATACAAAGCCCAACAAATTGATACTCAACAAGTAGGCTAAAAGAATTTTTACAAACATAGGTTGCTGTTAAATGGTGGGGAGTAGCCGCTTACTTGGGCAATTCTGTGCAAGCAATGGCCGAAAAAGCAAAATGCTCCAACAAATATTTGATGTCCTCCAAGTTGCCTTGCTTAATTTTGACGTCTGTTAGTGCAGGGAGGTGCTGTGCAAAATAGATGTTGTTGTTGGCCATTTCGATGAGCGTGGATGCTAGGGCGCTAGGATAGGGGTAAGCGGGGTTTTTTTCTAAAACGATGCTGGCAATGGATTGGCACAACTCCTTGTAATTGGTAAAATAACCTTCTTTGTTTTCTTTGTCTACCAATTTGGTGTGGTAGGCTTTGCTGGATTCGGCTACGACAATACTGTGCAATAAGTTTTCATTAACATAATTAATAGCGGGATTGGTTTGCGAAGATTCTACCAAGACAGACAAAGCAATGCGCAAGCGTTTATCGACGTCCTCGATATTCATGGTATTAAAATCAATCTGGAACTTCATCCATTCCCAATACCAAGAAACCAAATAAATTAATAAGTTGTGTTTGTTTTTGAAATAGCGGTAAATAGACGCTTCGGTAGAATCAATTTCTGTAGCCAGTTTTTTGAAGGTAAATTTTTCGAATCCTAAGCGGTCAATCAGGATAATACTGTGTTCTATGATGCGTTTACCCAGTTTGGTTTCCTGTGGATTTTTAAGGTATAAATTGGGGTTGAGCTGGATTTGTATAGCAATCATAGTAAAACTGTCAATCGTATAAAGCTGGTTAATTTAGCGCTCAAAGATAGCCAAAAAAGCGAAAAAAACCACCAAACTGCCTAGAATATAGGGGCGTTTTGAGTAGAAGGTATTACTTATTTTCTACCAAAATCAGCGGGAATTTCGCCCCAAGACTTGGTTTCCCATTTCATGATTTCGGTGTCAAAAGTATTGGTTTTAAGCCATTGTTCGGCGCGTTTGATGAGCGTAAAAATAGGCGCATTGGCCTTAGTTTTGGGGACTTTGGTGCGGCATTTTTTGGCTTTTATCCAACCCATTGCAATCTTAGAATCGGTGTAAATGGGCATTTTACTTTGGTGCTGCTGCAAATAAGCCAAGCCGTGTACCAACGCGAGAAATTCGCCGATGTTGTTGGTGCCTTGTTGCAAGGGGCCCAGATGAAAAAGCCGCTGCCCCGTTCGGGTATAAACGCCCTGGTATTCCATCAATCCAGGATTGCCGCTGCAAGCAGCATCTACTGCAATGCTCTCCCAAAAAATAGGCAACTCGCTTCGATCTACTTTGGCCGCCTTTTTCTTTTTGCTAGAACCGATGGCGTCAAAATAACTGCCCGCGTAGGCTTGCTCTGCCGCTTGCAGGGTCGAAAACGATTTGTATTTGGCGCCGCCATAGCCTTTGATGTGCCGTTGGCATTCTTTCCAACTGTCAAAGATGCCTGTGTCGTTGCCTTCCCAAACAACGTAATATTTTTTCTTTTTTGCCATGTTGTGCCTTAAATGTACGCGCAGTAGTTCCAATGAAATTTGCGGGGACAAAGGTACTTATTTTAGCGAAAGCGACCTGAAAAAACGCTGGAGTTGTCTGCTAGTATATGTAAACTTCGTCTATTTTTACCTCCCGTTGTGTCAGAACATATTCGATGCCGTTTATTACATTTTTACGATGCGTAATGCCTGTAACCTTAATGGGGTAGTAGCTGTATTTAGTAAGCATCGCCAACTCTGATCTACTAAACGTACACGATTGTGGATTGCCTGCTTTTTTTATGAGAACAGGTCCAATTTCAAAATACGTCGAATCAGAATGATCGTTTTGAGAAATATTAAGGATAAAACTCGAATTGGTATTAATGGAGTTGGGCGCGCTCATATAGCCTATAAGCGGAATGGAAGCGGTGGCAGAGATGTAATAATCGTAGTACGAAAAAGTCGGATGGGCATAATTTCCCACACTGAAAGATGGAACGCGGGATACTCTGAAATCACTTTCTATAGAATGCGTGTAATTGCGGTCGATGGGATCGTAATCCATACGGGTAGAGTTGACCCAGGTATCGCCAACTTGGGTAGGTTCGCCATCTTTGTAGTAGGTAACCGTGTAGTGGGCGCCTGCTCGATAAAGGGATAAAGTAGGATCTTCGTAGTAAAACCGCTCTGATTCTATTAAAACGGAGGGCAGGTTATCAAAATCAAAATCCTCTACCAATTCTTTCTTACAAGCACTCAACAAGACAACTAACAACAACAACAAACAAGGGATTCTCATGGTATAAAATTATAATAAAAAGTAAAAATAAACAAGCGTTGTCAACGCCCAATTTTAACGGTTATTTCTTGCACTTGTGCCTTTCTAAACTCCATCCAAACACCTTCTATTTGCACTTTCTCGTAAGCAACTGCCGTAATGCGAGCCGTGTTGTAGCCTCTGGGTGCTTTTTCTAAATCTTTTGCCGTAAACGTATGGCTGCGTACAGAACCCGCTCTAATATAGCGTTGGTTGGCCAGCTCAAACAACGTAGAATCGGCTCCGATGGTAAACGCGCTCATCAAATTAAAATACCCGCCTTCGCGGGGATTACCCACGGGGTAAATTTTTCCTAACTGTGGGGCAGGCATGGTCGATTGATGCGTAAACGCAGGAAAATCCGCGCTGGCAGTTACTTCCCAAACGATCGTATCGGGCAGCGGTGTTCCAAATGTTATCGCTTCATAAACGGCCTTGTCAAAGCGCAATGGCAGTGCATTAACAACTACGGTTCCCGCCTCTACGGGCTGTTGTTTTTTTGTGTAACGCGCCGAATATACCTGCACAGGATGGCTATAATGACCGTAATGCGTAGTGTGGTGGCTGGCCGTAAAAGAAGCCCAATAGGGCTGTTGGTGGATCGGAAGCGGCTGCTCCAAATCTTCTATCCATTCCTTTTTACAAGCACTCCAACCTACTAATAGTAACAAACAAATGCTCCAAATTCTCATAGCGATAAGATTTTCTTGTTTCCTAAATCAAGTATACCAGCTTGGGGGATACTATAGAAACGTGTGCTTATCTATAGAGTTGCGTGTTGCAAAAGCTTATTAACCAAAGTATTCTAAAAAGAACTCCAATCTAGAAGGAATAAAATCTTGCTGGGCGGAAGGATAAACCAATCCCCAATACAACCAATTACGATCTCCGTTCTCTAGCTTTTACATTTGGCGTATAGCCCACAATATACCAAAAAATAGACACAAATGAAAAAAAGCCATTCCGATTGCTCAGAACAGCTTAAAAATATAGCATCCATGCGCGTTTTACAAGTTGTCAAATGCCTTAACATGGACTGGGCAAACGCTTATTTTCTCGTTCTAATAACAATCGAATAGTCGTCCAGATAAACCGTTTCATTGGTTGCATTCCAGTAACTTATTTGAAGGCTCTGGTCGCTGTAATCTCCAGGAACGAAAAAACTAGCTTTGATTTGCTGCCAATCGCCTTCTTCTTTAACAATGATCTCTGATTGTTGATAATAATTGGTTCCTTTGGCGATGAGCGCGCCAAGCGCCGCCTCCCGATGTCGCCAAATCTTCACTTCAACGATGCTACCAGCTTGCACATTCAGCAATTCTTGTTGTAAGACGATGGATTGTGGAGCGAGTCGAAGACTCTGTTTGCCAGAGTGGGCGCGACTTTCGTCAAATGCACTGTTGGTAGCCGTCACAATTAATTGATTGGGGCGGCTGCTGTCTACGGGCGGTGCAATGGCGGTAGCCATCGGCATTTCCATGTCCCAACTGTAAGTAGTTTGATCGAAATTCTGATTAATTTTGGGATACCATTTGTAAAAGATATAATAATGGTTTTCGCCGATTTTTTCCATGTTGTAATAATTCGGCAAGTGCTTGCCATTCAGCACAACATCCTTAGCAGGACTGTCATTAGGAATGCCATACTGCTGCAAAATTTCGGCATTTTCGTAAAAACTCTTGCGGTACAACACCAAGATCGGTTTGTCGTTGAGGTTGGCCAGTAAGCTCGAATCGGGCTGTGCATTGGTAAAAATAGAAAACAAACTGCGCGTGTGTTCTACAGGTAGGCGAGAGCTTTGCACACTCATCATCGGTAGGCCAGAGCGCAGGCTGATAAATTGGGTTTCTCGAATGTAATACACATCTCCATCTATAATTAGACCATTTTCTTCCGCATTGGTATGAAAATAGGGAATTGGGAGCAGCGCTTGGTACTCAGAAAAATCAATGGCTTCCATTTCGGGCTGTAGCGATTCCGACCATTCCAAGTCGAAGTAGTTTCTGTGGTAGAGGCCGTTATAATCCTTAATCACATCTTTGGCATCCGATACGCACAACAGTGCCAACGCACCCGCCAAAACGCGCAGGCCTAATTGGGGATGTTTTCTATAATAATAATCTACAAAATAAGCGGACGTTAAAGCAATAATCCAAAAAGAAGGCCAAAAGAAACGCGCCAGACAGCGAAATTGCTCGATGCGACTCACGTATTGCCGCAGATAGAAAAAAGGATTGAGGTAGTTGTTGTAATAATATTCATTGTCGCCAAAATAGTAGTCGTCGCCCATGCTTATGGCAAAACCAACAAACGCAACAGCCAGCAAGACCTTTAAAACAGGCACCTCTGACAGCATTTTGCCCGCTGAAATATACTGCGCACGGCCAAACAATTTAAGCGCTAACAACAAGGTTAAACTGTAGAGTGTGAAGGCCCCCAGATAAAGATTAGATTCATAATGGGCAGGCTCCCTAGACGAGAACAAGTAACCCAAATAGTTAGTAGGTCGTGCAGAATACAGCGAAGAAAGATCCAATTTCCAAACGTCGTAACCGTAGGCCAAGTTGCCCACAGCCCGCAGTTCGTAATAGCTGTCTACCAGACGAATTGTTCCAAACACCAAAACCAACCCCAATACACAGGCACCCCCCAACCAAAGAGCAGGTTGCACACTAATCCCCCAAGAGTGTCCCTGTCTCCATTTGAGGTCAATACTGTGAAACAAGGCAAAAAAACCAATGGTTACCCCCAAGATAGGCAAGTAATACAGGTGCGAAAAAGAAGCCCAATACAGTACTAAGACAACCGTTGCCACCTTGCCTTTGTGGGTTGCAAAATACCGCGCTGGATCTTTTTGATGGTCTTTGTAAATTTGAACCAACAGCAACAAAGTCAGCAGCAAAAACAGCGCAATCGACAAATTAAAATGCCCGTTGCCCAGACGAAAAAACTGCGGATGAATCCAAGTAAATGTAATGCACAAGACCACCGCCAACCAACGCGTCTTAACAAAATGCGAAAAGAGATGAAAGGCCACCAAAGCAGCCAGCCACTGAAACGCAATAATGATGTAATTGTACAATAGGATACCGTGCTCAGAAATATCGTAAATGTACAGACTAAAAAAGCGCAGCGGCACGGCAACGCTGGGCGTCAAATCGGCATAGAACAGATAATCGCCGTAGGGATAAGCATGCCCCTGCACCAGCGCCATACCCGCGCTGGCATCTTGCTGCAAGTACGTCTGAAAAGTGAAGTAGTTCTTAATACCATCAAATAAATCTTGAAAAATTACCTGACCAGGCAAACTAAAAAATTTATTAAAAGCAATAACACAAAGAACAGCTTGCAGGATTAGAACCAAGATGGCTTCTTTGGTAAGTATACGGCCGCGCATAAAAACTACTTTTTGGTGGAGGGTTGAAAAGCTTTTTGACTAAAAAAAGAACGAAAAAACAATTTTACAAAGCTTCTACTTTCGGTTAATAAGACTTTGAGGTTGACTTTAGAAAAGACAATTTCGGGTTTCAGCGCAACGGGAATCGAACTAATGTTCAAATGCTTGTTGTTGGAAACTAAAAAAATAAATTCCAAATCAAATAAATACCGATCAATTTCTGTCTGTAAAAAAACTGCTCGGCCCGCTGCATTAAAGCCTTTAATACCGCATTGGGTATCGGTGATTTGTATACGCAAGAGTAGTTTGATAAAAAAGCGCAAAACTTTGGAAATGAATTTTCTAAAAGGAGGAACATGTTGGTAATAATGTGCATCGCGCACGCCCGCTACCACATCCAATTCGGGCGCTTGCAAGCGCTCAAACAACGCCACAAAACTGTCTGTGGTGTAAGGGAAATCTATATCGGTATAAATGCAATAATCATAGCGCACCGCTTGTATGCCTTGCCGCAGCGCGTAGCCTTTGCCCCGATTCTCCGTGTAGTGGATGTATTCAAAATCCTCTACCGCCGCATCAATAGCCGCTACATCGGCAGCGGGAATGGCCTTACTGGAGCCATCGTTGACAATAATGAGCTGAAAAACAACTTGCGGAAGCCGCTGCTTTAACTCTTGCATGGCTGTAATAATAGTAGGCGCCCAATCGGGCAAAGGATTGTAACAAGGCAATACAATACTCAAATACACATTTTCCATACTACATTAAAATTCAATCTCCCGCAAGGGCTTTTGTTGGTCACTTCTACAACTGGTTTCAAGGAATTCCCAAAGGTAAGTCTTTTTGTTTAAACTAAACGGCTATGTCTTAGAATTTCAATGCCGAGGCCAAGCGGCTGGAGGGATTTCTACAACGAAGTGGAACAAACACCGTATTTTTAACACAACTATTCGAGGGAGAAAATTATTTATTAGAGTAGAAACTCCATTTTTTTAACTGTGAAAATATTTTTTATAATGAAATTACTAATTTTTATAAGTATAGCGTTGTGTTTATTCATCAATACCCTACAGGCTCAAACGCCCCACACGCCCGATGCGACTTATACCCTGAAAGCGGCTAATTTTGAAATAGAATTTAGTAATTTTATGCAGCAAAATTTTAGGCTCGGAGATATTGCAACGGTACAAAAAAGTGGGGACAAAATGGTGGTCAAGTTGTACAAAGAATTTGCGGGTTTTTGGTGGCAACACTACGGCGAAGGCACGCGCAAAGAAGAGCAATGCAACAAGGGCGACCTCGAGAGCTTTGCGGAGTGTGTGCAAAGCAAACAAGGAAAACTGGCAATCTGGAAAGATCGCGAAGGAAACTACCACGCCGAGTAGTGGAGCGTTGGTTGTGCTGTGCCAATCAGAAAATAGGAGCGAGGTACACAACCAGAAAGAGAAAAAAACGTTTACAAACTGTCTTAGTGGGTAAATTATAAATGACCCATAAGTGCAGGTGTAGACTGAAGTTTGAGTGGAACGCAACGTATAACCTTGCTTTACAAATGCATTGACAAACAGCGTATTCTCAACCACTTAAACAACCTTAATAATCTGTTGAAAAATTATTTTTGCAGAACAGGTATAGAATGCCTAAATTGGGGGGCAGCATGCAGAACATTCCTTAAAGAAAAAAACAGCCAGCTCGGTCATTATGCCAACACAGATTCTCGAACCACTACAGAAAGCCCTTGAAATTAATTTAGATACCAATACTTATGGCTCTTTTGCCGAAATTGGTGCAGGGCAAGAAGTCGCGCAGTATTTCTTCAAAGCGGGGGCCTCGTCAGGAACGATTGCCAAAACCATTTCCGCCTACGACAAATTGGTCAGCGACGACATCTATGGTGTGGAGAAGATGGGCCGCTATGTTTGTGAGTAGCGCTTGTACAAAATGCTCGACCACGAATACACTTTGCTGGTCGAACGCCTCAGTGCTGCGCGCCCCAAATGCCGCTTGTTTGCCTTCGCCGATACGGTAGAAACGTTGAACTACCACAAAACCAATAAAGGACAGGGCTGGATGGGGCTGCGCTTCCAGTTGCACCCGCAAGATACGCCCAACGAATTGGTGATGCACATTGAATTATTGGACAACGACACGGCTTTGCAGCAGCAAGCGGTTGGCATGCTGGGGGTCAACATGATTTATGCCTGTTATTATTACAACAGCGATTACACTCAGCTGATGCGCTCCTTGTTAGAAGGTATTCAAAATCGAGTAAAAATTGATTTATTGCGTATACAAGGCCCTCAATTTCAATTAGTAGACAACCGTTTAGTGGCGTTAGAATTGGTCAAACAGGGCATGTCTCAAGTCGTGATGATAGACGCCAACG
>CAYUZF010000171.1:9226-11189 GCA_964449615.1 uncultured Aureispira sp.
AATTCATGTATAAGCACAACGCTTTGGTCGTGCGCGGTAGTTTTCGACCCGCTACGCTCCGCACCTTAGACCGTATAAAATCCGCTGCCCAGCAGTTTGAAGCAGAAGACGATTTATCACCGCGCGGAACCAGCATTCTCACCGAAATGACGCTCAAAGATCTTTCTAGGGATACGGGAAAAGTAGATTACAAAGACTATTTGGATCGGATTTCCTTGCTCAATTATTTGGGGCAGTACGTGATGATTAGCAATTGCGACCAGTACAAAAGCTTAATTGATTACTTGTCTTCCTACCGCGTGGCTAAGTTGGGGATTGTCATCAGTGCCAAAAGTTTGCTGGACATTATTAATAGAAACTATTACCGCAATCGCGATGGCCGATTGATTACTTCTTATGGAGAAATTTTTACCCTGAATGTGCGCATTTTGGTATATCCTGCTTACCGCGAAGGCAGCGATGAAATGATGACCTGTAAGAATTTACCCATTCCCGAAGGCATTCGTTTCTTATACAAACACATCATGGAAAATCGCCACGTCATTGACATTGAGCATTACGATCCCGATTTGCTGCGGATCTATTCTATGGATGTACTCAATGGCTTGCGCGAAAACGGCGATAACTGGGAAGAATACGTCACGCCCAAAATAGCGCGCTACATCAAAACCAACCATTTGTTCGGCTTTCCCTCCCCCAATATGGAATTTGAATATTAATACAAAGGTCGGTTTAAACGGCAACGTCTGCCCCCGCGTATAAATCGCGAAGTTACTGCACAATGTCCAATAGAGTTTGGTTAAGCAGCTCTGAGATCAACGGCGCTTTGTTGTACACCATAAAATGCGTTCCACCCTCTACGGCAACAACAGGCGGCAAAACCCGCCGAAAGGGAAACGTCTTGTCTTTGGTGCCATGCAAGTGGGTAATGGGTGCGGTAATGCCTTTGGCTTCCCAAGCAAAAATAGCCGAAGTAGCCCAACGGTAGTAATAGGTGCTGTGTTGTTCAGCTGCTTGTAGAAAAATAGCTTGTGCTTCGGGGGTATAATACCCGTGTGCGCTGCCCCAAGATTTGAATGAGCGCATGACTATTTTTTGCGTAATCAACTTATGAACGGGAAAGGCACGCATCAATACATTCATCCCAATATCCTTCTCGCGCTTGGCCTTGATGCTTGAAATCAGAATAACGTGTTTTGTGGGCAACCGCTTAGAAATTTCTTGCATAACGACCCCGCCAAAAGAGTGCCCAACCAACACTAGGGGAGCCGTGGTAGGCGCAATGCCCTTGGCCATTCGATCAACATAAGCGTCTAGAGATTCACAGCGTTCGGGCTGCAACCACTCCAGAAAGTGAACTTCCCGTGCCGCGTTCCAGTTCAAGCGGTTAAAAATAGCAGCATTGAGGCCTAGACCTGCCAAGCAGTAAACAACTAAATCGGTTTTCATGGTTGTATTGTTCTAATGGTGATGCCTTCGTACTCCTAATGCCTCAAGGCATTCTGCCTCAAAAGGATTGGTAGTTGCAAAAATAGGTTTTGACAGTATTACAACCGAACAATTGAAGAAAGTTCAACTTTAGTAAAGACATTTTATTAATTTTGTCTTGAATGTATTCTCCGCTAACAACTTAAATCTAACGAAAACGCATGGGCGAGATTGTAGCACGGTCCAATTACGATGTAGTAATTATTGGCGCAGGCATTGCAGGCATGACTGCTGCTGCTTTGTTGAGTCGCACAGGCTTGTCGGTCGCCGTTGTAGAGAAAGAACCACATGCAGGAGGCTATCTAGCAGGCTTTCGCCGAAAAGATTTCCGTTTTGATTCGGCTATACACTGGCTCAACCAGTGTGGCGAGCGCGGCATTGTCACCAAAGTTTTTCGCTTGATTGGCGACGACCGCCCACAGCCTCAACCACTTGGACGCATCTACCGCAACAAGGCGGAGCACCACGACTATAT
>CAYUZF010000172.1:0-4759 GCA_964449615.1 uncultured Aureispira sp.
CGAAGTGGGTCGCGGTGGCTTTGGTGGTCGCGGTGGCAATGGTGGTCGTGGTGGCGACGGTGGCACAGGAGCCGCTGGCCGAAGCGAGGGCATCCGTTCTGTTGGCTCTACCGTAACGGCTTCTACGACCTCGCCCATCAGCCAGATTATTACTAACGAACCGCTGGAAGGTTGCCAAAATTCCGAAATCATTATTACTAAAAATGGAGGTACTTGGGGGTTGCCCAGCGGTGCAGGCTACATCGAGGATTTGCGCAGTGGTGTTAGTTCTTACAACAATACCTCTAATACAGCAATCATTAGTTATAATAATGTGGGCAGCCAAAGCATTAACATCAATGGTGCGCCCTACCCCCACTTTATACAGATTACGCAAGCGCGGGTACTGCCGACCTTTGCCAGTTCCATGCCCACAACGGTCTGCGAAGGGCAAACCTTCGATATGAGTACGCCTACAGCCGCTGATCAATACGAGTGGATTTTGTTTGAAGGCGCCAACAATACAACAACGCCCACGGCTATCTTTAATACACAAGTGGCGTCTTTTCCTACGCCTGTATCGGGTACGACGGTCAACTATCAGTTGCGCTTGCGCTTACGCGACGATTGCTGTGGCTGGTCTACGCCCGTTTACTTCAACTTTGACGTTGTTCCTACGTCTACAGGGCCTACTGTAACATTGGATACCATTTGTGCAGGTCAAACGGCTACGATTACAACAACAGGTGCTGGTACGTTGACTTGGTATGCCGATCCTTTGGGACAAGTGCCTGTTGCAACAGGCGCAGCGCCTACGCTTTCTTATACCACACCCATTCTATCTCAAAATACTGTTTTCTACGCAGCGCAATCCATTGGCTCCTGCGTGGGGCCGTTGACTTCTGCCGAAGTAGTCGTCAACGCGCTGCCTAACTTGCCCAGCGCAACCCCCATTGCTGTTTGTGCAGGGGACAATGTACTGCTAAGCGCTACGGGTTCGGGCAGTGGTGATTTAGTTTTTTATGATAACAATCTGGTAGAAATTAGTCGAACAACGGTTTCTACCACCAATCCTAGCGCTACCTTTAGTGTGGGGGCATTAGCTGCGGGCAGCTACAGCTACTACGCTGCGGAGGATGACGGCGATTGCTTATCTCCGTTGGCACTTATTGGCGTTACGGTCAATGCCTTGCCTGCTGCCCCGATCTCGGCCAACAGCACAATTTGTGCGGGCGAAAGCACCGTATTAACCGCTGTAGGCAGCAGTGTAAAATGGTACAGCGATGCCGCCCTTACCAACCTGATAGGAACGGGTAATGCTTACAACACAGGTAATTTAACGGCGTCGACGACGTACTACGCTACACAAACCAACAGCGGTGGTTGTGAAAGCGCTTCTACCACGGTTATTGTAACGGTCAATCCGCTCCCTACTACGCCGACGCCTATGGGTGCTAATATTTGCGCAGGGGAAACCGCTACCTTGATGGCAACAGGTACGGGTACCGTCAACTGGTACAGCGATCCTGCTGGAGCCAATTTGGTAAACACAGGCGCTAGTTTCACGACGGCGATTCTTACGCAATCAACGACCTACTATATTTTTCAAACCGATCCTGGTACGGGCTGTATAAGTGCAGGTGTTCCCGTGACAGCGGTTGTCAATCAATTGCCTGTTCCTCCTAGCGCTACTTCTCCTATAGTCGTTTGTGCTGGTGAGAATGTGGTGTTGAATGCGACTACTGCAAGTCCGAGTACGCTTGTTTTTTATGACAATGCCAATATACAACTCAGTAGTACCGCCACAGGCACCAACAATACCGCCAGCTATAATGCGGGGGCATTGCCCACAGGCAACTATAATTTTAGCGTACGTGCCGATGACGGAACTTGTCTTTCTACGCCAGTTGCCATTGCAGCAACGGCAAACGCGTTGCCCGCTGCACCGACGACAAGCAATGCGACCATTTGTGCGGGCGAGCAAGCGACCCTTACCGCAACAGGCACCGCCGTGAGTTGGTACAGCGATGCCGCTTTGACCAATCTAATTGCTACAGGCAACAGTTATACCACACCTGTATTAACGGCGACAACCAATTACTATACCGCGCAAACGAGCGCGGACGGCTGCGAAGGCGCTGCTGCTACTGCAACTGTTGCGGTTGAGCCACTGCCTACAGCGCCTACCGCTATGAACGACACGATCTGTTCGGGGGATACGGCTACACTAATGGCAACAGGTACAGGTACCATCAATTGGTACAGCGATGCCGCAGGTACTGCGTTGGTCGGTACTGGTGCTAGCTTTAACACGGCGATTTTGACACAAAACACGACTTTCTACGCGTTTCAAACCAATACGACTACGGGTTGTGTGAGTGTGGGCGTAGCCGTAACCGCCGTTGTAAATGCGTTGCCTGCTACGCCTAGCACTGCAACACCTATTGTTATTTGTGAAGGGGAAGATGTGGTGTTGCAAGCAACAGGTACAGGCGCAGGCAATTTAGTTTTCTATGACAATACAAACACGTCCTTGAGCAGCGTACCCGTTGGCGTCAACAACAGTGCTAGTTACAACGTTGGGGCATTGGCCGCAGGTAGCTACAGCTTCTACGTGCGCGAAGACGACGGCAACTGCCTTTCTAATGCGGTAGCTGTTGCTGCCATCGTTAATGCTTTGCCAAGCGCTCCAACGGCTGCTGGTACAAGTATCTGTGCAGGCGCAAGGGCAACTTTAACGGCGACAGGTACCAATTTGAATTGGTACAGCGATGCTGCTTTGACCAACTTGGTAGGTAGTGGTTCTACTTACACCACAAGCCCATTAATGGCTAATACGGATTATTACGCCACTCAAACTAGTGCAGATGGCTGCGAAGGTTCAGCGACTACCGTTACCGTTACCGTCAATGCTTTACCAGCTGCCCCTGTAACAACCAATGCCAGTATTTGTGCAGGCCAAACGGCTACCTTAACTGCTACAGGGACAGGTACTACCACCTGGACGAGCGATCCAGCAGGTATGAACACGATAGCCACAGGAGCGAGCTTTACAACTACAGCACTCACGCAAAATACCACCTACTATGCTTATCAAGTGGACGGTGGTACTGGTTGCCAGAGTGGTATTGCTACCGCGCAAGTAACTGTAAATGCCTTACCCGCTACTCCCAGCGTCACCACGCCTATACGGGTTTGTGAAGGCGAGGATGTGGTTTTAGACGCAACAGGTGCGGGTTCAGGTAGTTTGGTTTTTTATAACAATACCGGCACCCAACTTAGCAGTGTAGCGATGGGCGTTAACAACAACGCCAGTTACAACGCAGGCGCATTGACCGCAGGCAATTACAATTACTACGTACGGCAAGACGATGGTACTTGTCTTTCTAATACGGTTGCCATTGCTGCAACGGTTAACGCGTTGCCAGCGATACCCAGCGCTAGCGATGTTACTATTTGTGCTGGGGCAACCGCTACCTTAACCGCCAACGGTTCTGTTCAATGGTACGCCGACGCTGCTTTGAGCAATTTATTAGCGACAAGCACTACTTATACTACCTCGGCCTTATCGGCCAGTACCGATTATTACGCCGTAGCGGTAGATGCCAACGGTTGTAGCAGCGCTGCGGATGTGGCCAGTGTAACCGTTGACCCCTCGCCTACTGCTCCCGTAGCCATGAACGATACCATTTGTTCGGGCAGCACGGCTACGCTTATGGCTACTGCGGGTGCCAATCAAACCTTGACTTGGTACAGCGATGCTTCGGCCAACAACGCCGTAGGTACAGGCAACAGTTTTACGACAGGCTTGACCACTCAAAACAGCAGCTACTATGTGCAAGCAACCGACGCTAGCACGGGTTGCAGCAGTGCTTTAACCGCTGCTTTAGTGGTGGTTAATGTACAGCCTTTAGCGCCTGCGGCCAGTCCCGTATCAGTTTGTGAAAGCAATCCAGTTGTTTTAACCGCGACGGGTTCGGGTACAGGTAATTTAGTTTTTTATGATAATGCAGGAACACAGTTGGCTAGTTTGCCGATGTCTGCGGGTAGTGCTACGCAGAGTTTTTCCGCAGCGACTTTAGCGGCGGGCAGCTATCTGTATACCGTAGTAGAGACACAAGGCGCTTGCGAATCCAATCCTACTACCATTGTAGCAACGGTGAAAGGGCTTCCATCTGCGCCAACGGTCTTCAACGACAGCCCTGTTTGTGAGGGCGAAACGGTTTTTGGCCAAGCCAGCGCCGTACAAGGCGGTAGTTATTTCTGGACTGGCCCCAATAGCTACGCAGCAAGTACACCTACGTTCTCTTTGTCGAACATTACTTTAGCGCAAGCGGGAACCTACGACGTAGTGGTAACAGTAGATGGCTGTACTTCTACCCCTGCTTCTACCCAAGTAACCGTGAGCGACCGCCCTGCATTGAGTTCGGCCACCAGCAACAGCCCACTTTGTGAAGGCGATGATTTGAGCTTGACTGCTCTAGGATCTGTTGCAGGTACTGTCATCTACGATTGGACAGGGCCTAACGGTTTTGTAGCAAACACTCCCAATGCGGGTATTGTTGGTGTCAGTGAGCTAGACAATCAAGGTTTTTACAACGTAGTGGCTACGGATATTGCTTCGGGTTGTACTTCTCTACCTCTGTCTACTTTGGTGATGATTACTTCCTTGCCTGATGCGGGCATGGCCAGCAGCAACAGCCCCGTCTGCGTGGAGGACGAGGTGCAACTTCGAGTAGAAGACGTATTTGGTGCCACCTATACTTGGACTGGTCCTAAT
>CAYUZF010000172.1:4769-11162 GCA_964449615.1 uncultured Aureispira sp.
ATGGATTTGCGTCCAACGATAGAACACCGACCATTTCTAATGCTACAACCGATGCAACGGGCGCTTATAGCGTTACCGTTACGGTAGGCAGTTGCTCTAGCGTTTACGAAACAGAAGTGGCTGTGCGCGATGCGAGTTCGGTAGATGCAGGTGTTGATACTACGCTTATTTTGGGGACGCCTTATCGTTTACAAGCGACGGGAGCAGCGTTCTACAGCTGGTCGCCTGCGGCTAACTTGGACAACCCAAGTGCCAGCAACCCTGTCTTCACAGCGCCTGCGGTAGGTACTTATCCGCTTAGCGTAATTGGCACAACGCCTGGAGGTTGTACGGCCAAAGACGATGTTGTGTTGACGGTGGTTCGCCCCTCTATTGAGGACATTAAGATTGTAGATTTGTTTACGCCGAACAACGACGGTATCAATGATACGTGGCGCGTAGATTTCTTACAAGATGCTACGGTTGGCCCGTATACGTTGCAGATCATCACGCGTGGTGGTTTAGAAGTATTGAACACCCAAAATTACCAAAACGACTGGGATGGTACGCTCAACGGACAGGAATTGCCTAATGGCACTTACTGGTACGTTATTTATTTGGAGCAAGACGATCAAATCGTAAAAGGTGCTGTGACAATCAAGCGCTAAACCTTTTAAACAGTAGCGGGAATAGAACCAAATTTATTTCCCGCTGCTCTTTGCTATTCTCTCATCATGCAATTCATTATCATGTTTATAAAAAATAAAATTTTAGCAATTGCGGCATTGGTGGCTTGGTCGGTAGCGGCGCAGGCACAGCAGTTTCCACTGCTCAACCATTATGTCTACAATCCCTATCTGTACAATCCTGCTCGTACAGGACAAAACGATTTTGGAACAGCCAGCTTCCATTTCAAAAAGCAGTGGACAGATCTACCTAGTTCCCCATTTAGTGGCATTGTAAGTTTAGAATCGCCCATTGCCACCGAAAAACTCGGCAACATGGGTTTGGGCGGTATGTTTTACGTCGACCAAGCCCACTTGACCACCAACATGGGCGGCATGGGCAGTTATGCCTACCACATTCCTTTTCAAAAATCGGCTGATTTCAAGCACGGCCTAAGTGCGGGTTTGTCCTTGGGTTTTGTACACCAGCGCTTTAACTACCCCGATGCGGTGGTCGATAATCCCGATGATCCGCAATTATTGCCTTCAGAAAGTACGGGTACTACTTTTGATTTTAGTGCGGGCTTGGATTATCAATGGCGCGACTTACACGTGGGTATTTCTATGTTGCAAGGCTTAAACATTGGTCTCAGTCCGATTTTGGGAAACAGTGGCCAAGTATCGTATGTGAATACCCGCCAGTTCATTGGGTTGGCGAGTTACAAATACACCTTTAACAAAGGCGAAAAACCGCACCCCTTTTATGTCAAACCCGTTGCTTTATTGCGCATTATCCAAGATATTCCCGTGCAAGCAGAAGGAAATATCGTAGTGGGAATGGAAGGGATTGGTTGGCTCGGTGTAGGCTACCGCTCTAGCAACAACGCCATTTCTATGGCTAATTTGGATCTTACGCTAGGGGTACAAGTAAAGCAAAATTTCTTGTTTGCGTATTCCTTTAGTCCTAATGTGGGCGCAGCCATTCAGAACAGCATGGGTACGCAACACGAATTTATGTTGGCTTATCGGTTTGGTAAGAATGCGCGGGTAGAGCGTTTGGAAACCAATTTGGATGCGTTGCAAGAGCGCAACCAAAACTTGGAATTGAGTTTACAAACCACTCAGAAACGCACCGATTCCTTGACTACTGTTATAGATCAAACCAATGCGACCATAGAAAAAACCAACGCACAGTTAAAAGCGCAGGAAGACAGATTGCAGCGCCAAAATTCAGAGATCAATGAAAATAAATCAGCCATCGAAGAATTGCGCAAAGCCATTAGAAACCAACCGCTGCAATACAAAAAAGTAGGCGAAGTGTATTTTGACTTGGGCAAAACCAATTTGAGCGAGACCTCTAAAGCTAATTTGGATGCGGTGTATCAAGCTTTAAAAACGGCAAAGGACAGCGGCAGCGAAATCAAAGTCTATTTACAAGGCAATGCCAGTACCGACGGCGACCCACAGAAAAACATGCAGTTGTCTATGCGCCGCGCCGCACAAGTGCGCCAATATTTGTTGGACAAAGGTTTAGAGCCGTGGCTGTTGACGGTTGTGCCGCTGGGCGAAGAAGACCCCAGCAAAGGCGGGACGGGCAACGCCAAAGGCGATAGAGCCGACAGACGCGTAGATATTATTTTTACAGAAAAGAAACAAAAAGGACGCTTGTAAGAAAGAAAAATCAAAATACAGAAGGAGCTATCCCGATAGATGGGGTAGCTCCATTTTTGTACTATTTTTTCTATAAATAAAGGAAGTGTCTTAGACAAACGGGTAAGGATGCCTCTACCCAGAAAGTCTACAGCATGGGTTCTTTAGGACAGCGCTTGCATTGTTTTTTACCTTTTTTGTATTTCTTACAACACTTCTTCTTGCAATTCTTACAGTCAAATTCAGGAATCAAAGGAGCAGGGGCTAAATGCAGTTCTAACGGATTCATTGTTGATGTGGTTTATCCTTTAAAATGAGTAACGTGGGCGTGCTTGCTTGACCGTCACAATATAATGCTTAATTAGACTCAATACAAATAAAGAACCAACTTTTCTTGCGCTGCCATTAATTTTTTTGAGCAACGGCGTTTTTTTGTAGGCACCACGTGGTCATGCAGCGCAGCCCTTGCACGTTGGTGGTTTTAATGTACTCGGTTAGGGTACCGCCCAATTGCTGGGTATAGCGGAGCAAATCGGCTTCATTGACCAAATACCGAATCGACTCGTCGGGTAGTAAAAACTGTCCTGCGCCTAGTGCTGTTATTTTATTTTCGATTCCAATACTAGAAGCCAAGCGCACAAACAAATGGCCTTGTGGTTGGAGCACCCGCCACAGTTCCTCCAGCATGGTTTCAAAATGAGCTTTGTTGTCCGCAAAATGCAGCACGGCATTGCAAATAACCACATCGAACTGCGGATCAGAATACGGCAGCTGCTCCAAGCCGCCCAACCGAAAACGCTCCAACGGGTATTCGGGAAACCGCTCCCCACACCACGCCCGCAACTCCTCCAGCCGTTCTTCGCTTCGGTCTATGCCGTACACCTCGTAACCCGCTTTCAAAAAATAAAACACATTGCGGCCACCGCCACAGCCTGCATCCAGCACGCGATTGCTGGGTTGGTAGCGTCCTTTTAGAAGTTGATCTAGGAGATAAATGTCGATGTTGCCAACTTGTTCTTTCATGGTTACAGCAAGTCTTTTAACAATTTATGAACTACCTCAGGATTGAGCAGCGTAGACGTGTCGCCGAGGTCTTGCGTATCGCCTGTGGCAATTTTTCTTAGAATACGACGCATGATTTTACCCGAACGGGTTTTGGGCAAGTCAGGCAACAGCTTAATTTGATCGGGGCAGGCGATGCTGCCAATATTTTTGTGAACGATGTAGGCAATTTCTTGCTCGAATTCGGCTGGGTTGGTTATTTCTTTGGTGGGGACGATGTAAGCAAAAATTTCCTGTTCGTTACTGGCATGCGGATAGCCTACGACTGCCGATTCCACGACGTGGAGATGGCTGTTGATGGCGTCTTCTATTTCGGCAGTATTTAAGCGGTGTCCCGAAACCTGGATGGCGTCGTCTACACGTCCAAGTATGCGGTAACGCCCCTCTGCATCACGCTTGGCGGCATCGCCAGTAAAATAGTACCCTTTGAACGGCTTGAAATAAACCTGTTGGCAGCGCTCGTGGTTGCCGTAAATGGTGCGGATCATGGATGGCCACGGGTATTTTATGCACAACAAACCTTCCACCCCACTTTCCCGAATTTCTTCGCCTGCTGCATTGAGCAAACAAGGCTGCACCCCTGGCAAGGGCCAGCCTGCAAAACAAGCTTTTGGAGGACTGTACGCGCCCAACGCGCTCAACATAATTCCGCCCGTCTCGGTTTGCCACCACGTATCGACCACGGGGCAACGCTCCTCGCCTACCACCTCGTGGTACCAATACCAAGCCTCTTCGTTGATGGGTTCGCCGACGGTTCCAATAACTTTTAAACGACTCAAATCACTGCCTGTTACATAGGCATCTCCGTATGCTTGCAAAGCACGGATGGTGGTGGGCGCCGTATAAAATTGATTGACTCGGTGTTTTTCACAAATTTGCCAAAAACGGCTGGCGTCGGGATAGGTCGGTGTCCCTTCAAACATTAGCGTTGTAGCGCCAGTAAGCAGCGGGCCGTACACCAAGTACGAATGTCCTGGAATCCAACCGGCATCTGCCGTACACCAATATACATCACCGTCTTGGTATTGAAAGACATTCTGAAACGAATAAGCGGTGTACACCATATACCCTCCACAACTGTGTACCACGCCTTTGGGTTTGCCTGTGGAGCCAGAGGTATAGAGCATAAATAAAAAATCTTCTGCTTCTAGTACCGTGGCAGGGCAGTCGCTGCTAGCGCCGATCAATTCCTCGTGCCACCAAAAATCGCGCTCGGCTTGCATGGGCGTTTCGCGGGCGCTGCGTTTGTACACCAATACTTTTTCGACGGAATCGCCCCCCTCGGCCAACGCTTCGTCTACTACAGCCTTTACAGGAATATTTTTTTCTCCTCGGCAATTAACATCTGCGGTAAGGATCAATTTTGCTTGGGCATCTTCTATGCGGTCGCGCAAAGCGTTGGCCGAAAGGCCTGCAAACAACACTGAATGCACCGCTCCAATTCGGGCGCAAGCCAGCATCCCGATGACCAACTCGGCCACCATCGGCATATAAAAACAAATGCGGTCGCCTTTTACTACGCCTAGCTTTTTAAATACATTGGCTACTTGACAAACGGCTCGGTGTAGTTCTTTGTAGGTGTACTCAACGGCCATTTCTGTGGGTTCGTTGGGTTCCCAAATCAACGCTATCTGGTCGCCACGCATTTCCAAATGCCGATCCAAACAATTCTCCGTAATGTTGAGCCGCCCCCCCTCAAACCAGCGCACTCTAGGCGTTTCAAACTCCCAATCGACCACCTGGCTCCAGTGGCGATGCCACTGAAAAGTCTGTGCTTGGGCAGCCCAAAAGGCTTCGGGCTGCGCTACGCTGTGTTGGTAAGTTTGCTGGTACGCTTCCAAAGAGTCGATGCGCTTAGTCATGTAGGTGGTATTATTTTTTATAAATAACCATAATAGACATTATTACGAATAAACAAGGTAAGCAGCCCATAGGAAAAATGAAAACTTTGCTTCTAGGAATTTTTTCTTATCCTTGTATTGTTATCAACCAGTAACCTTTACCAAACCACAGTAATTAGATAATTATGGGAAGTAGCTTTGCGCGCTCTTTTATGGGCTTTATTATGTTTGTTGGCGGGCTTTATTTAATGCTTAATTCTATTCGGGTAGATATTGGAACTATGTTTCGCGGGCGGTACTCGCTGTTTAATGTGGGGGGCTTTGGTATTACCTCGGGTTCTATTATGATTGTGTTCATGTTGGGCGTGGGCATGCTGTTTTTTAATGCTCGAAATCTTTTGGGCTGGTTGATTACAGTGGGTTCTTTGACGGCGTTAATTTTTGGGGTGATTGCCAATACTCATTTTAGCTTACAATACATGTCGGCGTTTGATTTGATTGTAATTTTGGTGTTGTTGTGTGGGGGCTTAGGTCTGCTGCTAAGTGGCATGGTAAGCAGTCGGCGCGAGGAGTAATAGGTTTATTATTATAACAAGTATAAAATCCTAATCACATGACTTACGACTACATCATCATTGGCGCTGGTTCGGCGGGCTGTGTCTTGGCCAACCGCTTAAGTGCAGATCCTACCATTAACGTCTTATTATTAGAGGCAGGCGGCAAGGACGATATGAGCAGTGTTAGTATTCCCGCCGCGTTTCCTAAGCTGTTTAGAACCAAACACGATTACCAGTATTATACGAAACCCATGCCGAGTATGAACAATCGTAGTTTGTACTTGCCTAGAGGCAAAATGTTGGGCGGTTGTAGCAGTACCAATGCGATGATTTACATTCGAGGAGCGCGCCAGGATTACGACGAGTGGAGCGTGTTGGGCAACGAAGGCTGGTCTTACAAGGAGGTGTTGCCTTATTTTAAAAAGGCCGAGCATCAAGAGGTGCTTCAAAACAATTACCACGGACAGGGCGGCCCTTTAAATGTAACCAACCGACGCTACAACAATCCGTTGTCTACTATTTTTGTAGCCGCAGGGCAAGAATTGGGCTATCCTAAGAATGAAGATTTTAACGGCGCACAACAAGAGGGCTTTGGCTATTACCAAGTTACCCAAAAAGACGGGGCGCGTTGGAGTGCCG
>CAYUZF010000173.1:0-8987 GCA_964449615.1 uncultured Aureispira sp.
CTGTGCCTGTAGTGGGAGAATTGATAATCAAATCTAAAGTTACTACTGAATCACAGCCTGCTGCATTGGTTATAGTAAAAGTAGCCGTATTGTTAGAAACAGTGTACGTATTGCCGTCTATCCAAGTGTAGCTGTTGCAAGCGGTCTGGACATCTGTGCCTGTAGTGGGAGAATTGATAATCAAATCTAAAGTTACTACTGAATCACAACCTGCTGCATTGGTTATAGTAAAAGTAGCCGTGTTGTTAGAAACAGTGTACGTATTGCCGTCTATCCAAGTGTAGCTGTTGCAAGCTCTTTGTTGGTCTGTACCTGTTGTGCTGTTGTTAATAGTCAAGTTCAAAGTCACTACTGAATCACAGCCTGCACTGGTGACTAGAGTATCTACATAAGAACCTGATGTAGTATAAGTTACATTATTGTAAGTATAACTTCCACAAGCTGCTTGCTGAATAATGGTATTTACAGTAGGGCAATTGATTCCTTCGAATTTGGCTAAAAAAGCATCATAAACTCCAAAGGCTCCTGTAATGGTATCTTGATGCCCATTAAAAGCTATATTACTAGTAGCATAAGTGTGGCCTGCCAGATAAACCTTGCCTAAACCATCTACAGCACAGGCTAGGCCTCTATCATCCCCCCCACTATTAAAACTTCCTGCAAATCCCCCGTAATAGGTACCCCATTGACGTACCCCATTACCATCAAACTTGGCTAAAAAAGCATCATACCCCCCTCCACCTGTTAGTGTATTCACGTGTCCATCAGGAGTCGCCAAATTGGTAGAACCGCCTGTATATCCTGCTAAATAAACAGCTCCTGTAGCATCTACAGCACAATCATTTCCTGTATCACCTCCTACTCCTCCATAGTAAGTCCCCCATTGGCGAACCCCGTTGCTATCAAATTTTACTAAAAAAGCATCTTCAAAGCCTCTAGAGGTGTTTTGATGCCCATTTAAAGCAATATTGTTAGTAGACTGAGTTTTCCCTGCCACATACACATTATTATTAGCATCTATTACACAACCATACCCAAAATCATTTAAACTCCCTCCCAAATAACTGCCCCATTGGCGTACTCCATTACTATTAAATTTCACCAAAAAAGCATCAAGATTGCCTCCAAGAGTATTTTGATGCCCCCCAACAGCTATATTGCTAGTAGATATAGTTGTTCCTGTTATATACACATTTCCATTATTATCCACTGTAGCAGCCCATCCACAATCACTAAGACTTCCTCCTAAATAAGTTCCCCACTGGCGAACCCCATTGCTATTAAATTTCACCAAATAGGCATCCTCACTGCCTCCAGAGGTATTTTGATGCCCCCCAACAGCTATATTGTTAGTAGATTGAGTACATCCTGTCATATAAACATTTCCATTATTATCAACAGCACAACCTGCCCCATCATCTACATCTACATCTCCATAATAAGTCCCCCATTGGCGAACTCCATTGCTATTAAATTTTACTAAAAAAGCATCATGACTACCCCCTCCATAAGTATTCTGATGTCCTCCAGCAGCTATATTATTAGTAGATTCAGTATACCCTGCTAAAAATACATTTCCACTGTTATCTACTGCACAGTCTAGGCTTGATTCATTACCATTTCCTCCATAATAAGTTCCCCACTGGCGAACTCCATTGCTATTAAATTTTACTAAAAAAGCATCCTCATTATTGCCTCCAAGAGTATTTTGATGTCCTCCAGCAGCTATATTGTTCGTAGAATAAGTATATCCTGACAGGTAAACATTATTATTGTTGTCTACTGTACAACTAAGTCCATGGTCATATTGTGTCCCTCCATAATAAGTAGCCCAAATCAAACTAGGATCAATAATTAGCGCTTGAGTAGCATCATAAACTTCCAAGCCAAAGGAAATAATATCCCCCTCTAACTGAAAAGCTGTAGCAATTTTTTGTTCTCCCTGAAAGGAAATAGGCGCCTGCTCTGTAATTTTTCCCATACTGTTGGACAAGGTAAAGCTTCCATCTGCATTGATTTTTAACCCTTCATGGTGTTTGAATTGCATTTGAATGAGGCTGGGATCTGCCCCTGCTTGGACTACAAAATCATATTTTAAACCTTGCTCTGTGGTGTAAATGACCCAATCAATTCCTGGATAAACTTCCTTATAAATCAATTTTTGAAAGCTGTGGACATACAAAGCATTTCTATTGTAATACTGGACATAATCTTGGCTTTTACCTTCTGTTAGAATCACTGGATTTGGATTAGCATTCACCAATTCCATATCCATCCTATAAGTCTCCAGCCTGATTTGTTTGTTCAATTCCTTTTGGCGCTTTCTCTCTTCTGGCTGTAGCGCCTTTGAATGGTGTTGATATCCTTCTGGATAGTGTAGTTGACTAAACTGATAGGCCAAGCCTGTAGGCAACATAAAAATATCTATTCCTTTTTGTTGATAATGATACTGCACAGCTATAGCTGGCTTTTTTTGACTGTCCCATACTTGTCCTTTGTTTTCTTCAAAAGCGGCTGTTTGTTGGGCAGCAAAAGATTGGGCTTGAGCTAGATCAGTTTGTTGAGCCACTGCTAAGCTGGTTAGTAAAAGCAGTAGAGTTAAGTGTAAATATTTCATTTTTAAGGTTTTAATTTGAAGTTATGGAGGGCTAATACTCTCTTTTTTTAAGTGAACTTAAGCATTTTTCTTCAAAAATCCCCTCCCCTTGTTCGTCATCTTTTATTGAATTTGGAGGATTCTCTTTCTTCAAAATTTATACTTCCTCAAATAAAAATAACTTGTTTAGCAAAAGCGGTTTTACTGCGCGTTTCTAACGCAAGATAGAACAGCTGAGTTTTTGTCTATTTTTAGTAGAAAAGATCACATTTTTTCTATTTTTCGTAATTTTTTTCTTTTCTATTTTGTTCGTTGTTTTAAGTTTATAATTTGGCTTAGTTCGTGTTTCTTAGAATATCTTTGTTACCAGCTATTTCAACTCCTCTCTATTCATGCAAACGTACTGGCAAACCATCACCAACTCCTACCGAGAATTTGGACAGTATTTGTTCAACGAGATCACGCTCAATTACAGCTACAAACCGCTTTGGCAGAATTTTTTTTATTTGCTAATTCTCATTTCGCTCTTTTTCTTTGGTTTAGAATTGCTGCGTCCGTGGCGCAGGGAGCAGCCGAAGTTTCGCCGCGATTTTTGGTTGGATGCCTTTTACATGTTTTTCAACTTTTTCTTGTTTTCACTCTTGGTTTTTCATGCGGCGAGCAATGTGCTGGTGCAGCTCTTTGCGGATGGCTTGTCGGCCATTGGCATTACCAATTTAGTAGCGCTGGAGGTGCAGACTTGGCCGATTTGGGCGCATTTGCTGTTGGGGTTTGTGGTGCGGGACTTCGTGCAGTGGTGGGTGCATCGCTTGTTGCATCGGGTGCCGTTTTTGTGGGAGTTTCACAAGGTACACCACTCGGTACGCGAGATGGGGTTTGCGGCGCATTTGCGTTACCATTGGATGGAAAATGTGGTGTATAAAACGCTGGAATATTTGCCGCTGGCATTGATTGGCATTGGACTCAATGATTTTTTTGTCATTCATATATTTACGCTGATTGTCGGCCATTACAACCATGCCAATGTACAACTGCCAGAGTGGGCAAAAGGCTTGGGTTTTGGTTGGTTGCTTGGTTCGTTTGCGGCTTTTGTAGCGTTGGAAACTACAGGAGTTGGGGCGCTTTTAGTGATCGGGGCTGCGATGCTGTTGGGGGTCTTGATCAGTCCTATTATCAAATACATTTTTAACAGTCCAGAAATGCACATCTGGCACCACGCCTACCACCTGCCCGAAGAGCGGCGCACAGGGGTTAATTTCGCGTTGACTTTGAGCCTTTGGGATTATTTGTTCGGCACCAATTACATCCCCTACTCGGGGCGCGATATTGAGCTGGGTTATCCTGGCGTAGAGGATATGCCCAATGGTTTTTTAGGGCAAGCGACGTACCTAGGCATCGACCAACAAAAAAGCAAAACCAAGACTTAGTCCCTGTTAGTGTTCTATACAATGCACTAAAAAACTGCCGTATTCTTGGCAAAAATAGTCTATGTATCGTTCAAAATTAGCAGGTCTATAGTTGCCAATGTGAATGGTCTCAGCGTCTTCTAAATCGTCGTAATCGTCCATTGATACGTAGTAAAAGTCCTCCTTTACGCGTTTTTGCTGTTGATAACAATGAAATACAAAAGAACAAGTAGTGCCCTGCTCAGAGAGGTGTTCCAGCATAAACACAACTTTGCAAGTAGGACTCAAGAAAATGGTGACTTGCTCCTCGTCTTTTTTTGGGTGGTTCAACCGATAAGTAAGAAGGTAGGCAATGGCTGCGGTGCTGCTTTTCCCCAATTGACTTTGCAACAATTGATAAGTCAATACGGTATTTTCTAAGCTGGCGCTTGCTATTAGCTGTTCGAGGGCTGTTTGTTGTTCCTTTTTCATTGGGTTGTTATAAAACTAAAATTTGACAACAAAGATAGCTTTTCTTCTACTTCTGCTAGAAGATCTCTGTACCTTTGGGGGCTGTTATCCATTTTTTGTCTATTTACAACACTTCTTTAATGCAAACAACTTTTGAAGGAACGGCCAATTACGTGGCTTCCGAAGACTTACAACTCGCTGTCAACGCCGCTATTGCTATGGAAAAACCCTTGCTCATTAAGGGCGAACCTGGGACGGGCAAAACTATGCTGGCGCAGGAAATCGCCCAAGCCTTGGGCAAACCCTTGCTCACTTGGCACATCAAATCCAGTACAAAAGCGCAACAAGGCTTGTACCACTACGATGCCGTAGCGCGGTTGCGCGATTCGCAACTGGGCGATGAGCGGGTTCACAACATTGCTAATTACATCGTGAAGGGCAAATTGTGGGAAGCGTTTGAAGCCGAAGAACGCGTGGTGTTGCTTATTGATGAAATCGACAAGGCAGACATTGAGTTTCCCAACGACTTGTTGCAGGAATTGGATAAAATGGAGTTCTTCTGTTACGAATTGCAGCGCTTGATTCGCGCCAAGCAGCGGCCCATTGTAATTATTTCTTCTAACAATGAAAAGGAGCTGCCCGATGCGTTTTTAAGGCGTTGTTTCTTCCATTACATTCAATTTCCCGACCGCGACACCCTCGAAAAGATTGTCCACGTGCATTATCCCAATCTGGAGCAGCGTTTGTTGGAGGAAGCCTTGTCTCAATTTCAAGCGTTGCGGCAATTGCGCGGCCTGAAAAAAAAGCCGTCTACTAGTGAGCTGTTGGACTGGATTAAACTGTTGATGCTGTCGAGAATCAATGAGGAAGCCTTAAAAAAAGCACGCGAAGAAGGTCGTTTTCCACTGGTGGGTGCATTGCTTAAAAATGAGCAAGACTTAGACCTTTTGCGCTACCTAAAACGCTAACCATCATGTTTTTAGATTTCTTCTTACTGCTCAAAAATCAGGGTATCCCTGTCAGTATTGGTGAATATTTATCGCTGCTCGAAGCGTTAAATAACAATTTGGTTAAACAAAATTTACAGAAATTTTATTACCTCTGTAGAACAATTCTCATCAAACACGAACAGCATCTGGACGATTTCGACCGTCTATTTGGTTTGTATTTTCAGGGCATAGAAACAATAACCGATGAAGCGCTATACGAAATTCCAGAAGACTGGCTTAATCAAAAAGGACACCGCCATTTCTCCGAGGCAGAAAAGCAAGCCATCCAAGCCATGGGTGGACTCGAAGCCCTTATCCAACAATTCCAAGAAATTTACAACGCCCAAAAAGAACGACACCAAGGAGGAAACACCTGGATAGGTACAGGGGGCACTTCCCCGTTTGGCGCTTTTGGGTACAACCCCGAAGGCATTCGCATCGGACAGGGAAAATCTCGGCACCGTCGTGCGGTTAAAGTTTGGGAAGATCGGGCGTTTGCTAATCTACGTGACGATGTAGAATTGGAAACGCGCCAACTTAAACTGGCGCTCAAACGCCTGCGCCGTCTCACGCGCTCTGGCTTCCACTGGGAGTTGAACCTTGAGCAGACGATTAAAAAAACTTCTGAAAACGCTGGATACTTGGATTTACAGTTTCAGCGTGCCCAAGAAAACACGGTCAACATCTTGCTCTTGCTCGATGTTGGCGGCTCTATGGATGAGCACATCGAACGCTGCTCCCAACTTTTTTCTGCGGCGCGTTACGAATTCAAAAACTTAAAGACCTACTATTTTCACAACTGCATTTACGAACGCCTCTGGGAAGACAACCACCGTCGGCGTCAAAATTTCATTCCTACTACAGACATTTTAAACCGTTACAACAGCGATTACAAGGTTATTTTTGTGGGCGATGCGGCTATGTCGCCCTACGAAATTACTATGCGCCATGGCAGCGTAGAACACTACAACGAGGAAGCAGGCATTACTTGGTTACAGCGCTTCAAGAAACAATTTCCCAATATGATTTGGCTCAATCCCACTCCAAAGGCGGAATGGGAATACACACATTCTATTGGCTTGCTGGAAAATTTTATGGATGGGCGTATGTTTCCCTTGACCCTGCGGGGTTTGGAAGACGGGGTGGCCGTGCTGTGATGTTGTTTGGGCGGGGCGTATGCGATTACGTTGGAATCGGGATGTAGGTGTTGTCATTGGGTACGGTTGGGAATTCACGGTTGATCCAATCGTCTTTGGCCTCCTGCAAACGCGCTTTGCTGTGCGAGACAAAATTCCACAACAAATAATGTTCTTCTGCCAAAGGCTGCCCACCAAACAACAAGACTTGGGTACCTGCATTCAATTGAATTGCACAGGCGTTGTCCGTTTTACTGATCAACATTTGCCCTGCTTCTACGGTCTGCCCATCGTCGGTAATGGCTCCTTTTACAATAACCAACGCCACTTCTCCTTCCAATTGGTCGTGCAAAGATAGGGTTGTGTCTTTGTTTGCATAAACATCCACCATAAACAACGGCGAAAAGCCCTGCAAGGGCGCAGAACGTCCGAAAGCCTTGCCCGCTGCCAGGCGAAAAACCAACCCATTTTCTTCCCAAGTTGGAATATCGGTATTGGGGTAATAATCAAATTGGGGAGTCATGGTTTCTTTTTCTTTGGGCAAAGCCACCCAAATTTGGTAGCCGTGCATGACAAATTCCCCCTTGCCCCGCAAGTGCTGTGGTGTGCGCTCGGTGTGCGTTACGCCATAACCCGCCGTCATAAAACCCACATCGCCAGGCCGAATAATCTGCACGCTCCCCAAACTATCTCGGTGCTCAATTTCACCTTCGAACAAATACGTCAAGGTACTCAAACCAATGTGCGGATGTTGGTCGACGTCCACATAACGCCCATTGCCCAACTGCGCAGGCCCCATGTGGTCGATAAAGGTAAAGGGGCCTACTTGGCGCTTTTTGCGAAAGGGCAGCAAGCGGCCTACCATAAAATTTCCTAAATCTGCTTGTCGTTCGTTGACTAAAAGTTTGTTGTTGGCCATAGAGCGTTATGTTATGGAGTTAACGTACTTATTCTTGCAATTTTTCACGCAACTTAACCAATAATTTGCCGAGGCGGTTGGTGCCCTTTCGATCGCCCCCCTCGCCCCAGTAGCGGTCGTTGGGCGAAGCCTCTATAAGCGCGGCATCGCCTGTGGACAAAAGCAAGGCGCGTAACTCCGCGTATTGGGTGAATTTAGCGTAGAGGGCATCGTACATAACATTGTCCCGCATTTTGTCCCAATTTTTTCTAATCTTGTGTTTTCTGCTGCGCCCCAGTTCGGCCGCTTTCATGGGCGTCTTGGCTTTTCGAATGGTTTGTTCGTGGGGCGTTCCTGCAAACTTTTGCGCTTGAAAGTAATGTTCAACGGTTGGCCAAGTTTTGCCTTTTAGGCGAATGCTGTAGAGGGCAAAATTGGAGAATTGGCCGTATTGCTCTCCAATATTGTAAAAGCGAATGGGCGTTGTTGTCATTAGTTGGAGTGGTTTTGCGTTAATCGTTGTTGAAGTTTACAAGAATAGTAACAAAGGGCGAAAAAATTGGAACAGCTATTTGTATCCAATAATTCCCATAACCACCACACTAAACCTCGCTCTTCTTGCTCAAACGCAGTTCTTGTGTCCCTTCTACAACATCATAAATTCCATTGTAAGGGGAACAAAATTCTATAATACGCTGCTCGGCACGGTCTTTTAAAAGCAAGTCTGCCATGCGTTTCTTGGCCGTGGCTTCTAGTCCAGAGCGCGAGCAAACGATTAAATCGGCTTTGTGTTTTTGAAGTTGGTACAAAAAAGGGATGCTATCTTCGTTGCTCAACGTGGTAATGCGGCGTTTGTCGTTTAACCCTAGTTCTTGCCGAACATAATTTTTTAAAAAGTCTTCATCTACGTCGGGTTCTCGTTCGATTAATTCTCGTAAGGATTCTTGCCTGCTGTAAATTTTATTGGTGTGGGTCAAATTTAGCCATTTAAACAAAACTCTCCGTTTAAAAATACCTTCGTCGCTAGAGGCTTTGATGTGTCGACAATAAGCAGGTATTAATTCGTGAAAACGGTAAGGCAAAGCAATACTAATCCAGTCTCCTTTTTCTAGTTGTAAAGGCGGAAAGCACACCTCGCCAACGGTTAAGGTAGATAGTTTAATCATAGCTGTTTCATTAAATGCTGGTGAATAGTTGGTACAGCGTCTGTTGTAGGGACGTCGTGAAGTTGTTTAAAAATGTGGTTGTCATATCTCTTAATTCTCTACCTAAATTAAAAACTCCAATGGCCAATTTAGTTGGCAAAAATCCCAACAAAAACTACTTAATAATAGTAATAACGCTTGTTTTATCCTAACAATCTCCTATTTATAGCGCTTATTGGCTTGCAAGATAAATTTCAGCAGGTCGTTGATTACCCGCTGTTCGTGTAGTTGGCGACAAATCAAGCGTTCTTGCCGATAACCAAAATCTAGGGTCATGTACAAGTGATCTATTTGATTAACAGCCAGT
>CAYUZF010000173.1:8997-11086 GCA_964449615.1 uncultured Aureispira sp.
AATTTATTTCTTCCAATTCTTCCAGCCAATATTCGCGGGTTTGCTCTCCAAAAAAGACGATTGCACTCTTAGTAACTAAATAATCTATTTGTCCTTGGTAGTGCTGCAAACAAACCACTTCCTTATAAGCGTTTATTTTGGGAAAATTCTCAAAGTTTTCATACACTATATTTCCCTGTCCAATACCGTTACGCTTGAGAATCTGCACCAACATTTCCTGCGTCCACGGAGTGCGTTTTATACATTTTTGTAAAAATGCCAATAGATTATCGGCAATGCGCAGCAATTCGTTGTCCCTGTTTTGATAATAAATACCACCGCCCTTTTGGCCACAAAATAGCAAGACCCCTCCTTCCTGTACTTCTGCTACTACCAAGCCCCCTTCGCCCATATCTACGTATCCCATTGGGTAACTGCTGTCGAGTTCGTTCCATCGAACAAAACGCTGTATGGTAATTCCTCGCGATCGAAACGGCTTTCCCAGTACGTCGCTCAAACTAAACGTTGGAAACTTGGGTCTTTCCCCTGCAATTTCTGTTAGAAAATACTGGTAGTCGATGGGTAAGTCCAAGTCTTGCAGTTCCTGCCAGACCTCCTCGCGTGTTTGCTTGAATTGAGGATGTTTTAGGAGCTCGTCTAAGGTAGGGTAAAAGGTCTTAAAAAAAGCTTGCATAGAACAAGAGAATTTTATACTCGAACGTTTGAGGGCTGTTCGTTTTTTAGTTAATTGATCAACATCTTCCTTCAAATTTAGGGTTTTACCCCTTCAAAACCAACTAATACCATGTATCTATTTGAATCTGAGCGCTTGGGTTTTCGCCCCTGGAAAGACAGCGATTTGGCACCGATACAAGCCCTCAACCAAGATCCTGCTGTTATGGAGTTTTTTCCTGCGCTCAAAAGTCTTGCAGAAACTATGGCCTTTGTGGCACGCATGCAACGCGACTATGCCGAACGCGGTTACTGCTTTTTTGCGGTCGATCGGCTAGATGCGCAGCGTTTTATCGGTTTTATTGGCTTGTCGCAACATACTTACTTGGAGGAACAGGGCGCTGTTACCGAAATTGGGTGGCGCTTGCAACAGCGCGATTGGAACCAGGGTTTTGCGACGGAGGGCGCACGGGCTTGTTTGCAGTATGGTTTTGGCCCGTTGCAATTGCCTGCTATTTATGCTGCTACGCCGCACAGTAATATAAAATCTCAGCGGGTCATGGAAAAAATTGGGATGCAGTTTGTACGAGAATTTGAGGAGGAGAGGATCGGTGCGTTGAATCCTTGCTGGCTGTATCGGATTTTGCCTGCTGGGCATTGAGGTGTTGGGACTTATATGTGGGGCGACTTATTTTGTTAAAATTACCCGCCGAATCTTATTCCTCGGCGGGCATATATTTTTTTGCTTGGCGGGCGTTACGTCAACGACATGTCAATGACGTATCGGAACCTTGCTTTTTCGTGGACGACTTTGTCGAATGTTTCGTTGATGTCTTTGATGTTGATCATTTTTACTTCGGGTAAAATATGGTGCTCGGCGCAAAAATCCAACACTTCTTGGGTTTCTCTGACGCCTCCAATGATCGAACCGCCTACAGAACGGGCAAATTTGGCAACCGTCATGTTGTTCAAGGGCTGCTTGTATTCGCCCAACAAACCAACCGTTACTAGACTTCCTCTAGGCGCCAGCAAATTGACATAAGGATTGACATCAAATGCATAAGGAATGGTTATCAAAATAAAATCAAATTGCAGCGCGTGTTCTTCCATCGCTCTTTCGTCGGTAGACAACAGCACGGCATCGGCTCCTAATTCCAACGCATCTTCGCGTTTTTCTTCGCTGGTGGTAATGGCCGTTACTTCTGCGCCCATCGCTTTGGCCAACTGCACGCCCATGTGCCCTAAGCCGCCAATACCTACAATCCCCACTTTATCACCTGCTTTCACATTGTAATGGCGCAGAGGAGAATAGGTTGTAATGCCCGCACATAAAATGGGCGCAGCGGCTTTGAGATCCAGCGCGTCGGGAATCTGCAGCACAAACCGCTTGTCTGCCACAACGTGGGTAGCATAGCCTCCAAAGGTATTAAAATCCGAT
>CAYUZF010000174.1:0-1956 GCA_964449615.1 uncultured Aureispira sp.
CTCCGCCACAAGCCGTCAAATCTGGCCCGAGATCCAAGTCAATCCCTACGTTGTCTACATTGATTGTTCTAGCAGCTCTTGGGGTATTGCATCCTTGTACCTCTGCGTAATAAGTTGTTGTTGCGGTCAGGGGCATCGTTGTGAAGCGTCTGCCCACATTTACTACATTGCCTCCGACAGCAGCATCGTACCAAACAACCGTACTAGGACTGTAGCTAGCGCGTGCATCTACCAGCGCCGTAGCCCCTTCACAGATGGCATTGTCCCCTGCAAAAGTTAGGGCATTTTGGTTGTTTGGATTGATGGTAATACTTGTTCTTAACGTATCGTTAGAGCGGTTGCCATCGTTGCTTAAATTAACAATAATCTCAAAATTGTACGTACCTCCAGCAGCTGTATTCAACGTTCCTACCGTCAACTGTCCTCTAGTACCTGCATTTAATATAGGTAGAGTAGCCGTGTAAATATTTGTAGCGGCACCCGATATACTTACAACTACAGGCGCATTCGCTACAGTATTAGCACCTATGTTAGCAATTTCTATAACTACATCGGTACTGGTGTTGCCGCAACTTGTATTGGGCGACACCAAACTCAATGCGGTTGCATCATTGGCAATAACTCGGTATTCATTAGCTCCAATATCGGGTGCTGTACCCAAAGGACGTGCATTTCCGTCTATGTCTTCCATTACTAGTACAGAAGGGTCACCCGCATCAACAGGCACCGTGCTGCTTGCGCGAATTCCATTGACAAAATTTGGATTACCCGCTACAGAGTTGGCATCGTAACCTGCGGCTCCATTGATTTGCCAATCGGCTAAAGTATTGTAAGTAGTATTGCCAAAATAAACGGCATCCCCCACCCCTACGATGTAGTACAAATTGTAATCCATGAACGACATCGAAACATTGCTCGTTGTATAAAAGCAAGTCCCTGTTGCCGTTGACATGATGTTGTTTCTAAAGTCGATGTTTTGCTGCCCAGACAACCAAACAGTTCTACCTGCTCCTGCAAAGTTATTGTGGTAGATTTGAGAAGAAATTACTTGGCTCAAATAAAGAGCCTCATCGTTTGATCTTATTAGGTTATTGGCGATGTACAACCCCGCACTAGGATCATTGAACGAACCAAATACAGCTACCCCGTAATCGCGAGAATCAATGTCGTTTTTGATGATTCTAGCATTGGGCACATCAAATAATTGTACCGCATCGCTACCAGATGCTACCAAATTGCGAATGGTATTGCCTTCGATCAACAAACTATCTTGCTCGTCTACGTAAATTCCGAAATCGTCTGCATCGTACAGCACGTTACCGATTATTTTATTTCCAACATTAAGAGAATCTCTTTCGCCCCCTTCTAATAAAATACTGGTTCTCCCCCCAGCAATATCGTTGTTGCTAATGGTATTCCAGTTGGCATTGTCTCCTTCTGTTTGCGTGCCAGTACTTTGCGTTGGACTAGCAGAAGCCAATATCCCCACTACATTAGTAGCCGTACCTACCACCATACGAATGTTGTTGTTGTCGATGGTATTATAATTGGCTTGGTTGGTCAATAAAACACCATAAGCCGTACTTGTTCCTGTATTTTCTATAGTAAAATTACGTACCGTAATGTATTGTGCATTATCAAAAACTACCGTAGCAGCACCTTCCAGCAAACTATTGTGTGTCAAGGTAGTTGTATTTCTATCTAAACCGTCCAATGTTACCATGTTGGTAGCGCTCGCTCCAGGAATTCTACCGATTTTTAAGGCGCCTGCATAAGTGCCAGGTTGAAATTCTAGCGTTACGGGCCCTTCTACGCCGCAATTTTCCAATACACTAAGGGCATCGGCTATGGTTGGGAAATCTGCAGTTGGGTGTCCAACGGTATATACGCCAGACAAGCCCGTACACAAGGTAACTTCTAAGGTATCGTTGTTGGTTTCTTCGTCCATCACACCAT
>CAYUZF010000174.1:1966-6427 GCA_964449615.1 uncultured Aureispira sp.
GAAGCTCATGTCCAAACTGTTTGCTGGAATATTGACGTTTCCTAAGTTTACAACAGCCGTTTCCCCATTGGCCAGAGGATTGCCAGTATACGGAACAGCGGATTGGGCGACCCCTCCAATAGACCATTCTACTAAGAAAGAACTCAGTGGGCGCAACCCATAGTTGGTTACCTCTACGTTAACCGGTGTAAATCCAGGTGTGCTGGGAACAGTGGGCTGAACCAAGGCAGATACGCCCGCGTCGTTTTGCGTCGGACGCTCAAAAATAACATCATCTATGTATAGAATCCAGCCGTCCAATCCACCAGCAGGAATTTCGAAAGCAATAAAAACATTGCCTGTATAACCTGATAAGTCTACCAATTCTTCTTCGTAAGTAATTAATTCAGAGGTATCACTGAACAACACAGTGGTAAAATCAGTGGCATCCCGACCCGTTGTAGACAATACAACGCGGTAATCGTTGGGTTCAAAAGTAGAATTACAACGGTGTTTAAACCGCAGGCGCTCCGCACCTGTCAACAACAATTGAGGAGAAATCAAAAAGTCACTGTTGCTTCCACTGTTAAAATCAGTGTTGATAATTGCACATTCATCGCCTTCAAAAGGGTTGAACGCATAATCCATGTTCCAAGTATCCCCATCGGTATTCTGATCTAAAACCGTCCAGCAATTCTGAGTGGGTGAATTAGAATTGAATCCCTCTTGGTAAGGATAGGTTGAAAAAATGGTGCATGCCGTAGAAAAAGACACCGCAGCAGCAGCAAAACTAGTATCGTTGCTCGGACAAATATTGTATACATAAGCATCGTAGGTAATTCCTGGACTTAAGCCCGAAATATTAAAAGGGTTGGTATTGGTAGCAACTACCGTTCCCGTTCCTAAGGGAAATCCTGTTACGCCATACTCAATTATCCAAGAAGTACCACCACTAGCGCTGGGCGTCCAGTTGATATCCGCAGAAGTAGAAGTTACATTGGTAACAGTCGTAGCACCAACAGGGTCACAGCCCCCACAAGTATGGGTGTAAGCCAAACCAATAAAAGGATTTATTCCATCACTAAATAGCACACTACCTGCTCGGCGAATGGTGTAAGTTACCTCGTTATCGTAAGTACCTGAATTGTACGTAAACGCGACTACATCACCGTTGTTTGCGGGAAAACTAATGGTCGCCGCAGATCCCGTTGGTAAGGTGTAATTGTTAAAAAATGTTCCATTGATAGAAACGTCCAAACTAGCGCCGTTCCAACCATCCCCAAAGGAATCGTTTAAATCAATGAAATAGGTACATTGCGCCACACTGGTTAGCGCGTAACCTACCACCAACAACAAGGTAAATAAATGCTTCATAATTTGTTTGTTTGTTTGGGCACCTGCTAGCCCCTAAAGAAGTTGTGATAAGATGAATAGATAGGGAGATTGTAAATAGTTCAACTTATTGTCTATCGCAAGTATAAAATGAACCATCTTTGTAAAAGTACCCGTTTTTTAATCGTTGACCAAATTTAAAGACTACTTTACAAACAGCTAATCTACTGAATAGGAGTAAAAAAATGTATTTTCTATGAAGTTGATTACTCCATATAATGAATGGACTTTTCTGAAAATGATAAAATTATTGTTGTTTTCCACCCCTTTACATGGTTCCTCTTTCTTAATAAAACCTTAATGATCGTATACACCCAAACGACAGTAGCCCTTTACAAGAAGTTGTAAAGAGCTACAAATATTTTAAAGAATAATAAAACTACTGCGCGACTACCACCGCAATCTCAGCCTTGCGTTCTTTGGAAGCGGGCACGCCATAGATAGAGTTAGCAGGATCGTTTGGATCGTCGCTAATCCCCGCGGGAGCAGCGGATTCTCCTAGCATAGCTTCCTTGATTAGCAACTGACCGTTGTCCAAATAAGACTTTAATGCCCCTCCCTTATAGTCCAGGATGTATTGGCGCAAACTCGCTACTCGGCGGTGGGATAAGGCGATGTTGTAATTGGCGTCTGCCTTCGGACTGGTATAACCTCTAATGTACAATTTTAGTTTCACATCTTGCTCCAGCGCTTCCAATAACTTATCTAAGAAAAGTGGTGCACGGTTGTACTCTTCTCTTACATAATCATCAAAAAATTGCTGCACCAAAACGCGTTCAGAAGCGGCGCGCTCGGGCGAATATTGCTGTGTATGCTGCTGAAGGTATTCGGGCAACAAGCCTATGTAGTGGCTATAACTCTGCTCGTAAGGCGTATTGGTGGTGCGCACCTGTACATTAGAATCGGGTTCGTCGTTGTGAAAATACAAACTCAAAGGCAACAACTTATCCAATTCTTCAATAATCAACCCCGTTGTTGCAGGCGGTTCGATGGGATCGGGAAGTGGATCGGGCGTAGGCACTGGGTCTGGCTCTACAGGTGGAACGATGGCCACAATAGGCGTATCCACGAGCGGCGGTAGAAAGCTGTCTATTGTAATGGTATCTGGTGTCAAATAAGCGTAGCGGTAAATATCGTTGCAACACGCTTCTTTGGTTAGTGTTCGCGAACCGTCTCTGTTACTCGCCAAATAGCCCGTTGTATCATCGGCATTCACCACAAAGTACAAATCGTTGGCCGCAGAGTTGAACGGCAGCCCCATGTTGGTGGGCGCGCCCCAACTGTTGGCTCCCTGGTGTTGGCTATAAAAAATATCGTAGCCGCCCAAGCCTAAATGCCAACGCGAAGCAAAGTACAAGCGCTTGGTACGCGCATCGTAAAACGGCGTTACTTCAGCGTCCTTGCTGTTGACGGTTGGCCCGAGATTTTCGGGCTGCACTGCGCTCAAATCCTCGCCCAACGCCACGCGCCAGATGTCCAAGCCCCCTTGTCCGCCCGCACGGTTAGACACAAAATACAACCACTCTTGTGCAGTTTGAGCATCCCAAGCTAAATTGGGATGTGTAGTGGTAGCTCCATTAGAATTGATAGGATTGGGCAAGCGCTCGGCAGCCGACCACTGCCCGTTTTCTAGGCGCTCGGCCCGAAAAATTTCGCAACGCACACTGTCGGTTTTCTTTCCCGAACAGCGCGTAAAATACAAGTATTTTTTATCGTAGCTCAAAGCAGAGTTGGCCGAATTGGCATAAGGCAAATTTAGTTTTTTCACCTGCGCCCCCTTTTCCTTTTCGTAATCTTCTGTCGATAAAATTTTAGCCACCAAAGGCTCGTCGGCTTCGCGGTCTACCTTCTCTCCTTTCTGCTCCTTGCGTTCAAAGCGCAACGAAGAATAGTAAAGTACGCCCTCAATTTCATGCGCTGCAAAGTCTGAATACTTCGTGTTTACGTTTTCACTTAAATGTGTAAATTGCAGCTCTTTTTCAGTTTTTGGGCGCTTGATCAGTTCGCGGGCAAAATCGCAAGATTTAAGTTCTTGCTCGGCTTTTTCTTTATAAAAATTCTCTTTCTGATACGCATTCAAAAAGTTTCTAAACGCCCGCTTGGCCTCTTTGTATTTGGCGTTGTGCTTAAGCACCAATCCGTAATAGTACTCCACCATTGGAAAGCGGCGGCTATCGCGGCTTTCTATCACTTTGAGGTAGGCAGCTTCCGCCTCTTCGTAGGCGTAGGACAAACGACAAGCTTGTGCATAGCTATAATACAATTGTGGCGTCTGTTTGGATTTTAATACAATGTCGTAATAGTACATGGCATTGTAATAAGACTCCTGTTCAAGGGCATCTGCCGCAGCGCGCTCGTACGCTTTTAGGTTCTGGGCATTGACCTGCGGGGCGACTACCCCCAATAATAAAACAGTCAACAATACAAGCAATTGGGATGCTTTTTTCATAGAAAACTAGGCGTTTGTGGTGTTCCAAAAGGCGCATCTCGACTCGTTTCGACGGTGTTCGACGAAAGTACCCGATGTCCATTTTTGGGAAAGTATCTTAAAATATAGGGCAGGTTTTAACCGTTTCCATAGGCAACACTGGACTCCAAATGTGAATAACGGACAATTCGTAACCGCCATTTCCTCTTGTCGCAGCTGTAAAACCAGAGACATTGATGTCGTAACTCAACCCTATGTGCCAATTCTGATAAGCAAATCCTAGACGTGCCACAACGGCATCGTCCCAGCGGTGCATAATACCGATTTCTCCCGACGTTTGTCGCCCTGGGTTGGTATTAAAATGGTAGCGCAGACTAGCGCCGTAGATGATCTCTTGGTAAGTGAGTTGGCGTTGAAACAACGCACTCGGCATAAGATCTACCCGCTCTGATACGCGCAGCGAAGCGTTCAACGCGACATTCCAACGAATGGGCAAACGCACATTGGCATCGCTCATGAAAGAAACGGGTGCTTGGTTGAGGTGAAAAATACCGCCCCCCAAGTTGATCCAAGTACGGTCACTCTGCTGGTAACGGAAATTCAACCCTGCATTGAGGTCCAAATAATTTAAATTGGTTTTACCCGCAAACTTAATGTGGTCA
>CAYUZF010000174.1:6469-8400 GCA_964449615.1 uncultured Aureispira sp.
CCCCAGCCCCGATAAAAAAGCGTTTGGTAATGCGTTTGGTATACGACGTAGCCGCCATAACGCTGAGCGTACTCAATTGTCCATCGCCTGCTTGGTCGTGAAAAAAGCTCAAACCCGCCCCCCATACATCGTTTTCTAGCTTATAGGGCAATAGATGCGCGTCAAAACTCAAAGCGGTCGTGCGGTACGACACAGGCACATCAAACCACTGGCTGCGATAGTTGCCCGCCACGCGATAATGCCCGTTAAATAAGCCAGTATGGGCAGCATTGAGTTGCAGCGGCGCATATTCAAACTGCGACCAATGAAGGTCTTGTCCAAAAGAAACGCTGGAACACAGCAATGCAAAACTGAGTAAAAATAAGTGCTTCATGGTGCGGTGATTTGTCAAAAAGTAACCTTGTAGCGCGTGGGGAAATCGCTTTAGGGAACCAGTCGATTGGTTAAAATAATGGTGCCGCTCTTGCGAACGGTGCTGCGGTTGGCATCGGCGCATTGCGCTTCGATCATATAAACATATAGGCCTTCGCTTAGGTGTTGCCCCTGGTAAGTGCCATCCCAACCCGTATCAAATTCTTTGAACGAAGTGGCATCGGCACCGATAATGGAAGAACTAGATTCAAACAATTTCTTGCCCATTCTGCTGTACAGCAACAGTTTTACCTCTTTAACATGCTTGCCTAAAATTTTCAAGGTCTGGGAACTGTCGATTGGTTCCGATACGACCAAGGTGTCGCTTATTGCTAAGTTATCGGTCGAACACTGTGCCTGTGCTAGGCTGTTGCCACCGAGAACAAATAGGACTAGGAGTAGGATTGAACTGAATTTCATTGTTAGTTGATGCGTTATATATTTATCGCAGTAGCGTAATATTTCCTTTCTTAATAAGCTCCGCGCCATCCAGACAGCGGCAAATCATATAGTAGCCGTAAACATCAGGCGGGCAGGCCTTCCCTTTATAAGTACCATCCCAGCCTTTTTGTTGCTCGTCTGTACTAAAAACTTGTTCCCCCCAGCGATCGTAAATTACAAAATTTATATGGGTTATGTTATTTCCTTCTACATAAATTATATCATTGTAACCATCTCCATCAGGCGTAAACGCATTTGGAACAAACACAAAAGGATCGTCGCAAATGCTGCTGTTGACATAAATGGTAATTGAATCGCTGCGGCTACAGCCCTGTGCATCCGTAATGGTAACGTAAAAGGTACTCGTTTGGTCAAGGGTGCTGTTAGGGTCAAAAATAGTAGTACTGCTCATAGCCGCTTCACTCTGCCAGTTGTATTGATAACCTGCGCGTTGCGTAGCCATCAATTGCACCAGCCCACCAGGCCGTAAGGTGTCTTTATCCGCGCTCACGGCCAAGAACAAACTGTCCCTTCTGCCTTGCACCCAAACCGCAGCACTGTCCGTACAACCATACTGATTTTGGGCGTACACACTATAGCGGGTACTATCGTTGGGCCATACTGTCAATTGCGCACTATCTTCCCCCACCAAATTCGCACCATTTGCCCTCCATTGGTAGATCAAATTATCATTTGGGTAAAAATTTATTCCTGTCAGTACCGTACTGCTATCCGTACAAGGTGGTTTCACCGCTGTCAAATCTATCGCAGCGGGATAATATTCGATGACAACCGAATCCACTGCCACACAACCCAAGTCATCTTCTACCTGTACATAATAAACGCGCCGCCCTGCTCGAACGTTGGCTGACCATTGCGCATTTTGATTAATAACAGTAGAAAAATCAAGCACAGTAGACCAGCGATACTGTTGAGCATTGGCAGCATTGCTAGACAACAACACGGGAGTAGAATCACACAATAAGCTATCGGACGAAACACTCAAATTGATTGGTGGCGCAATTTGCGTGGTAGCCATTGCCGAATCGGTACAGCCAAACGCATTTTGAGCCACAACG
>CAYUZF010000174.1:8410-11048 GCA_964449615.1 uncultured Aureispira sp.
CCGTATCTACCGCGGCAATTAAAACCACACTATCGGTGCCTTGCCCAGATGCCAACAAACTGGCAGGCGACCAGCGGTAAATTATCCCCGTCAAATTGGGCATTGTTAACACGCGCAAACTCGGCGGCTGCCCAGCGCACAACACCGCAGGATTATTGAGTTGCAACTCAAAGCCTTGGTTCTGTATCAAAATAGAATCCACCGCTGTGCAGCCCACCGCATTTCCAACGCGGCCGTATACCCATTGCGAGCTGGCAGTGCCGATGCTCAAGGAATCGTTCGCAGACAAAATAGTTCGAAAATCACGGCTCAACGACCAAGCAGTTTGCGCGGTGTTGGTGGTATTGGATTGTAATAACAATTGGAACAAGCTGCTGTCACAGCGCACGCTATCGCCTGCTATTGCTAAAGTAGGCGCTGGCTCTACCACCACCTGCAACGTATCTTCAATCCAACAGGTATCCACGACTCCATTCACATCTAAGAGGCCATAGCTGCGCACGCGGTAAGTTGTTGTAACGGGAGGTAAGGCCATCGGGTTGGGGCTGTTGGGGTCGCTTAGGCCTATGTTGGGCGTCCATTGGTAGACGCGGTCGGGCTGCGTATTGACCAACAACTGTATAGAATCATTTCCGCAAGTACTCACCCTACTAGTTGGAATGTCCAGCAACGGCAACAATACCCGCAACTGCTGGCTTTCGAAACCGACGCAAGTGCCTGCACCCTGCACCTGTAGCGCAATGGTATAAGTACTATCTTTGTTGTAATTACCAATAGGATTTTGAAGTGTTGTCGATTGTCCATTGCCCAAATCCCACTGCCATTGGTACACGCTATCTAGGCTGTTGCCCAACCACTGCACCCGCACCGAATCGCCACAAAGCAAGGGCAGCCGGTCTATAGTTACAGGAATACCATCGCGCCGATAATCCACAAATACAGAATCCAAAGCCGTACAGCCAAAAGCACTGCTGGCACGTAGGTAAAACCAACGCGGATCATTGACATAAGTCGTAAAAGGGTTTCCAACCCCCAATACCGTTGTAAAATCCGCATCCAACGACCACCGTAATTGCGTTCCTGTAGGCGCATTCGCCTGTAGGCTAATTCTGTTTTCACAAAGCAGCGTATCGTTCATTCCATTAATAACAAAATCATCCACATTAACAATTACCTGATAAATAGCACTGCAAGTGTCCTGCCCATTAGGCGACGTAATCGTTACGGTATAAGTAGTATTCACCAAAGGACGCGCCATTGGGCTGGCACTGTTGACGGCACTCAACCCCGTTGCTGGAGACCATTGATACAACAAAAGCGAATCACCTCCTACATTGAGCTGTACCGAATCTGCCCCACACAAACCCACACTATCCGCCCCTTGCAAAATGGGCAAGCGATAAGCCAACGTATCCGTAAACGTTCCTGTACACCCATTGGTAGCCGTGACCGTTAGCTGCACTACTGGATTGGGTTGCGTATAACTCGCTGAGGCGTCGCGGCTGGTTGCCGTCTGCCCATTGCCCAAACTCCAATCGTAGCTTTGCAACTGAAATCCTGCGGGCAGCACAGAAGTATTGGTAAAGACCGCATCTAAGGTATCTTCACAATTGTTGATTTGTGTGGTAAAAGAAGTAGGAATAGGAAACAACTGCCGTGCCACGCGAACCGTGTCGTTCACGACACACCCGTATTGGTCAAACGCACGCACATACATGGTTAAGGTATTGGGCGGACCAGGCAAGCCCACAAAAAAGCTCGTCACATTGGAAATAGCAACAGGCGAAAAGACGGGACTAAACGACCAATCCACTTGCGTCGCATTCACAAAGCTGCCCTGCATGTTGTATACATTAGCACAAACTGCCGTGTCGTTGGTAACCGTTATAAGAAGCGGCGGTGCAGGAACCAACGTTACTCGATGCACCTGCACACAAGTATCTACGGCATTGTTGGCCGTGATGGTAACGGTATAAGTAAACGGCAAACTCGGCGGCGTTGCGGTTGGACTCGCGGCAGTAGCGCTGCTCAATCCCGTCGCGGGCGACCATTGATAAGCCACGTTGGTGGAGCCGCCTACGTTGAGTTGTGTAGACGTATTCCCCGCACAAAGCGCAACAGTAGTGTCCCCAGTATAGTTGGCTAAGTCAAACGCAACAGGTTCTGTTTTAATGGCCGTGCAGCCATTAGCAGAAGTAACCAACAAATTCACCAAGATACTTTGGCTTTGACCAAAACTAAAAATAGGATTTTGTTGGTTGGAAAATTGCCCATTAGAAGTACTCCAATTCCAAGCGACAATTGGGCTGCCTCCTGTGGGCGTCGATTGGTCGGTAAATTGCAAGTGCAAACTATCCGAACAGCCCAGCGATTGGTAAGCAAACCCAACATTGGCCGCTGTACCTTCCCGCACAGTCACAAAGGCCGTAGCCGAACAGCCAAAGGCATTGGTAACGCGTACATAATAGCCTCCGAGTGGACGGGTTTGCGGTTGCACCCGAACGGGATTGCCCGTAGCCACGATGGTGGCAAAATTCTGCGTCAACGACCATTCAAACAACACCGCGCTAGGACTCGTCGCCACAATGGTCACACTATCGCCACAGTAATCAATCAAAGGCGGTACGGTAACTGTAAT
>CAYUZF010000175.1:0-764 GCA_964449615.1 uncultured Aureispira sp.
CTTGTTGTTGATTGCTATTAATCGTAGGCATAACCGCTGTGCTAACGGTGTTGTTGCCTATTTGCCAATGGTAAGAAAGCGCGCTGCTGTCAAACCCACTGGCGGAAGGCACTACTGTAGCCGTGTTGTTGTTGTTAAGGCTTGCCGCAAAAGATACTTGGGTGTTACAAGGGTCGCTTATTACAAACGTATCCTGCACCGTAACCCGACAGCCCCAAACACTATCTTCTACGGTCAATTGCACCACCGCACTCCCATAAGGCGCCCCAAAAATATGGGTAAAACTAGGCGCGGTATTTTGTACGCCTCTTACGTTCCAACTATAATTTTGCCCTACATAGCCGTTGGCAACATGGCTAGTAAAGGTCACCCGATTAACCATTGTTGTATCCATCAACCCATCAATCGTCACCTCAAAACCGTCGCATACCTCCATAGAATCCAAATCCCAACTGGCGCAATTGGTCGCCGTATCAATGACAATTAAATTAGCCGCATAATGGCGGTTGACTGCCGTTGGGTAGATTTTCAAAGGATTTGTTAAAGCGCTGCTGCTGCCATCGTTGAAATCCCATTGGTAGGTATAATTTCCTGTTCCACCCGTCACCAAACTGTTGTACTGCACCGTATCTACCCCCAACACAGTTCCATTGACCACCGCCTCAAAACTATCACAACGCGGCACAGGTTGCGTCACGCGCGCACAATGCACCATGCTGCACCCGCCTTCGGTCACCGTTACACAAGCCAAGCTGTTGTTGTAA
>CAYUZF010000175.1:774-1517 GCA_964449615.1 uncultured Aureispira sp.
CGATGGCTACAGGGCCATTGTTATAATAACGATCCCAAGTATAAGTAGGATGGGCAAACCCATTGGCCACAGCATGCAGCACAAAGCGGTTGTTTAACGCAGGGTGGTGCGACGCTACAACATGCACGCTTTTGCCCGCACAAGGATTGGAAGTAGTGACCACATCCGACAGTGTCAACACGCAGTTGTTGGTACTGTCGTAAACGGTTAGCACTATCGCAGCCACACCATAAGGCGCGGAAAACTCGTGGTGCAAAGTAGCGCTGTTGTTGTTGGGTATTACAACGCCGTTTATCTGCCATTCGTAGCCGTAGTTGCCAGAACCACCCAACACCTGACTGCTAAAATTAAAGATATTACTATCAACAGCCACGTGGCTGAGGCTTCCTGTGGTTCCAGTACAAATAGAAGGCATGCCCAACACCGTATCGCAAAAAGTATCCGAACAATTGGCATCGCTCACCGTCAAACAAACCACTTCGGTGGTGGTCAACACCGCCGTTGGCAAAGCCGACGTACTGCTGCCTGCGCTGCCCAGTTGCCACTGGTAGGTTAGGCCCCCTACAAACCCATTCAAGTTGGGCGTGAAGGTGAAATTATTTGTTTGCGTCACGCCTTGCGTAAAGGAAGCTTGCGCGGTACAAGGATCGGCAGTATACACGGTGTGGGTTTGCTGCACCGAGCACCCCGATGCACTATCATAAACGGTCAGTGTTGCTTGCTCGCTACCGTAAGGCGCGGAA
>CAYUZF010000175.1:1527-10967 GCA_964449615.1 uncultured Aureispira sp.
GTAGCTCGGATTTTCGCTGTTGCTAACGGCACTGCCATTGCCCAGCTCTAGCTGCCATTGGTAAGCATAGCGCCCAGAGCCGCCCAACACTTGGCTGCTAAACGCCGCGGTATTGCTGTTGGTCATGGTGTGATTAACAATGACTTCCCAATTGGCGCAGTAATCAAGCGTATCCCAAACCACTCGGGTACAGCCGAATAGCGTGTCCGTCACTTCCAAACGCACGACTCCATAACTGTAAGGCGGGTAAGTTTGGCTGGCCGTACTAGCCGTACTAATTAGATGGCCATTGTAATACCACTCGTACAAAAAGTTACCCGAACCACCTGTCACCCGACTGTTCCAACTGGCCGAACTGCTGTTGGATACGGTAGTATTGATTGTAGGCGCCAAGCCCCCACAGGGTGTAGTGCCCCCAAAAACTGTATCCATATACACCGCCGTACAACCATAATCCGTCACACGCAGCGATGTCAAATCGGGTCTTGTAGTTACTGCAGTGGCATGGGTTGCCGTACTAGTGGGACTATTGGGCGCAGGTCCAAAGCGCCAAAAATAGTTGATGGGCGTAGTCAAACCTCTGCTAGTAGAATAAAAACTAACACTATTGCCCACAGGACGCGCATTGTTATAAGATGCCCAAACGCCATTGCAGGCCGTAGACCCACCACCGTTGTGTAAGTAAAGACTGTCGCAGTAGGTATTGTAATAACACGTCCCTGTAGAATCAAAAACAGTATAACAAATGTGGTGTGCCGTCGCCGTTCCGCTGCTAAAGGTATAGGTAGGATTAGCGCCTGTTAAGGCCACTACGGTGTTGCTGTTGGCATCCCAGATGTTCCACGTATAGGCTAGACGTGGGTTGGTATTGTTGCCCGCGTGCAGGTAGACCGTATTGGCCGAATCGCTGTAGGTAAAATCCAAGTAACATTGAGCCTGTAGATTGCTGTTCGTATACGCAAATAGCAGCCCGTAAAAAAGCAAAAGAAATACACGCATGATAAGAATGGGTTTTAGTCTGACGGTTTTTTTGTAGTTGTTTTTTGACAAAAAAGGTATTTCTATAAAAAGCTATCAATACATTTAGGACTACTTCTTTTTTGAATTCTCTAATTCATAACCTTTAATTCTTTATTTACCAATACCTTATCACCATTAACCGTTGCTATTAATTTTAAAACTACCTGCGCTTTTGGAGCATTAATTTTCCTTTTTTTTGTATAAAATCAGAAAAATAGACCTAGACGCTTGTTTTTTTTAAATTCCGCGCCTTTTTAGAAAGCAGTATATTTTTTTTACCTTACTGGTACTTTTTTATTTACAGAAGTTGTATAAAAATACCTAGATGAAAGATAAGATTTTAGAGCGCTTTTTGCGTTATGTGAAAGTAGATACTCAATCTGAATTTGGCGTGGATAAAATTCCAAGTACGGACAAACAATTTGTCTTGGCAGAGCAGATTGCGGAGGAGTTGCGCAATATTGGTTTGAGCGACGTGACGTTGAACGAACATTGTTACATTATGGCTACCTTGCCCGCCAATACGGATAAGGACATTCCTACCGTCGGTTTTGTGGCTCATATTGACACCTCGCCCGATTTTACAGCAACGGGTTGCAATCCGCAGGTTTGGGAAAATTACGATGGAGGTGAGTTGGTTATTAACAAAGAAGAAAACCTCGTATTGCGCCCCAGCGAATTCCCTGAGCTAACGCAGTTCAAAGGGCAAACGCTCATTACTACCGATGGAACGACTCTACTAGGCGCGGATGACAAAGCAGGTGTTACCGAAATCGTATCGGCGATGGAATACTTGTTGGCACACCCAGAAATTGAACACGGTAATATTCGCATTTGCTTCACGCCCGACGAGGAAGTGGGCCGAGGGGCAGATTTGTTTGATGTGGAAAAATTTGGAGCGCAATGGGCCTACACAATGGACGGCTCGTTGCCAGGTGAAATTGAGTACGAAAACTTTAATGCAGCTTACGCAGAAATTGACGTACAAGGCAAAATCGTACACCCTGGTTCTGCCAAAAATAAAATGGTCAATTCCATCCACTTAGCGACAGATTTTACCAAGACCTTGCCTTCCCAAGAAGTGCCAGAAAAAACAGAGGGCTACGAGGGATTTTATCATCTATTGTCTTTTAATGGGGACGTGGACAAGACCGAATTGCGCTACATTATTCGCGACCACGACCGAGAGAAATTTGAGGCTAAAAAAGCGCTGGTTACCAATATTATCCAGCAATTTAACGAGCGCTACGACAACCGTTTTTCTTTGAAAATTACCGATCAATATTACAACATGGCGGAAAAAGTAGAACCCGTTATGCACATTGTAGAGTTGGCGCGTGAAGCTATTCAAAATATTGGGCTAGAACCTATTACACGCCCCATTAGAGGCGGAACAGACGGCTCTCGCCTTTCTTTTATGGGCTTGCCTTGTCCCAATATTTTTGCAGGGGGCCTGAACTTCCACAGCCGTTTTGAGTACGTGCCTTTGGAGTCGATGGAATTGGCTACGAAAACTATTGTAGAAATTGTGCGTTTGATGACTACGAGGACTTGGGAATAACTTATGAACAACTAGCGCCCTCCAGAGCGTTTAGTTGTTCCCGTTGCAGGGCCTCTAACTTAATCCGTTTTAAAGTCTAACGCTACATTTTCTATGAGCAATACCATTATTGGCCGCGTTGTGGACACGCTCCTAACAGGTTTTGAAACCATACAAGAAGAATTTAAGGGAATATTTCCCAGTACTGAAACGCCCAAAGACATCAACGGGCGTTTCAATGAAGGGCAACTACTGCACCAAAACAAACACTACCAGCGCGCCATCGAAGCCTTTGACGAAGTCTTGGACTTTTCGCCTGAATTTGCGTTTGGCTACTACGTGCGCGGCCGCTCCAAATGGGAAGCCAAAGAAATTGAAAGCGCGCTGGACGATTTTCAACTGGCCTTGGATAAGGGCCTAGAAACCGCCAATCTGTATTGTGCGATGGCATTGGCACAAAGCGAATTGGGACGCCACCAATTGGCCCTCTCCAACACGCTCAAAGCAATTGGGCTGGAGCCCGAACACGCTTTCGCCTACGAATGCCGCGCAGTAGCCATGCGCCAAATAGGCAACACCCAAGCCGCCCTCAAAAATGCCAACTTGGCCATTGCGCTCAACGAAGAACGCGCCCACACCTACTTGATTCGGGCGCGCATTTACCACGATTTGGGCGATCTGAACAAAGTCTTGCGCGATTACAACCAAGCGCTGCTCTACGATCCCAACAACATATTGGCGCTTTACAACCGCGCCCAGCTCAATCTAATTTTACTGGACGTAGAAGCAGCCGAGCGCGATTACCGCTATATGCTGACGCTGCAACCCCAACGCGAAGACGATTACATACACCGCGCGGCGTTGCACATTGCGTTCAACCACTACAACGAGGCCATCGAAGATTGTGACGAGGCGTTGCAAGCCAATCCTAACAGCAGCATTGCCTATTACAACAGAGCAGTAGCCAACCTCAAACTCAACGAATTGTCCATCGCTTTAGAAGATTGCAATTCAGCCATTTTACTAGAGTCCAAAGAGCCGACTTATTACATGGCTAGGGGTAAGGTACACCTAGAATTGCGCAATTTTGTAGCGGCCATAGAGGACTGCCGCCGCGCCATTAAGCTAGAGCCAGAAAACGCCGCGCATTACAACAACCGTGCATTTGCCCGCATTTCTCTACACCAATACCCTGCGGCCATTAAAGATTGCAACAAAGCGTTGGCGCTGGACGACCAATTTGCATATGCGTACAGCAATCGCGGCTTTGCTTATTACAAAGAAGGAAAACTAAAAAAAGCATTGGCCGATTGCGACAAAGCCATAGAGCTGGACGACAGCTACGCCGCCATCCACTACTATCGAGGTATAGTGCTGTACCACTTGGAGCGCCACAAAGAGGCGCGCAAAGAAATCAAAAAAGCGGATGACATGGGATACGATGGAGAAAGAGAAGCCATTTTATGGTAATTTGAGCGTCAATTCTGTACCACTGTTAGGAATTTGAGGTGTTTTTTGGGCGAAAGCTTGGAAAAAGGCGCGCTGCTTGTGTACTTTTACAAGTCGCATGGCATTGCTATGTTTTTGTTTTTATAAATTCAACATGTAGCCGTTATGAGTTCTGCCCGCCAATTGAGAGAAAAGTACACCCGCCGCATTGCCTACCCTACTATTGTTTTAACCTTGGTTGCGTTGCTGTCTTACGGGGCCGCCATTTATTTTGCGGTGCAAGGCAGTTTGGCGATTGGTTGGGCCGTATTGCTCAATACGGTGATGGCTTATCTGTTGTTCACGTCTATGCACGAGGCGGCGCATTCCAATATTTCGGGGACAAGCAGTTCGGCCAAGTGGCTGGATGAGGTGGTTGGCTGGGCGTCTAGTTGGACGCTTTTTGCGCCTTTTTATTTGTTCAAAATCATCCATTTCAAGCACCACGCCCACACCAACGACCCCGAAAAAGATCCCGACCATTGGTTGGCCTCCAAAAACTTCTTTTCACTGCTGTTTCACTCCTTTACCGTCTTTCCTGTGTACCTTATTTCAGGCCTGCGCTTGTTGTTGGGCAAAGAGCCGTTGGTACAAAAAATTCGCCGCGAATTGTGGATCAGCTACGCAGTACTGGCCGCACTATTTGTTATTTTGGGCGTCTTAATCGCGCAATTCGGTGCCTACTATCCCTTGATGCTGTGGGTACTGCCTGCCTTTTTGGCGCAAGCCTTGCTGGCCTTTGCGTTTGATTGGTTGCCCCACCACCCCCACGAAAACCGCGAGCGCTACCTCAATACGCGTGTGGTGGACATTCCTGGTATTTCGGCCTTTTTGTTGAGTCAGAATTTTCATTTGATTCACCACCTCTACCCCAATATTCCGTTTTATCATTATAAAAATGCGTATAAGGAGATCGAAGAGACGGTGAAGGAGAAAGGAACGACGGTGGTGCGTTTGCGGTAGGTCTCGAATACTAGAGGCGTAAATACTTTTAGATCTTTTTTCTTGTCAAACAATGATAGAAATAGACATCTCGGTCAATCCTTGATGTCTATTTTTGTTTTATAATTCATGTGAAATCATACTCCTGCATCCCCCCTCTTACTTTTTACATTTCAAACGGAAATTCTCGTATTTGTCTTTTATAGGGTATTCGCTGAATAGAAAAATTTAGACTTAGGCTACTTTATGTAAAGCACTCAAAACAATACTTACTATACAAATTGCAGCAGCATTCTAGGAGTTGCATTTTTAGTCTTCTTCTGAATGCACTATAAAACCTAGTAATTGAAGTTGTTTAAAAATGAGTAATGGCTTAGTTCGCGTTGCTCATGAGCGCTGCGCTTGTAGTTCGCCGAGCCTTTGTTGCTTACGCGAGCCAGCAAGCTGGGTTCGGGTTCATGCTAAATACGCGGTCTTTTGCCCCTACTACGCTAATTCTCTTTGTGCTACCAGCACAAGCCAGCGCAGATCGCTAAAGCGAGTCTTGATTAGAACCAACCGAGCTTGCGAACTCACGAAGTAAAACTCCACATATTTACTCTGTGAGCCCTTTGTTACTCCCTTCGGTTGTGAGCCGCAGGGCGGGTTCGGGGTTCCCGCGAAGACCTATTTTTAAACAACTTCATTAACAATCAAAAAAAGCAAAGAATGAGCGAGAAAATTTTGGATCACGATTTAGAGGCAATCGCACAATTTAGATTAAACAGAACTGGAAATATCTATTACTCAGGGACAGATGAGCTGTTACAAAAGGAAACTAAAGATTTATTTGATAGTGTAACAGTTTTATTCTCTGCTATGACGAAAGCGATGACTCTAAATGCGGCTAAAGACAAACAAGAAATCACCCTTTTTGATATAAATAAATGGGGGAGACTTATAAGAGGTTCTGGTTTCTTTGTGGAAGTGCAGAAATATAGAAAAACACTTGAAATACGTAGCAATTCTATTTCTGTAAATACACAAATCATCAATCAGATGATCCCAGGAATAACTAGCGGTGCTTCTATGGAGATCGCCAAAGGAGTTTTAGCTTCTATCGACAGTACTTTTAAAAGTGCAACTGAAGAAGAAAAAGAGCAATTTGGACATTTACTTTTTTATTGTGAAGAAATTATGGGCACACCGAGTGTAACAGTCAGACTTATTAACATTACACAAGAGAATATGGCAAAACGTACTGAAACGAATTGCAGCAAATCAGTATCTAAGTCCTATAGTATGGATCAAGCAGCTGATACGTTTCTATTTGTTTCGCCTGATGTTATTAACCGTTTTGCAGGTGATTTCGGGAATTACAGTGAGGAGTATGATATGTTGGTAGATACATTAGTACATGTACTAAAAAGCAGCGAGAAATCCTAAAGCTATCATTTGTAGTACTGGTTTATTTCTGACTAAGCGTTTAAATGTCCCTCCTATGAAGGAGATCATAAACCCGTGTACGATATTGGACAAGGCAAAAAACAAACGCAAATTCGTTTATAGGCGCCCCATCTCTTCTGCCCCGCTAAAACCTTTTGTCAACACTACTTAGCAAGTTCACGTACTGTTAGCAACTGGTAATACAAGAACCATTTGGATAGCTTGGTCTTCTTTTTTTGTTGCAAATAGTCTCCACGAACTAGCCTCTTTGTTTCAACTCCTTATGCCCGCCCTCCTCCTGTGTTGGGCATTTCCCTTACTGGGACATTATTAGGGAATACACTTAGAACAAAGACATTTCTTTCATTTATTTTTGCAGTATACTTATCAAAGACTTCTGTAGCTTTTGTTGATGCAGTAAGACTTCTTTCACTGTCTTTTAATTTTATTCGAAATGAACGACTCGCGATTCTTTCCTTCTCTAATAACTTTTGCTATTTTAACATTCTTGCTCTACGCTTGCTCAGCCCCACCTAATCCCACCGATGCGTCTAATCCTACTGTAGAATTTCTCCTTCCCTCTTGGAAGGATGGGGCCACTAAAACTGCTATTCAAGACTTTTTGAAGCGGGTGACGGATGACAACAATGATGCTTTTCTTTCCATAGAAGACCGCATTGCCGTATTTGATTTGGACGGCACCTTAATGTATGAGAAGCCTACTGCTACAATCGGGTTGTTTGCCCTATACTCAATGGATAGCACAACAAGATGCAAAGCTCTTTATGACCTTTTAAATAGAAAAAGAAAAAAGGCCAACAAGAATACTGCGCCCTGCTCCTCAAGTGCTTACTACAACACCGTTCAGCCTTTTATGCTTGCTCCTTACTTGGATATAAGCGATGCTGATTATCAGGCAAAAGTGAATACTTTTTTCGAAGCAGAAAAACACCCCGCTTTTGAGAGTGCTACCTACAGTCAACTTTTTTATAGACCCATGCTTGATCTTATTCAACTACTGGACAAACATGATTTTGACGTCTATATACTGTCCTATTCCTTACAATCCTATGTAAGAGTAGTTGGGGGAAATTACATCGTACTAAATACAGATAGTACTGCTGAAAAAGCAAAAACCCTTGATGCGGCACACTCTATGGGTTTCATTGGCGCTTTGAAAAGCGAATTTAACAAAAATACAAGCAAAAAAGGCGATTTAACGGCTCCTTATGAGACTACCTTCTTACATGATACTGGTATTGTTATCAGCACTGCTGTTGATTTAGATACAACAGCCATGCAAAGCGACTTACTCAGCAAAGCAGATTTGTTGCATTATAGGTTTGGAAAGGCTCCTGCCTTAACTGCGGGTAACATGAGGGTGGATGTTTCTATGTTTCGCTATACCTACCACAGCGATACCTCTTTGGCGAAAAACAAGCACTTGATTTTATTAGTCAACCATGACGACGCTGAGCGAGAAATACTCTACCCAGGAGCTAATAAATATATTGATACTAATCCCGATACCAACGAGCTGGTTAGGTATGTCAGAGACGATCTAAAGGGAACTGTTATAAGTATGAAAAAAGACTTTGCGCAGGTTTTTGACGGCCCTATAAGCAAGCCTATTAATATTACGCTTAAAGACCTCTGCCTAAAATACAACTGTGCTTGTTGCTTGCCAGTACCCTCAGAATGAAAGTCTATTACTTCAAAATAAAAAAGCAAAAAAATGTGTACACGTATAGTATACCACGGCAAAGGCGGCAGAAATCTTTCAGGTCGCAACATGGATTGGAGTGGCATCGTCCCTACAAATCTCTGGCTGTTCCCGAAAGGCACCAAGCAAAACGGAGCAGTTACCATGAACGGTTCTAATAGAGGACTTGAATGGACGAGCAAATACGATAGTTTTACAACGTCTACTCAAAACATGAGCAACTCTAGCGGAATGAATGAAAAAGGATTGGTAGTAGATACACTCTGGCTACCAGAATCGGTGTATGAAGATTACACTCCCTTAATTGACGGCGGCAGCAGCAAAAAAGGTTTAGCGATGTCTATATGGCTACAATATGTCTTGGACAATTTTGCTACCGTTCAAGAAGTAGTGGACGGCTTTCGCCAAGAAACGTTCATTTTGGTAACAGATTATATGCCCGAGGACGTTACCAAACGCAGCAAGGAAGCAAAACTGGTCACTCAACATATGGCCGTGTCTGATGCTTCAGGTGATAATGCTATCTTTGAATACATAGATGGGCAACTCAAAATATACCACGATAGAACACACACCGTATTGACCAACTCCCCTGTATATCCCAAACAGTTGGCAATTTACGAACATTGGAGAGACGTTAATAAATACGGTTTGTCCATGCTCCCTGGCACCAATAGAGCAGCCGACCGCTTCGTAAGAGCCAAGTATTATAGTTTGGCCGTTGTCAACAATGCAACAACCGATCAACGCACGGCTGTTGCCGCTGTGTTTAGCATCATTAGAAATTGTTCTACTCCTGTAGGAATTACGGGACACATTGAGGGCGATCTTTACAAAGAAGAAGCAGGCGCTGCGCTGCACAGTGAAATTTCCAACACCCAATGGCGCACGGTTGCTGACCAAACAGAGCTGGTGTATTACTACGAGAATGTCTTCAATCCCAACATCATCTATTTGCGCTTTCGCGATGAGTTGTTCTCTAAAATTCCAGCGGGTGAAGTTGGTCAAATAGTACTCAATAAAGACGAAGATATGCGGCACCCACAGTACGATGCTATTTTATCAGGTAACGTAAAAGATGAAGTAATTTACAGAAAAAGCTTCAAATTTTTGCCCGTTGAATTAAGCGACCGCATCAAGAAAGACTTAGCCTACTGTAGAACGAATAAAGATCAATAGATTTACCTCAACCTCCTTTGGGTACTGCCCAATAAAAAAGCTCAATAAGCACCCTATCATTCCAACTTTCTGTTGAACTGCATCGTGCTTATTGAGCGTGTTGGTGGAGCTAGGCAAAATTTA
>CAYUZF010000176.1:0-3581 GCA_964449615.1 uncultured Aureispira sp.
AAAAACATTCGCTTTCTTTTGTTGCACTTTATTAAGGGTTGGCGGTTGTAGGCAATACGCCCCTACTCGCGTTCCAATTTAAACATTTCTGTAGCAGCGCTGCGGCGGTTGATGTATCTCAAATTGACTTTTGGAGGCATGGTAATTTCTACGACGGTTTCTTCAAAGGTGTAATCTTCGTCGTCAATTTTTGCGGCCAAATCGCGGGCGACCTTCAAAGTGCCTAAAATCATATTGAACAGGCGTTTGTCTTCGTGTTCTTTTTTGAGCGCTTCTAATTTTTCGGCTTCTATCTCATGACCCATCAAGAAACTTACCTCAATCATCGGAGACAGCGCCAGACATACGCTAAAACTCTGCACAGGGTACCCCGCCTCTTCCAACAGCGGCATAATCGCAATCAAATCATTAACCAAGTCTGCTGCTTTATCGACTGCGGCAGGGCCAATTTGGCTAATTTTTTCGACGCCTTCCTTGAGCTTACTGCCAACTTCCTCCGACGATTTTTTTAAAAATTCAGCGGCTTTGTCTAGTCCTTCTTTAAAGCTTTTTTTATAATCTTCCATTGTAATAGTGTGTTAATCTGGTTCAATCGTTTTTGTATCATTCTAACTCGTACTACTAAAAAGTTAAGGAAAAAGTTGCAAATCTGCCGAGTTTATTTTTACTTTGTGATTCAAAGTACTTTAATAACTATCTAGTATGGATCAATTTACGAAGGAAGAGCAATTGCAGGAGTTGGCTGAAATACGCTCACTGATGGAAAAATCCAGCCGATTTATTTCGCTGAGTGGCTTATCGGGGGTAGGCGCGGGCGTCTGTGCCTTAGTGGGCAGCGCTGTGGCTTGGTGGCGCTTGCAACAGTACCGTTTGCCCGATGGTTATGGCTACGATGCCGCTCAAAAGTCTTACTTGATGGGCGAGTTGCTTTTAATTGCTGCGTTGACTTTGGCGGCCGCGTTGAGCATTGCAGGCTTTTTTACTTGGCGCAAAGCGCGCAGACAGGGACAAGGATTGTGGGATCAGAGCAGTCGGCAGTTGTTGGGAAATTTATTTATTCCTTTGGTGACGGGCGGTGTATTTTGTTTAATTTTGCTCAAACAGGGCATTGTGAGCATGATCGCACCTACGACGCTTATCTTCTACGGTTTGGCGTTGGTCAATGCCAGCAAATACACGCTGAACGACATCCGTTATTTGGGCTTTTGCCAAATAGTTTTGGGGTTGTTGAATGCTTACTGGATTTCCTTTGGAAATGGCTTGTTGTTCTGGACGGTTGGTTTTGGCCTGCTGCACATTGTTTACGGCATTTATTTGCATTACAAGTACGAGTAATCTACGTTTCATTATTATGATAGAAAATCTAAACAAAGTCTTTGAAAGTCGGGTACGGTTGGGCATTATGTCTATACTGATGGTCAACGACTGGGTGCCTTTTAAGCAGTTTAAGGAATTGCTAAAAGTAACGGATGGCAACTTGGCTTCGCACCTTTCGGCTTTAGAGAAAAAGACTTTGATAGAAGTACACAAAGAATTTGTCAATAGAAAACCCCTGACAACTTACAAGGCCACCCAGGAGGGGCGCATGGCTTTTCAAAAACACTTAGCAGCCTTAGAAGCTTTAATCAATAAGAAACCCTAATTTTTTTACCTGCTTACTTTGAATTTCAAAGTACTTTAATTATTTCATTACTTTAAACCAGTTCTACCATGAGCATTGTACAGTTCCACGAGCGTTTAGCCGTTAAAATCCGTTTGTCTATTTTGTTGTTTATTGGCTTGTCAATTTTAGACAATTCCTTATTGTTTGACATTCACCTCTCGCCTACTTACGAGTTGTCGAGTAATTTGAGTACTTGGCTAACTGCTTTTTTTTTACAAGGTAATTTTGTAGACAGTTTTTCTTTTCAATTGGTAGGCATGCATTTGTTGCTGCTGGTTTTGCTTTTGGGAGCCATCAAGGCGCCGTTTCGCAACATTTGGGTGTTGCAATGCACTTGGCTCACAGTGGCTTTTTTGATTTTTAGCAACAGCTACCAAATCATGGAGGGCAGCAATGCGTTGCCTGTTTTACTGAATGCAGCCTTTCAAAGTATCAAGCTGTTGCCTTTGGGCTTGGCGTATTATTGGACGAAACAATTGGAATTGCCGTTGGTGTTCTGATGCGGTGCTGTGTTTTTTGGCAGTATGTTGTAAGGGGCAAAGTATTCTCCCTATTTCTTAGCCTCCACAGGAGCGGGCAGCATTTTGATATCTACATAAGCTTTTCCGTCTTTGTAGGTAATCAACGTTTGCATGGGTCGATCCACGACCCACCACGGCGCGCTGGGACGCACAATAATAGACGCTTTGCCATTGATCCATTCTACCACTACTTCACCGACGGCGTTGCTTTGCTCTCCTGCCATATCAATAACAAAGTCCGAGCGGTATTGTCCTTCAAATGGGCGGCGTACATCGGGCAACGGTGGCGCAAAAGTAATGCGCATGCCTTCTTCGTCTTTGTTCCATTGACTGACGTGAGCGAATTCTAATTCTTGCTCTTCAATGCCTACAAATTCATAGGTCAAAAAGCGAAAGTTATTTTTCTGTTGCACAAAATAATGTTTGGGTGTATAGCTGTAGCCCCAATCCTGTTCTACGGTGTGGCCGTTGTTGGTGTGGGTGGTTTTGAATTTGTTGTTATCTGTAGCTTCTATTACAAATTGCCCGCTGCTCAGTCCACCTTGCGTTTGTTGGAGCGCCATTTGAAACGGCACCAATCCCAATAATTTTTCCATTTTGTACGGTACGCCGTCGTAGCTGATGGTGGCCTTTTTGCCAAAATCGCGGTAAGGCAAATCTAGGGCTACCAACAATTGATTGCGCGAATGTCCCATCGTGGAGCCGTTGCGCTTTTTGAGTGCTGTAGTGGGGTATTTTCCTTTGTAAGTAGCTTTTACTAATTTTCCTTTAACATTTTCATACTCAAACTCATAATTCAACAATTTGTCGGTACTGTTGTCTACTACTTTTACGGGGTAGTACTTGCGCACCACAGGCAATTCGGGCAACCAACTTTGAATGTTTTCAATATCGGCTACAATAAACTGATCCAAGCTTCCCTCTTCCGCATCTTTCATCAACCAAACAGCACCCTCTGGTGTCGCCAATTTAGCGTACTCGTGCATGTTCCAATTGGGATTTTTAGTCACCAATACTAAATCCAGTTCATAGGTCGCTGCCCAAGTCTGCACGGGCAACACAGGAAAATCTACCAAAGGCTTATCTGTGTAGACCACAGCATGCCTACCGCGCTGCAGCAGGGTTTCGGCGCGTTCGGCTCGGTTTAGGGCAGGCCCTTCGGGCAACATGCGTTTTAGGCTTTTGCAGGCGGTAAAAAACTGAGAAAAGAACATGAATATTAAAAATATAGCAAGCTTGGAAGAAAATAAGAGGCGGAATGGCATGTGCATAATAAATGGGCGTGTATGTCGACAGAAGCAGCTCCATCTTGTTGGATGAGCGTACTTCTACCAACTAAAAATTATTGAGTTTTCTTAAAATCCAAAGATACGGAATTGATGCAATAGCGCAACCCT
>CAYUZF010000176.1:3711-4436 GCA_964449615.1 uncultured Aureispira sp.
CTTCTTTGATGGGCTGGTAATAACTCGGCCAGCCTGTACCTGATTTGAACTTGGTAGCACTTTCAAACAGCGGCAATTGGCAAGCGGCGCAGGTATATACGCCTTCTTCCTTGTTGTCCCAATATTTGCCTGAAAAGGCGCGCTCTGTTCCCTTTTGTCGCAGTACGCGAAATTCTTCTTCGGTCAGTTCACTGCGCCATTCTTCTTCCGTTTTTTCAATAGGCTCCATATCTTCTGGTGCTATGTAATTTACGGGTTGACTAGTGGCAACAGCAGGTGCGTCTTGCTCTGTTTTTATTTCGCCAACACGGGCTTCTTTGGGCTGGCAGGCCACTAGAAGACAGCAAAGGAGGACGAATATATTGTTTTCATGTTTGTTTTTGTTGTTGTATTGGTAGCTGAAACTTTTTTTTGCAATAGAATTTGTTGTTTTGGGAAGACCCCTAAAAATGCAAATACCTTTGGTATAACAAGAATTAAAGCGTTTTGTTAGACCGTCTTTCTAATCTCCAATACTTTTCTAAAAACAGTAAAAATTACAGCGTTCTTAGCTTTTGTTGTTGGGATGCACTACTTTTGTAGTCCAATTCTTTCTAAGTACTACGTACCATGTACGCAGGCTTTTGCCGAATAAAATCCAAAGTATGAGTGAATTTAGAACCTTGTTTGACCAGCACAATTGGGATACCGTCAAGGCGAGTATATACCGCAAAACGGCGGCAGAT
>CAYUZF010000176.1:4446-4902 GCA_964449615.1 uncultured Aureispira sp.
AGCGCGCTTTGTCTACGGACAAACGCAATTTGGAGGATTTTAAGGCGCTAATTTCGCCTGCTGCTGCGCCCTATTTGGAAGAGATGGCGCAGTTGAGCCAGCAGTTGACGCTCAAGCGTTTTGGGCGTACCATGCAGCTGTACATTCCGCTTTATTTATCCAACGAATGCCAAAATATTTGTACCTACTGTGGGTTTAGTTTGGATAATAAAATTGCGCGGCGTACGCTCAACGGAGCCGAGTTGTTGCAAGAAGTAGAAGCCCTCAAACAGATGGGTTACGAACATGTGTTGTTGGTGACGGGCGAAGCCAACAAAACTGTGGGCTTGGATTATTTTAAGAAAGCCTTGCAGTTGATTGCACCACATTTTGCGCAAGTATCGATGGAAGTGCAGCCTTTGGACGAAGCCGATTACAAAGAATTGCTGCCCCTCGGTTTGCACGCTGTGTTGGTTT
>CAYUZF010000176.1:4912-6988 GCA_964449615.1 uncultured Aureispira sp.
AGATTATAAAAAACACCACCCCAAAGGCAAAAAATCTAACTTTTATTACCGCCTAGCTACGCCCGATCGTTTGGGTCGTGCAGGCGTACACAAAATAGGCTTGGGTACCTTGATTGGCCTAGAAGATTGGCGAACCGATAGTTTCTTTACGGCCTTGCATTTAGATTATTTGGAGCGCACCTATTGGAGAACAAAATATACCTTATCTTTTCCACGTTTGCGGCCTTTCTCGGGTGGTTTGGAACCCAAAGTAGCCATGAACGACCGCGAACTGGTGCAGTTGATTTGCGCTTACCGCATTCTTAACGAAGAAGTAGAATTGTCCATTTCCACGCGGGAAACAGAAATTTTCCGCAACAACGTCATCAAGTTGGGCATCACTTCCATGAGCGCAGGTTCTAAAACAAATCCAGGGGGCTACGAAGTGGCTCCGCAATCTTTAGAGCAGTTTGAAATTTCGGATGAGCGTTCGCCTGCGGCTATTGTAGATTTGTTGAAGCGACAAGGCTACGAGGCTGTTTGGAAAGATTGGGAAGCGGTGTATAAGTAACCGTCTTTTGGTGGTATGCTGGTTTATAGAACCCCTCTTTTTTGTCTTGGAAGACTGGGTACTGGTGTTTTTTTTAGAAGAAATTGCCTCCTAAAAACAACGTTTATCTCATCGGCCAAACCCACTCGCCGCGCTTGTTGATGTACCCCACCTTATTGGCTTTTTCCACTCTAAACAACCCATTGTCTACTGGCTCAATTTGCTCATAAATAGGCTCTAACAATACTTCGCCTTTGTCATTTACAATGCCCCAAAATTTGTTGATCGTTACCGTAGCTGCCCCTTCTTTAAAATCAGTGATGGCGTCGTATTTATCAGAAAGTACTGTTAAACCCTGCCGATTGATCAAGCCCCATTTATCCTGCGGCTTGACTAGAGCTACTTGGTGTTTGAAAGGACGTGCGGCGCGGTAAAGCACAGGCGTTTGCGGCTTGGCATTGTCGTGCATGTACCCGTAGCCGCTGTTGCGTTTTTTGACCAAAGACAGTCCTTGACTATAAGCCAGTATTTTATCGTGAATGATAGGAATATAGACTTGACCGCTGCTGTCCAAAATACCCGTTTTGTTGTAAGCTTTCCACACCACTGCTTTGCCCGCTTCAAAATCAGAAGCTTTGATGTAAACGGCAGGCACTGCGATTTGTCCTTGTGTATCAATGTAGCCGTAACGGCCTTTGCTGTCCTTAAATTTCGCTAGACCTTCTGAAAAGGCCTCTATGCGTCGGTATTGCGCCTTGCTCACAAAATTGCCCGTAGTATCAATCAATTTCCAGTTTCTACTTTTATTCGAGGCAGTTTGTCCTATGCTGCTCATACGCACAGCGGCCAGACCTTCCGAAAACGCTTCTACAGCTCCAAAAGAGCGTTTGCCTACCCATTTTCCTGCTCGATCGACCAAGCGGTAACGTTTTCCAAAACGCACTTTGGCCAAACCGTATGAATTAAAAGCCGTAATTTTTCGGTAGCGTTTTTTAGGTTTTAATACAAAATTGCCCGATGTATCTACGATTCCCCAGCCCTTCTTGGAGATGCGTACAATCGCCAAGCCTTCGTGAAAATCGCGCAGCACACTGTAGCGGCCCTTGAACAACAACTTCCCTTGTCGGTCGATGTAGCCCCGCTGTCCGCGCGGCAATTGTACCCAAGCCTTCCCCTCCGAAAAATCGCCCACACGAATGTAAGTCGCAGGCACAGAAACCGTTCCATCGAGGTCGTAAAAGCCCCATTGGTGTCCTTTCAAAAAAGCAGCGCGACCTTCTTTATAATTGCGTACACGTCGCTGCTCAATCGGCACCACCACACGCCCCATTCGATCCAAAAATCCCCAGCGCCCCGTAGTATCTTGTACGGCCACGCGGTCTTCTTTGTACGTCGCTACCTGTTTGTACTGCGTCGGAAAGATCAATTGCCCAAGCGTATCAATCGCACCTTTCCATTGTTGATTTTTATGGGTGAGGTACAAACTACTGTCCGTGTTGGGCAAAAAATCGAAGCCATTGTAAGTAGGCGCCAACAGTTCCATTCCG
>CAYUZF010000176.1:6998-8421 GCA_964449615.1 uncultured Aureispira sp.
CCTCTTCGCCCTTCTTTTATGACCACCGCATGTTGGCGGTGGTAGCGCTCGGCATGGTCGTACTGAAAATCGACCACCACTTGTCCCATCAGGTCGATGTAGCCCCATTTGGGCTGTACGCAATGCAAGCGCCCCACTTGGGCAAACTGTCGGAAATAACGCGGGTCGTCGTCTTGGTCAAACGTGCAATTGGCCAGCATTTCTTGATAATAAGACGCCGCTTTATCAATATAAAGGTCTACTTTCTCTTGCAAGTCTACCTGTAATCTGCCTTTTTTGGTGGCTCGGGCTTTGCCATTGGTAAACTGCCCGATGTAAACATAGTCTTTGGCAATGACGCGCCCACGTGTATTGATCAACCCGTGTTTGCCCCCAATAAACACACAGCGCGCCACGGGCAAACTGTCTTGGGTGAAATCTGTAATTTTGATGTCCAAAAAATCCATTGGCGTAACAGGCAGGCCGTGTTCGTTGTTAAAAATTCCCAACCGCTGGTGGTAAATCATATTGATGCGTCCTAAATCCAGCTTGCCGCCAATGTTCATTTTTGTTTCGGATACAATGGTCAAGCCCTGTTTGGGTAAAACGTAGACGTCTTTCCATGCGGGTGTATATTTGTAACGCTGCGTTTTGGTATTCATCAGACCCCACTTGCCAGAACGAGCGTGGTATGTCCAGCGGAGGGTATCGTTGATTTGGTAAATGTTGGTGCGAGCGGCAACCGTATCTCTTTGACTGCTGCGCCCACGTGTTGCTGCCGACCCAATACGCAAGGAGCGTATTTTGGCAAATTCTTGGCGGCCTTCCAGTTGTCCGTTTTCATCAAAATTAAACAACTGCATGGGCTTACCTACTGGGCGGTAACGCGCTTGGTTGTCGCGCACACTAAAATTTTCCTCGTAAATTAGAGGCAGTACCTCTTCCCCATTCTGGTTGATAATCCCGCATTTGGAATCGCGACACACTAAAGCCACCCGCTCTGAAAACGCTCCTATGTATTGGTATTTGGGAGTTATTTTAAAAGAAGTGTTGGCGCGGATAATGCCGTAGGCGTCTCCCTGTTTGTACTTGTAAAAATCGTACCCGATGGGGCTAATTTCCTCCGCTTTTATTCTAAAAAAAAGCCGCCCTGTAGCGTCCAACAACCCCTTACTCCCGTCGGTGTAACGCAGTTCTAAGATGCGGGAATTGAACAAGCGAATCCTTTCAAAATCTTCTTGTAAAAGTTCTCCTGTTTGAACAATATACAAGCCTTTTTTATGGTTGTTGATTAATTCGTAGATGCCGAGGCTCCAGTATTTTTGTTGCGCCCAGCTGTTGGTAAACAAGCAGTTGCCGCCGCTGTCGTACAATCCCCACAAATCATTGCGTTTGGTCAAGTAAAACCCGTTGTTCCATTGAATGGATTGCATGGTTCTTGGTA
>CAYUZF010000176.1:8431-10918 GCA_964449615.1 uncultured Aureispira sp.
TTTATCAATCCACTGCTTGCCACCGTTGGTGTCCACCACTTCTACCCAACCCGTTCTCGTTGAACTAAACGCCTCGTACACAGGGGGCAATATGCGCCCCGTTTCGCAGTGCGCCAGGCCTTTTTTTTCTTCGTATTGATAACTAAAAAAGCCATCTTCCAGCATTTCTATACTTGCATCCAGACTATCAAAAAGCACTTGCCCGACTTGGTTCACCACTTGCCAAGTCCCATGATGCCGCGCTGCAAAAACATCTTGTCCCAGATACATCAAATTCTCATACGCACAAGCCAACGTTTGTTTTCCCGCTTTGTTAATGGCTCCCAACTGCCCGTTTTTCTGCACTAGGTAGTAGTCCTGTTTTTCCAGTTGGCCAATGTGTTCATAATCGGTTTGCACGACTATTTGCCCCTTGTCGTTCATTAAGCCCCAGCGTTGATCAATCCGCACAGGAAACAGTTGTGCATCAACTTGCAAAGCCATCAACAACAAAAAAACGGTCACAAAAGGGGTGGAATTCTGCATCGGTTACGCTGGTTTAAGTCACCCTATTGCTCAATATTTCTTTGAAGAAATTAGCGATTAAGCGCAGGGTTTGTTCTTGTTCTAATTTACGGCTTGCTCGATCCAATTGATCGGGATAAAAGTGCATTACTTCGTTTCTAATATCGCGAATACATTCCAATTTCTTGGTAAACTCGCCTTTGTCTAAGGGCAATTGTAGTTTTTCCCAATTGTCATCTTTGAGCATCAACTGTATGTATTGATTAAAGCTCAAGTCAGAAATAGAATTGATTTCGCGGTCGGTGTTGCCATAGCGTACCGCTTCTAATTCCTCTTTGCTAAATTTACCTTCCAGCAACACCCGCACGCTGGTTTCTATCTGCCCCAAATATAAAAACGGCTCGGCCAACGTAAAAAACTCATCGGCAATATCGGTAATGGTCACCAAGCCACTAACGCGTTTATCTTTCTTTTGTACTAAGACAAACTTATTTTCTTTTACTACATTAACCGCCTCTAAAATGGGCATTTCATAAGACAACACCGTAAATTCTTTGCTCATATAGTCCTGCACGGTGTCCGATTCCACCCCCAACGCCACTTTCCACCCGATAGATTTCCAGCTAATTACGCCATCTATTTCTCTAGAATTAGGGCCATTCATTACAGGCAATTGCGAATAGTCGTTGGACATCATAATAGTCATTGCAAATTATCGCTTTTGCTAACTACCGTAATGGGCTTGTTGGCAGCATCCAACAGTTTGAGTCGCTGAATGGGGTCTTCCTCATAATACTCTCCGCTCACGGCTTTAACTATGTGGATTTCACCGTCCACGTGTTCCGATTTGTAATCGGGTTGGGTACGGACATTCAATTCTATCAAACAGCGATCAATAGAAGAAGTAACGTGTACTTTGCGGCGCGCCGTTCCAAAATGCGCCAGCAATTGTCGAGGCGTCATGAGGTGGTTGGTACCGCTTTCGACCACATTTTTGGCAATAGCGATAAACTTTTCGTCGGGTTGGTACATGGTCATCTTATCCGTTTTGTTGTAAAAGTAATGTTCGTATTAAGAACAAAACTCCCCTTCAAAAGATGCGGCTAAAGCTTTTCTTTTAGACAATTGGCCAAGGTCCATCTCAAATTCTCTGAAAACCCGCTCAACCCAGGAATATCGTTGTACTCCACCACGTGCCGTTTTCCGTCTTTTTCTTCCAAAATGTCAATAGCTAGTAGATCTGCGTTCAACGTTTGCTGCAACGCTTTGATGGCTTGCGTCCATTCCGCTTCTAATTCCAGCACTTGAAAATCCGTCGTTTCTACGTTAGCCTTCCAGTATTTACCCCGCCGCGCCATGGCATGTACGTCATCGCCCACCGCCAAGTAGCGAATGTCTCTTTCATAAGGAATATAAGGCTCAATGGTTACATAATCCGAGCTAATAAATAACAAATCCTTTGCCTCTTGCCACTGCTGTTCATCCCGCACCAATAGCTTACCATAGCCTCCGTGGTAATTGCCCACCTTGACCACAAAAGGAAAATCCCGTTTAATATTCTTTAGTAAAGTAGAAGCCGTAACCACCTCAAAATCAATCACAGGCAAGCCCTGTTGTTGCAACACCGCCAGCATTGATAAGCGGTCGAAACCCTGCTTTAACGTCGCAGCACTGTTGACACAAGGCACCCCTGCCAATTCGATCAAATTTAAAGCAGTGGTTTGAATAGCCGTCGGTTTGATGGCTCCCACGCGCCACAAAATACCATCGGGTTGGCACACGCCTTCGCGGTCTAGTACATAGAGTTTTCCTTGTTTGAGAATCCAAGAACTATCTTGAATAGTTTTGCGCGTGACATGGGCATCGGGGAAATAGTCGGGCCAGTATTGTTCACCGTTGATGAGGAGGAGGTTGGACATGGTTTTGATCGGTGTTGTTTTAGAATTAAAAAAAGCGACCTTCCCAAAAGGACAGCCGCTTCTA
>CAYUZF010000177.1:0-6465 GCA_964449615.1 uncultured Aureispira sp.
GTAGGTCGTAGGTTCGAGTCCTACCTCTGCATCTAAATCAAAAGCTTTTCCCGCATTTATACGGGAAAAGCTTTTTTGCTTTCTATAGCGTTTGTTTATTCTAGGGTAGGCAGTCATTAGTTCGAATCGCCACCAAAGTGTTTCTCTTCCAAAATATCAGCGATTTCCGCTACTTCCCACAAGATTTCTATAAATTCTTCTTTTTGCAAGTATTCCATGATAGGGCTGGCCTGTACCACAACGGTTTCGCAAGGATTGCCTGACTTGTCTTTGTCGGGTACAATTGTTACCGTAGAATAAACACCGTAACCAGATTCCTTGAGCAGCTGGTAGAGATTGGCGTTGGGCGTGTACAACCCTGCACGGCTGGTCAAATAAACACAGTCTTTGCCTTTTGCCCTTCCCTCGGCTACCCAGATCCAAACAAATTGGTAGCGCGAAGAACCATCTTTCAATTTCATGGCAATATCGATGCTAAATTTGCCATTGTCCAACTCTTTTAGTTTGTATTTTTTGACTTCGGCATACTCGGTTAAAACTTCTCGTAAATCAATCATTCGGTTCAAATGTTAAGTGTATTCTTTAATTGCTTATAGGTCTTTTCAGACGCCATTCAAGATACAATTATTTATTGAACTTGTTTAGGATTTCCCCACCTGCTTGGTGGTGGTTAGTGCATTTCTACGACCTTTGATTCCTGCCCAGTGGGTGTAGTTGAAGTCCTTTGTTGTTGCAGTATTTTATGCCCAAAATGACAGTCTAAACAACGTTTCTTATCGCAGTAGTGCTTCTTGAGTTGCAACAAGGCTTGACTGTCTAAAGCGTGTTTGGCTTTCAACTTAAGCGCGCGCCATTGTTCTATAACGGTATTTTTTTCTGGATCTACGGCTTGTAATAATTCCAAAGCGCGTTCGGTGCAGTCCGTATCTCCTCTATAGCGGCCATAGGCCAGTAGAAATGGCGCTACGGTGTTGATTAAGATCAAATTAATGCTGCCTTTGCCCAAGCGTTTTGTTTTGGGCAGCGTCGATACTCCCAAACGGTAATGCCGTTCCCAATATCCCTTCAATTCTACCCTAAACAGCTGTTGTAGCCGTTCCACGTCTTGTTCCTGTATTATTTTAGAAAATAGATGGCTGGACTGGTGAACCAATACAGCAAATTGAGCCAAGCGTATTGTGGGAAAATTAGCAGGACGCATGCGGCCAAATTTCCAACTGCTGGCCAAAAGGGGAGTTAATTGGTATTTTTTGGCAAAAAATTGATAGTCGTGGTAGCGCTGTTGCAAATAAGCATCTTTGTCGGCTGCTACTTGGAGCAATCCTGCTTGTCCAAGTAGCAGCGCTTCCAATTCCTGTAGATTGTGCTTGTGTTTGGCCAATATTTTTAGCGGTAAGGCTTGCGCCAACGCTTCGAAAGGCGCGGCGTTTTGCTGCATGCCAAAACTGCGGGCCAAGAATTGGTAAAAGGTTTGCTCCCAGTGGTTTTGGTTGAGAGCTAGGCGCTCTTCAATGCCTACAATTTTTTCTTGCAAGCGCTCTAAGGCTAACCGATCCAGCCATAGATGCGCATTCTGACTGATACTTGGCGTCAACTGTGCTTGGCAAGGAATCCAAGTGCGGCTGTGTAGCAACCGCTCATAGCGCTGTAGATAAGGCGGGGCTATGCGCCCTCGGAGCACCAAAGTAGGCAACTCCTCTCCTGTTGCTCTATAGATAGGGCTGTCGTATTCGTAGACGACGTGCAAAATGGTGTTGTTGTAAGCCGCATCGTGCTGGTGGCCATGTGCCAGCCAATCCGAAGAGCGTTTGTGTATTTCTACATGCCCCGCCCAGAGCGTTTGACCAATGCGAATGCGGGCATTGCTAAAATCGGGGCCAGCGTGGTGGTTGTGCCACCCCTGGTAACAAATTTCTAAAGGGCTGCCGTCTACGGTGCGCAGTTGGCGGGGGTCGTACAGATTGAGTTTCCAGATGTAGTGCAAAAAGGCTTCGGGAAAAGCCAAGCGAGCAGGTGCCATAGTTGTGTTGCGTTTGACGATGGTTATAAAAATTTACGTCTTGGCTCAAACGAGGCTTTTTAGCAAAAGGTTACACGCTGTCGGGCGCTGGAGTTTTCTTATTATTGTAAATAATAAGCTTTTTTCAAAAAAAGTAACGGAGCTGTATTTTTCTACTCCTAATGAATCTCTTTTTTAGTGCGCGCTTTGATGCTGCGGTACCATTTCAAGGGCAATTTGATGGGTGACAACAGCAGCTCTTTGGCATAAAACCTCCATTTGGTACGCTGAATAATATCGCGTATTTCTCCATCGGATAAGGCGACATGTTTGCCCGTTGTTTTATCGACAAAAGCCCGCTGTTCTGGTTTTATGACTACTCCTGCTGCTACTTCTTCGGGCGTTACCGCAAAGCGTTGGTAAACGGTGTTTATATAGTCGTAGTCGGTCATTTCAAAATCTTCTTTGTCTAAACCTTCTTCTTGATGCACTACTTTATAATGTCCTTTGGGGCCATGCAGAAAGAAGGGGATGCCCATTTCTACGGCATAATACAAATGTGACCCCACATCATTAGCAATAACGTACTTGAATTGCGACAGCGTCTGGTAAAAGGTATCTACAAAATGAGGATCTGCAATATGTCCCGCCGTTACCACATCGAAACCTTCGTTTATAAAATACTCGTGTACCCCCAATAGATAATCTCTGTAATAAATACTAAAGGTTAGGGGATGGTACTGCTCGGGTAACTGCCTATACTGCTCCATTAACTGCTTCCAATCGGAGTCTACGGCAGTAGAAGGCGTACTATGGCTAATGAACACTAGGCTCCCTTTCGCATCGGGACGCTGTTCGATGCCCTGCGAACGGCGGTAGCGCGGAAAAACACCTCCGATGATGTACATAGGTTTAGTAATGGGTTGTACCTGGTAGCGTTTGCAAATCTCCAATTGCTGCTCATTCTCTAAAAAAATAACGGGATAATGCGTATTCAATGTCAAATGATCTGGCTTTCGATTATACAGCATCATGCCCGTACCGTGTTGCAAATGACAGGTAGCGGGTTGTGATGCGGGCAAGCCTACACTTTTGTACAAGGCGTGTTTCATGCCGTACCAATTCGAACACTTGGGCAACACTTGTTTTTCGAAGGCTCGAATGCGTTTGTCTTGTTCTTCGCTAATGGCCATTGTATTCTTCTACATTCGCGTTGGGAACGTCCTTATTTTTTGGTTTTCTATAATATTGTACAATACTGAATACTAGAAAAGCGATGAGCATTAGCGATACGATACTGCCAATCCAGCGTCCTGTAAGGATAGAGGCGGGCGCAAAAATCATAGTAACTTTGTGAGTACCAGCAGGAACGCGCAAGCCGCGTAGGAGGTAATTGGTCTTTACAAAAGGCGCTACTTCTTCCCCGTCGATGTATACTTTCCAACCTTTTTCTGGTGGGTAATACATATCGGAAAACACCGCAAAACGCTCATTTTGGCTGGTGTATTCGTAGCGCATGGTATCGGGGTGGTAGGCCGTTAGCGCGATGCGATCACCTGGCGTGTATTCGCTGTTGAGTCCCGTTACGTAATCGGCATAGCGCTGCTGTACTACTGCCGTATTAATGGGTTCTAGGTCGTCAATAGCGGCCAATTCTGCATCCGCATTGGGGACGACTTCCACCTTGTTTACAAACCAAGCATTGCCCAGCGCAGTAGGGTTGTCCATTACTCGACCATCGGGTACTAGAATGTATTTGAGGTTGAGCATGTTAAAAATATTGATGTGGTTTTGCAGTGCTACGTTTGGATTGTCCATTTGGTAGCGTTCCCACAGCTCTTGATACAACAAAGGCTTCGCTGCAAAATAGCCCCCAATACTTTTGTGGAAAGCGGAAGCCATTGCATTCTGACTGGGTGCTCCTCTAGAATAATCAATCACCCGGTAGTACAAGCTTTTGTCTTTGAGCACATTCAAATCCTGTTGTGTGGGTGGCACGTCGTCTTGGTAACGCGCTCGTTTTTTATAACTGTCTTCGTTGACATAATCTCTGTTGACCATTCCCAAATCTATACAGGCCAACAAGGCTAGGGCAACGCCCACCATTTCCAACTTCAACGTCTCTTTGGCGTAGAGGTACAGCACAAAGGTCGCTACTAAGATGAACCCGATCGCTTTCACGATATCCGCTTGTGCCAATGCCGCTCGATCGGCTTCCATTGCTGCCACTAAGGTAGGACTGATGGCCGCTAATTCTATATCTTTGGGCGCGCTCAACGTTCCCATTACCGTATACAAATAAGTGACTACACAAATACCCAGCGCGATGGCTGCCGCCAACACTACATAGCCTTGTTTAGATACCGTTTGTTTGAGTTTGGGAAGTAGCTTGGCTGAAAGCGTGTGCTCGTACAGTTTGGGATCAAAACTAGCCAACCGCATCAACCCCGCCCCAATGGTTAAAATGACAAAAGGTTGGGCGACCAGTAAGGTCATTTTGGTGTCTCTAAATTTAGCGTAAAGCGGAAAATAATCGTACATCAAATCGCTTACCACAGGAAAATTCTGCCCCCAGGCCAGTATGACAAAGAAGGAAAAACTGGCGATAATACCCCATTTGAGGGCGCCTTGCAACAACAATAAAGAAAGAATAAAAAGGAAACAAACCACTGCTCCGTAATAAATTGGACCGCCTGACATGGTCTGCGAACCACGGTATTGGCGGGTGTAGGAAATGGCTATGTTTGAAAGAATTGGTTCATATCGGTAATGCCGTTGGCCTTTGCTGCTGCTGCGAGCTCTTGTTGTACCCGTGGCGAACGGAAGGCGGCTTGGGTTTCGCTCCCTTCATTACTCACCCATAATTTACTCTGTGTCGCTCCGTAAAAGTTGGGAAACATCAGCGCTCCAATTTCGGCCTTTTCCAAACTCAAGCTAAAAATATAATCTCTATTCAAACCGCTTTTGGTCTGTTCTTGACCACTGGCGGTTTTCTTTTCTGTCAATTCGGTAGTACCACGCGTAGATTCTTGGCCGTATTCGTAACTGGGCCACAAGAACCCGATGTTGGACAGTACAGCCAGCAAAGAAGCCAGCATCATCGCCGTGGCAAATTTGGCAAAGTGGGGTATTGTTCCCCGCTTGATGGCTTCTACAAAAAAAGCGATGCCTAAAATGGTCAAGCCAAAATAGGTGTAGTAGGTCATTTGTACGTGGTTCTTAGCTAAATTAAAACTTAGTACAGTGGCAAAGATCGCCGTGCCCAACAACAGATTTCGCTTGTACGCGTAAACAAAAGCACCCAAAATGGCAGGCACCGTTGATACTACCACCATTTTACCCGTATGCCCAGCCTGAATGTAAAGAATGTTAGCGGTAAAAAGTGCCAGCACTGCTGACAGACCCATCGAAACGACCCAATTTACGCCCATTAGGCTCAAGCCAATATAACCACACAACATAATTAAAAAGAGCAGCATCCACTCGTTGTAGCCAAAATAGAGGGTGACTGCGGGGGCAATTTGTCTGTCTATATGGTTTTTATTGAGGTTGCGCATTAAAGCAGTGGGCATTCCGCCAAAATATTGATTGGTCCAGCGAATTTCTTTTCCATTTTGCTTTTCTTTATAATCTATGATTTCGCTCTGCATGGCGATGGCTTGCACATTATCGTGTTGGTTCAAGGTCTTGCCGTCAAAGGCGGCAGGCTTAAAATAGATCATGGCAATGATCAGCAAAATTAAATAGGCACCGATGTGCTGTAGCCATTGGCGTTTAGGCGTAGGTGTAGGTTCTAATTGCTGTAACTTGGTTGGTTTTACTTTACTCGAACTCATTGTTTGTACAACTGATTTGACAGGATTTGAGCAGGGAACAATTGGATTATTCAGCTTTGTAGCTGCTCTTTTGAGGGTAGAATGCTACCTTTAGGCAAGGTATAGTTTTTTCGTCTAAACATCAAACATCTATTTCGTTATGCAAGCCCATCAAATCAAATTTCCGCGCACCGCGCATTATTATACCACAGGCGCGGCTCCTGCCAATTGCCAGCACCTAGTTTTTGCCTTGCACGGTTATGGGCAGTTGGCAGGCAACATGATTTACAAATTTGATCAGCTAGAGGGTCAATATTTGGTGGTTGCTCCCGAAGGTTTTTCGCGGTTTTATTGGAATGGAAAACGGGGAATTGTGGGCGCTTCGTGGATGACTAAAGTTGATCGGTTGTCGGAAATCGAGGATTATACCAATTATTTGCAGTACTTGTTGCACCATTTTAAGGCTCAGGTGCCTAAGGAAACACCCGTTACTATATTGGGATTTTCGCAAGGCGGTGCAACGGCGAGTCGTTGGTTGGAGCGGTTGCAACCAGCGGTCGATCACCTGTTATTGTGGGGGGCAGGTTTTCCAGAGGATTTAGATTACCGTTCGCAATTGTCTTATTGGAATCAAAAAAGTTTGCATCTGGT
>CAYUZF010000177.1:6506-8054 GCA_964449615.1 uncultured Aureispira sp.
CGAAGGCGGGCATGCCATTGATCGACAAGTTCTGGCTGAAATTCTGGGCGGGCTGTAGGCCGCTGGGCATCAACTTATTTTGCTCAATGCCCAGCAACTCCTATTGTTTTTTATTTAAAACTCCAATCGTATTGATCCATACTTTGCAGGCATTCTTTTAATAACTCTATTCCATTGCGAATGTCGTTCTTATCAGACATTTCGATCACTTGGTGTACATTCCGACAAGGAATAGAAATACACCCTGCAATAGCGCCATTCATACCGCGCCGCTGTATGCCTGCGGTGTCGGTACCTCCCCCCGTCAACACTTCAGGTTGCCACTGTATGTTGTGTTTATCAGCAGTCTCTTTCATAAAATTAACCATTCGATAATCACAGATTGTAGAGCTGTCCATAATTTTGATGGCGGACCCCTGCCCCAAACTGGTGATGCGCTCGTGGGCTTGTGCGCCAGGCACATCAAATGCAATGGTGACATCAATACCAAACCCAAAATCGGGATTTACTTGCTGTGCGGCGACACTTGCACCGCGAATACCAACTTCCTCTTGTACAGTAAACACGCCATACACGTCGTAAGGAACTTCCACCTCTTTCAGTTCCCGCAACGTTTCAAACAACATATAAACGGCTAGGCGATTGTCCAGCGATTTAGAATTTACGCAGTTGCCCATTTCTATCAATTCACGCTCTCGAGTAATGGGATCGCCTACACTTATTAGAGCCTTTACTTCTGCCTGCGTCATCCCTGTATCAATAAAGTAGTCGCTAATTTTTAGCGGTTTGCCACGTTCAGCTTGGGTCATCAAATGGATGGGTTTACACCCCATACAGCCCATTACATCTTCTTTCCCATGCACAATAACTCGTTGCGCTGTTAGAGTTTTGGGATCAAAACCGCCAAGCGTATGAAAGCGAATAAAACCTCCTTCTTCGATGTGGGTTACAATAAATCCAATCTCATCCATGTGTGCGCCAATCATAACGCGTTTGGCTGCCTCACCTTGTTGGCTACCTTTTTTGACTGCGTATACATTGCCCATTGTATCGGTGTATACATCGTCTACTAGGGGAGCCACTCGTTCAATTATATTAGCGCGCAAACGCTGTTCGAAGCCAGGGGCAGCAGGAATTTGGCAAAAATCGCTCAATAGGGTTACGTCTATCATACAGTGTGTCGGTTTATCGCTCTATTTTGTTAACGATTAGAGCAGGAGAAGGTTAAATATACCCCCTGAAAACAAGTCTGGTAGCCTCAAGGGATTCAGAACAAATTAAATAAAAAAATGACGCTTAGGCGAATAAAAATAGTGCTCTTTTCTTATCGTATCGTTAAAGTTGGTTTTATATGGTGCTGTGCTCATCGGGGCTTTGGTCTACCCTTTCCTGAAATGGCCTACATGTTATGAATAAATTCAGCAGAAGCTTTCTGTCTCTTACCTGTGTAATTTCCAATTGCGCATAGAGTGTGGGCGCACAGCAGTAAAGAATAGCTATTCTTTAAAAGCGGAAGTAGGCGGAGGCGTTTGGTGGTATTGTTTGGCT
>CAYUZF010000177.1:8064-10861 GCA_964449615.1 uncultured Aureispira sp.
TTTTATAACTGCTTGCTTATTTTGGCATGTTTACTTATCCAATTACTCTTCCGCCTGCTCTGCCCAACGACCAAGCACTCTATTTTAGGGGATATTTTTGGCGCGTAGGAGCAGGGGCAAAGAATAGCTATTCTTTTGAGGGTAGAAAATTGGTTGTTTGGGTAAAGGCTGTCTTGGGCGTTTGCTGCTCTAATCATCTCCCACCGAACGCGGAGGAATAGAACCTGTCGTAATGGCACGGCGTGTGGGGTAGGCAAAATCCAAATCTTCTTCTTGTTGAAAAGCATCCAAAATATTCTCCCAAAGAAAACACATGGTACTGCGTCGACTTTTGGGTTTGCACAAATACCGCAAGGTCAATAATACCCCACTGTCTTCCACGGTGGTATAAACAATGGGCGTTACTTTATGGTAATAAATCAAATATTCGCCAGAAGAGGCCTGCAATTCTTTTTTGGCATTTTCACCGACTTTGGGGGCGTGTTCATCCAAGATTGTTTGCAAACAAACTTTCGCTTTGCGCCAATTGCTCTCGAAGGTTACCAGCACCTTCATCTCATTCCAAATATAATCCAGTCCTTCGTTGTAATTGGCCAGAGGGGCTTTGAAAATTCTAGAGTTGGGAATGTGGATGATGCGCCCTGTACTTTGCTCTTCGCTCACCCAATTGCCCACTTCTACCACACTAAATTGAAACAAATTAATGTCCACTACATCCCCAATTTGTCCATCGATTTCAATTCTATCGCCTACCCGAAAAGGCTTTTGCAGCAAAATAAAGTACCAGCCAGCCATGTTGACAATGGGATCTTGAAACGCAATGGCCAGACCTGCCGAAAGCAATCCCAAATAGGTCGCAAATTCACCGAATCTATTAGACCACACAAATACAATGGCTACAATCCCAATCAAATAAATACTGTAGGCCGCGCTTTTTCGCCAAGAGTAGCGGACGGCAATGTCACTTTGCAAACGCATGATTGAGCGCAGCAAAATCCGTTGCAGCAACCACAATACCGCTATGATAACCACGGTAGCAATAATTTTGCTCTGTGTGGGCGTTATTTCTTCGGACAAGTGTTCCAACCAAGCGCCAATATTTTCAAAAAACTCCTTCATGGGGCCACTTATTTACAAGAACAATTGTGTTTTGTATCCAGATCAATCACTGTAATTACAATGGGATCATCGGCACAATCGCCCACAACAATGCGCGCCCGTTGTCCATCTCGAGTACGCCCTTCGTAAGCGATGCTTTTACAGCGCCCTTTGGAGGCGGGTTTTGATTTGCGGTAGTTAATTTGATCGTGATCAATAACTTCTTGGATTTCATAAGCGTCAATCGCTCGGCAGTTCATACGGCAGCGCGCATGTTTGGTCAACACCAAAGGACGCCCTTTGTAGGCCAGCTCTTCTTCGGGAAGCAAGGTAGTGGGCACATCCACAGCCTGTTGCGTATTAGAAACAGGTGGCCAATCTTCGCAACTTATTAATAATAAGCTTGTTAAAAACAGCAAATAGCCGTGTGTTATAAATGAAAACCAAGTTGTCATACGATGTAGATTGAGGCGCGCAAAAAATTACAGGGTGCTTTCTTTATCAGAATTTAGAATAAAGATACTTATTTTTTAGCAGTCTGTTAAGCCTATTTTTAATTTCCGTTCAACGCTCAAATAGCGGGCGGGTGTAAAGCAAGCTTGTTTTTTTGGTTAAAAATTTGTATCATTGCGTTTTAAGTGATTGCAAAACCGTTCTCCCAAGCCTATAATCTCCTTATTCAATCAGATGGCCTTTAAGTTAAAAAAGCGAATTCACGAAATTTTGGACATGGATTTTGAGACCTATGCCAAATTTCTAAAAAAGGAAATCAAGCGCGCTGCTAAGTTTGGCGTCTTAGATGCGGTGGTGTGCAGTGAACACCAGTTTTCTGACGGCAAAACATCTGCTTTAGTGTTGATGGGTGCCTTTGTCGGTGATTTAGCTAATTTTTATAAAAAAAATAAAACAGCAATAGGCTTTGCCAAAGGCAAGTGTTATTTCGAAGACAGCAAAGAAGGTTGTACACTGCACATCGTCTTAGAAGCGGGGAAAGGCAAACCCGATAAAATCACCAAAGGCGGCAGAAAATTATGGGCAAAAACCAAATTACAACCCAATTTTCACAAAGATAAATTGCCTGACTTAGCGCCTCAACTAGGCAGTGTCAATGTAGGGGAAGAGGATATGCAGCAAACGGCTGACTTGGAGAACGACCAACAGAAAATGACGCAAGTAAGTCGCCAATATAAAAAAGCAAAGAAAGCTTTACAAAGTATCGTATTGCCCTTATTAGCTCAACCCGACACACCAAACCAAGCATTTACCAACCAGCATTTTGTCATCGCAAAAGCCATTCTAAAAGCCAACAGCAGTTGGATCGACAAGATACAAGAAGCCAGCCCAGAGGTTCAAGCTACTTTGTCCGAACAACAACAAAAACTCGAAACCGAGTACCCCAAACTCAAACGCATTGCCGCCAAAATCAAGGAGGCACTCATGGCCGCCAACAACGTTGACTTAAGCAGTCAAGACAGCCCCGATGAACTGGCGAGCCAACTTGGTTTGTTGCAAGAAGAGGCAGCAGCGCTGCACCGCGCCAAAAGCAACGCCCAAAAAGCATTGGCTTATCTGAGAGAACAGGCGCGTTAATCCGTCCAAAAGAAATCACTAATAATAGCATCCGCCAAGAACTTTCCTTGATCTGTCAAGCGAAAATGCCCAGCTTCCTGCACCAACCAACCGCGTTCTAAGTATTTTT
>CAYUZF010000178.1:0-8759 GCA_964449615.1 uncultured Aureispira sp.
TGGACGCCCAAGCGGTAGAAACAAGCAGGCATTTGTTGCGAATAAGCTGCAAAATCCTCGCCGCCCATGCGCGCAGGCAACTCTACCACATTGGCCGCGCCTAAATAGGTCGTCATATTTTGCCTGACTGTTGCAGTGAGGGCTTCGTCGTTTTTCAAATAAGGGTAGCCTTTGGCAATGTCCACCACACAACTGCCGCCCATGCTTTCGCAAAAAGCCTGCGCCGATTGTTGCAACCAAACGTGTGCTTCGGCGCGCCAAACTTCGTCAAACGTGCGCAGCGTCCCCCAAAGGGTAACTTTTTCGGGGATGATGTTGGTCGCTCCGCCATCCGAGAATATTTTTCCGAAAGACAGCACCGTTGGCATTAGAGGATCAGCGCGGCGGCTGACCAACTGTTGCAAATGCACCACCAGATGCGACGCCATTAAAATAGTATCCACACATTGGTGGGGACGTGCGCCGTGTCCGCTTTTGCCCTGCACCGTTAGGTAAATTTCATCGGCAGAAGCCATAAACAAACCCGACTTAAGGCCTACTTTACCCACCTCCAACAGCGGTTCCACGTGTTGTCCTAGAATTTGCTCCGCAGGAAAGCGCTCCAATAGGCCTTCTTCCAACAACATCGACGCACCGCCAGGCAATTTTTCTTCTCCAGGTTGAAAAATGAGTTGAATACTGCCCCGCCATTCGTCGCGTGTAGCTTGCAAAATCTGTGCAGCGCCCAAAAGGCAAGTGGTGTGTACATCGTGTCCGCAAGCGTGCATGACGCCCTCTACCTGCGAGCGGTAAGGGACTTGGTTGGCTTCTTGGATGGGGAGGGCGTCGAGGTCGGCGCGCAGGGCTAGGCGGCGGCTGTCGGGGGCTTGGCCTTGTAGGGTAGCGACCACGCCTGTTTGAGCCATGACTTGGCTTTGGATGCCCCAGTTTTTTAATTGCGCTTGGACAAACTGGCACGTTTGCTTTTCCTGAAAGGAGAGTTCAGGATGCTGGTGTAGGTGTCGACGAATGCTAATGAGCTCGGAATGATTTTTTTTAGCGGCTTGCTGAACTTTTTTTTCTAACATCGGGTTAGTGGTATTGTCGGCTATGAAGCACAGAGTGAAGGCCTTAGAAAAAGACGGTGATTTGTTGCAAGAGCCAAGATGAAGTTTTTTTTAGGAAAATGCTTTTTTTTTGGTTTAAAAGTTTTGAATTCACGCACTTTGCTCTATATTTGCATCGCACTAGGAGGGATGGGTGAGTGGCTGAAACCACCAGTTTGCTAAACTGGCGTACCTTTAACGGGGTACCGCGGGTTCGAATCCCGCTCTCTCCGCCACTTTTGAGTTGTTTTTACGGCTCTTTCGGGGTTTGGCGCAGTCCGGTTAGCGCACCTGCTTTGGGAGCAGGGGGCCGCAGGTTCGAATCCTGCAACCCCGACCTATTACAACCGCCTCAACGATTCGTCGTTGAGGCGGTTTTTTGTTTTGTAGAATTGTTTTTGATACAAAAAGCGTATCTTGTTATAAGAGGCGTTTAGGTATACCAACGAATGAAACATCTAGCGTATCGGTAATTCAAGCGGGTGTGTTACAAGTTTAAATTTATGTTATGTCAATACCAATACAGAAGTTTGAGCAGTACATTTCAGAAAAAATATTAAAAAGGGGGTTGAGGTACTACCAAGATGGGCATGTGGTGGAGCTTCAAGAGTTGTCGCAAAATCATTACGAATTGCATGTAGAAGGCTCTGAGGATTACACCGTTGAAATAGAACTGGAGAATAAACACATCACACATTGTTCTTGCACTTGTCCTTACGACAGGGAAGCAATTTGTAAACACATAACCGCTGCTATTTTTTATCTGTTAGAAGTAGAGTGGGAAGAGGATGTTACTAGTGTTGAGATAGAAAAACCGTCAAAGAGAGCGAAGACGGCAAAAAAGGGTAAAAACAAAACGGCTAAGGCATCGCTTCAGGAAATGCTAGAACAAATCTCTCTGGAAGAATTAAGAGCGTTCGTTGTAGAAAATGCATTGCACAGTAAGACATTTAAAAATGTAGTAATCGCCCACTTTGCTCATTACAACGAAGAAGAATCAATAGGACTTTATAAAAAGAGGATAAAGGCAGCTATTGAAAATAATGTGGGAAACTACGGCTATGCCGACTGGTCTACTACTCGTAAAATAGGGAAGGAGTTGGAGCGTTTTTACAAACTCGGAAGAACGCAACTAAAAAAGGAGAATCTCAAGAGTGCTTTCTTTATAGCTTTTGCTATTTGGGAAGAGGCTATAATTATTTTACGCAATACAGATGACAGAGACGGCGATGTAGAAGTTAACGTAAAACTAGCAATAGATATTTTAGAAGATTTGGCTAAGCAACCTCTCCCAGAGCTACTGCGCGAAATGTACTTAGAGCGCTGCCTTAAAAATTATAAAGAAGAAACAATAGATTGGGATTGGCACTTTAAGCCGCTTGAATTAGCAGCAAACATTTCTAAAACGGAACAAGAAGCCAGTCTAATAACGAAAATACTGGATACAACTGCTAAATCAGGTTGGGCATTGCAAGAAGCACAGATATTAAAATACAAACTGATCAAAAAAATAAAAGGCGAAGCGCAAGCAGCAGATTATTTGAACAAGCATTTAGATAATTTCGAATTACGTCATGTTGCTATACAAAAAGCTGTAAACGAAAAACAATACGAGACGGCTATTCGGTATGCCCAAGCAGGGATTCAACAGGATAAGAACGAAAGACCAGGTTATTTAAAGAAGTGGTACAATTGGTTGCTGAAGATTGCTCAAATTCAGAAGGATAGAGAGCGGATTATACAGTATGCCCAACGGTTGTTTGTTCGAGAAAACTACTTCTCAAAACAGCATTACAAGATTTTAAAACAGCAGGTTGATACAAAAGAATGGCCTTCCTTTTTGCAAAAATTGATTGCTGAAATAAAGAGGAATAGAAGTTGGGGAACGAATCAGTTACTTGCTGAAATTTATATTACTGAAAAATACTGGGATAAATTGCTCCAACTCGTTCAGCAGCACCCTTCTTTGGAATACTTGGAGGAGTACGAAAAGTACTTGAAAAGAGATCACAGCAAAGAATTGGTAAAACTATATATGGATATTATACCATTTTTACTGGGCAGGTATCAAATGAACAGAAATTTTTATCAAGAAGTATGTCGATATTTGAGACGTGTCAAAAAGCTGGGTGGTGGTGCAGAAGTAGTGGCACAAATTAATAGTTGGAGAGCCAGCTACCCCAAGCATAGGGCATTGTTAGAAGAGTTGGATAAGGTTTGACAACTAGGCCATAACACTAGAATGGATTGGAGAAATTACAACAAAATAGGGCAGTAAAAGACGCCCAGCATAGCCGAAACCTTCCTTACTGCCCTAGAGTATATAAAATTCAAGATCATTTATAACTTTAAATCACCTTCTACGCCCAAATCAGGCTCATTGCCTGTAATGGCTCCCTGTGCCATTTTTAATAGCGCGGCAACTTTGCCGTATTTGGTATCCCAATAGTGCGCTTCTTGTGGTTGTACTTTAATAGCACTAATATTCGGGTCGTCTACACCATCAAACCAGTTGTCGTCTACAGTAGAATAGAGTTCCTCAATGACATCTTTGTCGGTGCTGATGCTTGCATCCCCGAAAACGGTCATGAACGACATCGTTTTGGGCTGTCCGTAGAGCAATTGCACTTGGCTATTTTTTTGAATGTTGGCATTGTGGTCGCTGTCTCTGGCACTCAAAAACCAGATATTACCGTATTTGTCCACCATTTTAGTGCTCATGGGAATGGTGTGAAAAGGCGCTTGCCCCAAATCGGTGGCCATCATAGCAACGTCTATCTCTTCTGCTAGCTCTTTGAGTTTAGCGATGGCTTCTTCATTTTGCAAATTGTCAGTACTCATAATTTTATTGGTGTGTTTAGTGATAAAATAAGCAGTGTAAAGGGGGCGAAAAGGAGTAGTATGTTTCTATAACAAATAGCTCTGTACCCGTCAACTACCAATAATTACAACAGGAAAATAGGGCTAAAGTTTAGTATTTATGGTACAGCAATTTAATAGGCAAAGGGGCAGCTGGGTAAGAATAGGTATGCGCTTGCGAAAGAAGAGGACATAAGAAAAGAAATAGAAAGGCCTTTGATTATCTAATATTTTTAATTAACTTGTTGGTGTAGTTCTATGCGGTTGACAAAGCTTCTTATTTCCCCCGCTTGAAGGCTTTTGTTAAGCAGACCAATACAACAACTAAGAGCAACTTCACTCATTTCTAAAACACAACTATCTTATGAAAATTAGGTTTTCTCCAGACAGCATCAGTCGGGAAGAGCTGGCAAAGCTTAAAAAAGTACAGCTCGATAAGCTCGACCACAGTACAATAGACAAGCACCTATTCAAGCACAAAGCGTATAAAAAACAGCTAGAAAAGGATTTGGTCAAAGCCAAAAAATATCTAGCCGAAGATCCAGAGGCCACACTGGAATTTTACCTCTGCATGGAATACGATTATACCGATAAAGACCAAATGCCTTTGTTGGTGGTGGGGAAACCCGCAGGCCAGTGGAAAAAATTCTTAAAAGAGCGCATCTTGCAACATAAAATGACGGATGCAGTGGGTCTAGTGCGGTTTGACGACAGTAAAAAAGCCGAAACAGGCAAGAGTTATTTGGAACTGACAATCGAAAAAGGAAAACCCAAACAAAAGCTCATCAAAAAATTAACCGATAAATGGTTGATGCCCAGTGGGTTGGAAATTAGTTTTGGAGGGGATATAGAACAAGAGCAGGTGCCTGAGGTTGATGGCAACCAAGTGGGCGACGTTGTTTTAGATCCTAATGACAAAGTACAAGCTATGTTCTTGGCTTGGCAGCAACGCAAATACAATTACGACGGAGCGGAGGAGCAGAAAATTCGCCTCAAAATCAAAAGCTACCTAGACAAGTGGCAAGAAAAATACGAAGCGTTGGCTCCCGAACAGCAAGCCAAAGTAAGCCTTCGCAAGGGACAACACGACTTTATGTTGGGGGAGTTGAACGCCTACAACCCGCCTCCAGCAGATGACCAAGCTACTGATAACCCTGGTATCACAGGGATCGTTTTGGAAGGGGGCGACGGCCAAAACACCCTTTCTAAGATTGATCTCAGTAGCTTGGAGGCACCGAGCAAACTGGATCGCGTTAAGAAAACCAACTACAGCAAAATATATGCGGCACTAAAAAGTTTCAACGACGAACAGGATTTGGAGCGCAAGCGCAAGTTGTTTGACGGGGTTATGAGTATGATTGAAAAATGGGTCGCGCATCACAAAAAAGACAAGGTATCAACGGGCAAGACCAAACAGCAGTTGAGTAACTTAGAAGCAATTTTTAAGCACTACCAGTCTTTTATGACCAACTATGGAGAGACTACTTTAAAAACCGAACACCGAAGTACCCACAAAGATTCTGAAAGCTTTACGGGTACCAAAACGCTCTACGACGAAACCGCAGGCAACAAAACATCGAGCGAGCGCGCTAAGGATGTGCGGGATGCAACCGTTGACGACCGAGCAATGCGCTTGGCACAATTGCTTCAACGCGGCAAAGCGTCTAACGACGATAAGACCTTTGGAGCCGTAATGAAATGGATGGCAGATAATGTGTATGAAGAGTTGGAAGGCAAATACGTAGCGGCTACAGAACAAATTTTTAAGAAAAAATCAGGACTGGTAAGCGATGTGATTTCTGTTTTTGAAGTGGGAAGCCTGCGTACGCGCTACCTATTGGACAAGCTGAAAGGCGAAGAGTCGACCTATGCTAAGTTGGCTTTTGCGCTGGGTTTGATGGGCAAAACTTGGTTGCTGCAAGTGGTGAGTTTGGGACGCAAGGACACCATTGAGCGCGAGGATGCGATGGATATTGTAATCGATGGCTACTCGGCAGAGGTAATTGATAAGATACTAAACTCCAAAGAGAATAAGACGACGTTTGAAGGGGCGATCGCGCATTATTTGCGCAGCAAGCACCCCAATATGCGCCGACAAATAGCCGCCCATGCCGAGCTGGAAAAAGCGCGTTCGGGAGGAGATCAAACTGCTATAGATAAAGCCAACGACAGTTATTTGACCAGTATGATCAACCGCCTGCGCAAGGAGGGAACCTTCAGTAAAAAGTTGGACAAAGACTTGCTGTTGAAAGAAATCAACCGCTGGCTAAAAAATGCGTCTGACCAAGAGCGCCAAGCGATGTTGAGCGAGCGCAGCGAGTTTATGAAAACGCTGACCAGCCTGTCGAGTACCTTTAGTTTTTCGGGGGTTGATAAAGGTGATCTAGCTTTTATTAAAGAAAAACTAAAAGCACCCAAAGACCTGCCCCACAACAAGAAAACCAATGCCGCTTTCACGCAGCTAGAAGCGCTGGCCGAGCAGCAACACCGAAAAAACTTTATCTCTCGTTGGCAACAAGACAAGGCCATTGGCGAACAGTTCAAACAAGTGTTGTTTAAGGAAGGAATTGCCGACCCTCAAAAGGCGGTGGTGGCCAAGTTTGCCGATGATAAAATCTTTGAGGAATACGAAGAATTGGAAGCCAAGCTGGCAAAAGAAGCGGAGAAAGCAATCGACCAGCAAGACCCAACTGCTGTAGCACAATGGACCAAACGCCGTACAGCAATTTTTGAACAAGCTTACCGAGATGTACAGCGCTTGATGGATCGCGCGCAAGTCAACCACGACGTACAAAAAGAAATCAGCGAAACCATGCGCTCCAACGGCTCCAAAGGCGCGGTGTATCAAGAGTTGGTAGCAATGGCCAAAGGGCGTATGCCTGTGGTGAATTTTGGCAAAGATATTCGTTTGGCTCTAGCCAAACTAGAACCTGGTGACAAACAGTTGGCCGCGATCAAAGCCGACCGAGAATTGCTAGAAATTTTGCAAGCGCGTACGCTGGGTAGAATGGGATTAGAGGACAACAAAAAACAATGGAGAATTATCGCCAAGTTGTTGGATTTAAAACCGCCGTTGTCGGACGATACCATCAGCAAAAAAGACCGCGAAGAACACAGCGATATCGACAATTTCAAACGCGAACACCGCATCAATAGAGCCAAATTACTAAGCAAAGAAGAATTGGCCGCCCAGCAAAAAACAGTAGAAAACCAGAAAAAAGATCCTGCTTACTGGGCAACGCGTATAATCACAGCTTACAAAAGTTCGCGCCTTACTACCGATGGACAAGAACTGCTGCAATTGGCTTTTGAAGCACAGCGCAGCGGTGTCAGCCTAAAAGCGGTTATGGAGGAAGTAAGAAATTTAAGCGAAAGCACCTACCATCACATCATGGAGACAGATGTCAAAACGCGTGTGGTCAACAGGTTGGAGGGGAGAAACAGCAATGCGTTTGAACTGATTCGCGAAGCGGCAGACGGCGGCAACAAAAAAATCACTGCGGAGCAACTCTTGCTCAATGCCCGCAAATCTACTTTGCTTAAGCGCCAAGTTAAAGCCAGTGAGGTGGAAAAATTAGTGGGAAGCATGGCACCCGAAGATTTGCTGGAAGAGGCCTTCGATTTTAAAGGCTTGGAAAAAGACGTGCAAGAGCGGCAAGCTACCGAAGCGCGCCTCCAACAACTGGAAGGTTCTAATAAAAAGGAAGACCAAGACAAAAAAGCCTTGTTGCAAAACAGTTTAGATGAGGTGAACAAACGCATCCGTCGATTCGATATCTCTGCGCGTTTTATGAAAAATATAGACGACGTTCTGCCCCCTCAGAAAGCCATTCAGATCAAGGCAGCTATTCGCGAAAAAGTAAGCGCGCAATTGACCGCTGGAGGAGACAACGCCACCAAACAGTTGTTGAGCGGCTTAGATGGTTTTACCGATAAGGATATTAAAACAATGGGCGCGACCATCAAGAGTATTTCTGAAATAGAGTTGCAAAAACAGAGCGAAACGGGAACCCAGTGGTCTTCTATGAGCGCTAGAATGCTAGAACGCGATGCGGCGGCGGCTGATTTCTTATCCAAAGGTTGGGACGTCAAGGAGCGCATCCCCGCTATGGAAGGCATATTGAGCGACGAAGAGTTGGAGCAGGAAAAAGAAACCCTAGTCAATGGGTTGAGCGAAGCGCAAGGACAATTGGCCGAGGCGCGAGAGAAATTTGAGGAGCGCAAGAAAACCTATGACGCACGGTTGGCGCAGGTGATCAATGCGTTGATGCAAGCGGCAGTTTTCACCATCACGATTTCTTCTGGGGTGGGCGCTGCTTTTGGAGTGGTACAATTGGTTTGGGCGCTGGGCTCTACTTTTATGCAAACGGCGGTCTCTCAAACATTGAGCATGGTGGCTTCTGGCGATCGCAGTGGCGGCGCGCTCAACAAAGCCGAAGACTTTTTCTTTACTGCGTTGGCCGACCAAGCAGGCGCCGTAACTGGCTTTATTGGCAGCAATTTGGCGTTTGCTATTGATGTAAAAGCGTTGGGTACCTTTGCCCAAGGAACGGGTGCCGACGGTAAACCTCTGTTGAGCAACTGGGAAAATATTTTGCGGACGCCTTTCCTCAAAACCGCCAGCGGTATTCTAAAAGGTACGTTTAATGACATTGGTTCTAATTTTATTAAAAACTTGACCGATGAAAAAGATTCTGTATTAAAAGACCCCATCGGAGATTTGGCGACTTGGGGCGAAAAAACCATTAAGAGCGTGCCGCGTCGCTACCTCAAAGCGTTGCTCATGACCAGCGCTGCTACGGGCGTGGGCGCGTT
>CAYUZF010000178.1:8784-10853 GCA_964449615.1 uncultured Aureispira sp.
GGCCAAAGAATTGGATTGGGATTTCCTCAAATTTCACAACCCCGATGCGATCAACAGCAACAAATACACAGGTGCAGGTGCGCCCGATGATGGGCGTGATTTTACCTCTGACGACGCGCGGTTGGGTTTCTTTGGATTGAGTGATACGGGAGATAATGTTTTTGAGCGCATGATTAACAATTGGGGTATGTTTGATGCTTCGCCAAAGAAGGGCGGCGATTGGGGCGATGGCAGTTCTGATCCTTTGGAAGGCTTTTTACACATTTTCAAAAGTGCGGCCACTAACCTTCAAGACCCTCAAATTTTGGGGCAATTACTCAACCATGCCGCTTGGGGAAATATGGATGGGGTGAAAGGCGTAAAACAGTACATCGGCCAATTTGTAGACAACACTTTTAATACCTTCACAGTCAAAACAGGCCAAGCCGTAGACGAGGCGACCCGCAAACAGCTCAAAGAACAGATCGAAACTTCGTTAGAGGATGCGGTTCAAAAACAACAGCAAGAATTAACAGCGGCGTTGGATGCCAATTTAGGCGCAAATTTAACGGAAGAGCAAAAAGAGAAACTCAGAGCAGGGGAATATGCGCCCGACCAATTAATGGGATTGTGGAAAACGATAGATTGGGTAGGAGAGGAGAATGATCCTGCGGTGAACGATGCGTTTTTTGATAAAGTAGTCGAGGTGCTGCCTTTGACGATGGAAGAATTTAAACTGTACCGTCGTGAAAAAGCTTGTCGCAGTTTTCGCAACATCAAGGCTTACGAAGATTTGTACCAAGAGAACAAAGCAGAATACCGCCGTATATTGGGCGATAAAGTGTTTGTAAATACGTATTTAGAACAGCGGTCGAACAAGGGCAACCATCCTGTTCAGTTGGAATATACCATTGATTTTGATGGCGAACCGTTGGTAAATATCAAAGATTTGGAAGACGATTTGAACAGCATTTACGCAGAGTGGAAACGCTTGGAGGAAATGGATGCGGAGAACATGCGCTTGGTGTTTGACTAGTGTCTGCGCCGTATTTTATTATTAATAAAAAAAGACAAATAGACCAATAATGGTAGAAACTATAATGAGAACACAGACAGCCGTAACGGAGCTGCCGTTTATCACAGAACAACACGAAGCGCTTCTGGGCGAATGGTTGAAGCAAATGCTTTTTCCTATGAACCCCACTTTGTACACGTCTCAACTAACGCTCACCGCTCCTATTTCGGTGGATGCGGTGCGCTGCTATGCAGACAATGCTACAGCGACGTTGCAGGAGCAGTTGAAGCAGTTTATGCAAAGGAGTGGCTTTAAAGAAATTGAAACTAAAATTTTAAATAAAATAGTTGCTGCGGTGCCAGAGGGTCGCCTACAAGCTTGGTTGGAGATCAATGCCCGCAATGGGCAGGAAACGGGCTGGGTAATGGACGGTGTTTTTGCTTTGTCCGAAGCGCTGCCACTCCTACCCAAAGGCACAATAAAAGACCGCTTAAAGGCTTGGTATGCTAGTTTTGATGCCGATGCTTGTGTGCGGGTGGGGCGTTCTATGGCGGGCAATCGTTACACCATATTGCACACAGAGTTGTTTGGGGAGTCGGTGCAGGACGACATTGATTTGTACAACGATTTGATGGGGCAATTGGAATTGTCGCCGATGCCCGACGCACTGTTGGGATTGCTGATAGAGGAAGCGCCCGAATATTTGGAGTTGGTTTTCTGGATCGGTAGCACGGGCATACTCAAAGCGGGTTTGAAGCTACCAGCACCCAGTGCGAATTTGGTACGACAGTTGGCATTGGCGTACTACCCGAACAACGAAGATACCTTAGCCGTATTGGAAGGAGCCGTAGGCGCGGAGGCACCGACTGCCTTGTTGGTAGCGCGGCAGGCCAACGGGGTGGGCGTAGAAGTCACGTACTAGCCAAGCGTTTTATACAATACAATAGAGCAACAGAGTATAAGCATAGCCATTGGTTTTGGAGCCAGTGGCTATTTTTTTGTTGGAGAGTAGCTTGGTGCCTACTTAAGTAGTCCCTCAACTAAAGCGTAGCGCTCATGAACGAAGGGAACTAAA
>CAYUZF010000179.1:0-1348 GCA_964449615.1 uncultured Aureispira sp.
TGTAGTTCGCCGAGCCTTTGTTGCTTACGCGAGCCAGCAAGCTGGGTTCGGGTTCTTGCTTTTTATCCCTGTACAACTCCATTCGTAATAATGTCTATTGAGAAAAGCCAAAACGCACAGAAAAATAACCCTTTTGGTAAGAACAACAACTTGATTTAAAGAGAGAACTGTTCCAAAATGAATCGGCTCGATTCGTTTTAGAACAAATGGCGGTGTAATAAATTCAATGCGCGTTTACTCGGTTAAGAATTTCACCTTTTTTAACTAAAAAAAAGGCGGTTTAGGCGCTTTTACATTTAAATGACACCCAGCCCTGTTAACCAAGCAGAATCGGAACAATTAAGAGGCTTTTTTGTTCTGAATTTTTCTTTAGAATCTTTATCTTAACATTTCATTTCTTTACAAGACACTGAATACCAAAAGCTTGCACTCTTTTATTTTTTCAATTTTTTCTTCTATGTTAAGGCCTTAGTAAAAAAAACTTTTAAAGATTTAAAGTTAACATCTCAAAAATAAAAACTCAATCTAATTATTTGATTTTCAAAGACTTACACTATTGATGTTTTTAGCTGTATTTTTAGGCTCTGACGAAAACAACTTACTTACTTACTTGGTGGTATAAAATTCTATGTTGTTAAATCGACTTGTTCCGACATTTTATTGTATATTGTTATTGCAAGTCGTCATAAGAACTCTTTCTGTACGTTTGTTTACGATCTACAATCAACTATCTATTTCTCATTGGATTGTCACAAACACTCATCTATATTTAAGCCGCAAATTATGAAATTACGAATTTATACACTTCTGTTGGTTTGTCTTGGAAGCTTTAGTTATAGTGAAGCAAACGACATGCAGCTCACAATAAACGAAGCGCTTTCTATTTCTGCCAATCAACAGATTCAATCGCAACGCATTGCAAGGATTTATCTGTCGTTGTGCAACAATATGATGGAGCCTACTTTTTATCAAGAACGCGATGTGGCTATTGGCTTATTCGATGAACAGTTGCGTAAGTTGGCCTTTTTCACACCTACAGAAGATATTAAATCAAACGTAGAGCGGGTGAAAAAATTGTGGGCAGAGTATAAAAAGATCGCAGAGTGGTCCATCAAGAAAGATGCGGCTTCTAAGTTGCTTAAGCTTTCTACAGGTATGTTGCAAGCTACCAAAGCGCTGTATAGTTCTTATATAGAGTACCAACGTTCACAGACCAACCAACAAGTCAATAGTGATTTGTTGACCATTAATGAGTACTTGAAAAGCAACATCAAGCAATTGGTTTTGGTAGAGCGTACCATGATGTTTTATTTGGCAGAAAAGCAGGGCATTGATACTCAAAACTCCA
>CAYUZF010000179.1:1364-10712 GCA_964449615.1 uncultured Aureispira sp.
CTTGCGCACGCTTAATGTAATGGCCAGAGCAGACGTTACTTCTGCTTCTATTCGTCGCCACATCGCTACTGTGCGCGAACAGTGGGCAAGTTTAGAAGTGCATTTTAAAGACATTGATAAGGAGCAGGATTACATGAAAGATATGTATTACAGTGCCAACAAAATCTCTGCATTGGTCAGACACATCTCTAAAAATTATAAAGAATTGGCCACCAAGTTGAACCTGAGCTACTCACTTAACGAAGCGATCAACCAAACTATCTTGGTACAGCAAATTTCTAAAGACTATATTGCTAGCAATATGGATGAATCTATGAGCTATCAATATCGCAAACAAGTGACAGATGGCGTAGCAGAGTTTGAAAAGCGCATCAACTCCATGATGCACACGGCTCAAACAGAAGAAATTTCTACTGCGTTGAATGTAGTTCAAATCATGTGGAAGAATTACAAACGCTTAGTAACGGATTTTGAAAACATTGACGAAGTACGCACCATTCGCGTTATGGAGTTGTGCTACGTGGTTATGGCAGCTTGTGACCGTGTTACAGATGAAGTAGAAGTATACGCGCAAAGTATTCCTTCCTATACTGATTTGTACACTAAAAACGGCGTAGAAGTAGATCCTTCTTTAGACATTACCCATTTGACTAGAGCATCTAATAACATGGTCGGACTTTCGGAGCGCATCGCTTTGTACTTCATGATGAAGTCTTCTGAAATAGACAACGATTTGTCTTGCAAGCGGCTTAGAGAGACGATGACCGATTTTGAAAAATCTTTTGAAGAGCTGAATGCTTCTAATTTGAACACTCCTGCCATTCAAAAATTGTTGGAGAGCTGTACCATTGAGTGGGTTTGGATCAAGAGCGCTTGCAAAGAGGCCAATGCAGAGGACATGGCTGCTATGTTAGACAACATCTCCTTGCTCTGTAAAAAATTGCGCAAAGCTAGCGTGTTGTACGAACATGAGATGAACGATATGTTTTCTCAGGATGAGCAAGTACAGGCACAAACAGCATCTGCAAACAGTAAATAAAGAATCAGAACATTGCTGCTTCGTATGAAGCAAACGATAATTTTAAAAGGAAGCTTTGCGCAATAGCGCAAAGCTTCCTTTTTTGTATTGTATTTTTTATTTGATTCTATATCTTTTTGATTGATGTAGGTAACTATTTTGCCTTTTTTATGGTATGGCAGTATTCTGTACTGCTATTCCGACAATTTCGCTTATTTTTGATAAGATTTGCCCCCTCACCTACTCTATTTCATTCTATTCATTCAATTTATAGCATATAATTATGAAATTCCTTGTACCTACTTTATTGCTTTTGCTCAATAGCGCGCTTGTTTTGGGTCAAAATTTAGTTCAAAACAGCAAATTCCAACAAGGGGTTACCCACTGGCAAGTTTTATTGGAAGATAGCAATGTACCCATCAAAGCGCAAGTTATAGAACACAGCAAGGATTACGGGCAATATGGATTGGCAGATAACTACGTTAACACTAGTTTTGTTGAACTAGATGCTCAGTCGGCTGTTCAGCAAAGAATGGCTACTGTAGCAGGTGATAATTATGTCCTGACCTTTGCTTATGCCCACCGCCCTAACGCGGGTAAAAAGCAATTGGTGGTTATGATTGACCAGCAAGTAGTTTTTACAACTACGCTCAACAACAGCGCTTCGGTAGGCTTCTTCAACTATGAAACCTTGCATTTTACTGCTCCAAGCAGCAACGCTAAACTTAGTTTTTATGCCGTCTCTTTATCGGGTGTAGCGGAGCAGGGCGTTCTGTTGACGGATGTCTCCTGTGAACGTGCAGCAGAGATCAACATCTTTGATATGCGGGAACAAAAAACGCACTAACTACCTGTTTTTCAACAAGTTTGCTTTTTTTACGATTTTTTTACTTATTTTCAAGTCCATTCTAAAACATTAAAGTCCCAACCACAATGAAAAACATCGCTATTTTTCTAGTTAGCTGTACTACGCTGCTATTTTTTTCCGCTTGTCAAAAATCAGACGATAACAATTACACGGTTCCTACTACCTACAATTTTGAAAATGTAGACTACGCAGGCCAAACGACGCGCATTAGGATGCTGGAAGAACTCGCTGCTTATGCAAAATCCGCCAACACCCCAGGCCAACAACCGCTCAGTGCTGTGACTTTACAAGCGATGTATGAAAACAATCAAACAGGAGGTTCTCCATTTACCGACCCTGCATTGGATGGCGCAACCAAACAAATCAAAGATAAAGTCTTACCCGATGTACAAAACGCTTACAGCGATTACCTTAATAGTTTAGCTACTGTCAGCAACGCTACTAGCAGCACGGCTGCGGCTGGACAAGCGGGTATTGCAACGGCTAACAACGGCAATACGTATTTGCTCAATGAAAATGGGATGGAATTGGCTCAATTGGTTGAAAAAGGTTTAGCGGGGGTATGTATTACCAAGCGGTCGGCGTATACTTGGGGCCTACCAAAATGAACGTAGACAACAAAGCGGTTATTGATGGCAAAGGTACTAACATGGAACACCACTGGGACGAAGCCTTCGGTTACTTTGGGGCGCCAGATGATTTTCCAGCAAATACCAGCAACTTAAACCTGTGGGCAGAATATTCTAATAAGGTAAGTCCAACCATTGGCTCCAACACCAAACTGATGAACGCTTTCTTATTGGGCAGAGCAGCTATTTCGGCTGAGGACTACGACAAGCGCGACGAAGCTATTGCTACCATTCAACAAGAATGGGAATTGGTTTTGGCCGCTGTAGCCATTTCTTACCTAAATGATGCTAAAGATGCTGGAACAGATTGGGCTTTGGCTTACCACTATTTATCAGAGGCTTACGCTTTTGCCATGAGTATTAAGTACAGTCCCAATCCTCAAATTAACGAAAGTGCAGTCAATGCCTTACTGGAAAGCTTGGCAGGCAGTTCTGATCCTTTAAATGCTAATTTTTACAGTGTTACCGTACCTAAAATTGATGCAGCTATTAATACACTTGCTGCGACTTACACCGAATTAGAGTCTGTAAAAGCAGCTCTGTAAACACTGTCTATTATACTCTAAGCAGGGGCAACAAGTCCCAGTATTGCGCCTGCTTAATTTATTGCGTAAATAGCTACAACCGAGTTTCGTAGCGCAAGCACAGCAGTAGTACAGTTAACTGTTCTGCTCCTTCTCTATAAAGTTGTTTAAAAATGCGTAATCGTGCTGTTTTTAAACAACTTCTATTTGTTCTTTTCTAGTTTCCTCTTTTTATGAAAACAGCTTTTACATTTGTTTTGCTTCTAGGCCTTGCTTCCATTTGCACTGCTTGGACTGAAATATCGGGCAATGTCCGTGGTATTGTTACCAACCAAGAATCAGGGCAAGTTATTCGGGGTGCTACCATTACCTTAGTTCCCTTCGGAGAAAAAAGAAGCAAAGCCATCGAAAAATCGTTCTCTCAAGATGCTGGTGAATTTTTATTCAATGAGATTTCACCTGGTTTGTACAACTTAGAATGCAGTGCTTTTGGTTTTAAAACAACCCGCTTGGTAGGCATACAAGTGCGGGAAGACCGAACCAAATTGGCCTTTTTCAAAATGGAGCGGGGCTCTGCTGCCGAAACACTAGAAGTGTATACTTACGCAGCGCTAGAGGCTCAAAAACGCGCCAGTACAAAAACCAGTACGTCTGATGAAGAAGCACTTGGAGATGCGCCTGCTACCATCTATGTAGTAACTGCCGAAGACATTGTAGACAACGGTTATATGAGTTTGGATGAGGTATTGGCCGATATTCCCGAATTTGAGCTACAGTACCGCAGTAACTCAGAAGAAAACAACGTTGTTTCTGCACGCGGTATTTATGGCAATGATAAATTGCTCATTCTCAAAGACGGCCACCGTTTCAACAGCATGGTAAGCAGCCGTTATGCTATGATGGAAAATTATGGCATCCGCTACGCCAAACGCATAGAAATCATCTTAGGCCCAGCCTCTGCGCTGTATGGTGCCGATGCCTATATGGGCGTAGTAAATATTATTACCAAAAAGGGAAATGAGATAAGAGCCGTTAAAGCTACGAGCAGTTACGGCAATTTCAATACCAGCAACAGTGCCTTGCAATTTGGCTGGGGCACCGAAAAAATTTCTTTTGCAATAGAAGGGGGCTTTTTTAATACCAATGGAGCCAACCTAAACGAAGTATACGAAAATGAGTTTCGTTTTTACAATCAGAATTACCTGCAAAATGGAACCGTACTTGTCAGTCCTTTTCAGCCCAATGCTACACAAACCCTGCCCATACAAGACTTTTCCTTGAAACGCTACGCAGGCTACTTTAATGCACGTCTTGACTATAAAAAATTTAATGCCAGTATTTCTTTTAATAGAATCACCTTCAGTAGTTCTGTTAGCGCTTTGCCGCAGTACTCGGCTTACTGGAACAGCTCTACCATCGGCACTTCTATGCTCAACTTAAATCTACACCAAGATTACGCGTTTAAGAAAGGCAGTAAATGGTCTGCATCAACTGATTTTACGAGTTCTATTACTGGTCTTCCGCCCAGTAGCAATTTTGTCAATTCCTTCTCTTCTTATAGAAAAGCGTATAAGATTGGTGCTGATGTAGGAGGACGTTTGCAGCAAACGTTGGGCTATAAATTGCATAAAAATCATTCTATTACAGCTGGCATTAATATACAAAACTCCAACAGTTTGCCACAAACCAGTGATTTGCCGCGCAATATCTCTGGCCTTGCTGGTTTAGCTACTATCAATACCGTAGAACAAGACATTTATTATTTGGGAACCAATATTACGGATTCTGATGGAAACAGCTTGAAAATCTATCAAAATTTCTACTACATGCGTAGAATACTGAGCGCTGCTTTTGCAGAATACCGTGGAAACATTAAAGACAAGCTTTTGGTTACTTTTGGGGTGCGCTACGATCAAATTATAGATTATGATCTGTACAGTAGAAACAATCAAAATTCTGCGAAGTCTTATTTCAATTTTAGTCCTAGAGTAGGCTTGGTCTATAAAGCTTTGAAAAACTTGAATTTTAAATTTTTTGCAGGGCAGGGTTTTTTACAGCCTTCGCCAGAGCGCAAGTTTGACCACTTTGGCACCTTCCAAGCCGCCCCAGATGGCAATAGTTTGGTGGGTACTTTTTGGCGCGTTCCCAATCCAGACCTCCTTCCAGAAAAAGTGCGTTCTCTGGAGCTTTCAAGCACGTATTCCAAAGGTGATTTTACCGTTAGTATTAACAGTTATTTCAATGAAATAATGAATCCCATTGTTCTTGAAACTGATTTTAGTTCTTCTGCCAATGATCTTAGTTTTTTGGGTATTCCTATAGAAACCCGAGAGCGGAGTGTTAACAGTGAAGAACCTACGCTGGCCTATGGAACCACGCTGTTTGCGGCTTACCGCTTGGTTTACGGCAAGGAGGAGGAAGTTAAAATCAAATTTAGAGCGAGTTACAGCTATGCCAATGGCGATGTTTTTGGCTTTGAACGGTTGCCTTATACGGCCATGCACACGGCCAAACTCGGCATCCTATTCAAGTACCGCAACTTTTCGATCAACAACAGTTTCTTGTTTCGCAGCGAGAGTTACAGCAATGGTTTTATTACCGAAGATGGCAGCGCATTCCAATACCAAAATACACCTTTCTTGTTGTGGAACTTGTTTGCACGTTACCAAATTTACGACAAAAAGAAGGTAGGCCTTTCGGTGTTTGTCAAGGTTAATAACGTTCTAAATAATCGCTATTACCACGTTACCGACAACTCTACCATTGCTTTTGGTGCGACGCCTCAAGATCCCATTCGATTTTTGGCTGGCTTGTCTTTTCTATTTGGAAGAAAAAAATAATTTTTCAGTTGCTATAGGAACTTTTACAACCTCCCAATTGCCCTCCATTTATCTACTACAACTTAGATAGGTGGAGGGCTTTTTTTTTGCTCGTTTGGCCTTTACTCTTCTTTAGGGCAGCTAATCCTCTGCCCTTTTTCTACTTTTAGTAATTACTTATTTATAGAATTTTCTTATTCATTCTGGGAAATTTGTGACAGGACAAAGTATAGACAGACAATTTCTCGCTGAACAAAAGTAAATTTGATATTGTATAGTATAACATACCATTCTATTTCCCCAATGTTTTTTATTCCCAAATAGCTACTGTACAAAGCAGTTGTCCTACAGCTAACGTTTTATTGGTACCACTATGAAATACATTTTACTAATTGTGGCCTGTTTATGCTTCTCTTCTTCCCTTTTTGCATGGACAGAATTCACAGGCAACATTCGCGGCATCGTTACTAATTTAGAATCAGGGCAGATCATTCGCGGTGCTACGATCCATCTGGTTCCTTTTGACGATCAACAGGAAGCCATTCGCCCTATTATGAAGGCTTTTTCGCAAGATGTGGGCGAATTTTTATTCAAGAACGTCCCTCCAGGATTGTACAACTTAGAGTGCAAAGCCTTTGGTTTCAAAACAACGCGGCTAGTTGGGGTACAAATTCGAGAAGATCGCACCAAACTCGCTTATTTTAAACTCTCCCGCGGCTTATCTGCCGACATCGACGAAGTCTATACCTATGCCTCCTTAGAGGCGCAACAAAAAGCGACCACACAAACCAGTACGGCAACCGAGGAATCGCTGGGCGATGCCCCTGCAACGATCTACGTAGTTTCCGCAGAAGATATTGAGGACAGAGGCTACATGAGCTTAGACGAGGTCTTACAGGACATTCCAGAGATGGAGATTCAGCGCCGTCATTCTACCAAAGAATTTAATACGTTTTCTGCGCGGGGTATCGCCAACAACAATCGCTTGTTGATTTTAGTAGACGGCCACCGTTTCAACAGCATGGTCAGCAGCCAATACACCATTGGAGAAAATTACAACATCCGCTACGCCAAACGCATTGAGGTTATTATTGGCCCTGCCTCTGCCCTCTATGGAGCAGATGCCTTCATGGGCGTGGTCAACATCATCACCAAGTCTGGCAATGAGTCCAAAGGTGTTTCCCTTACCAGCAGCTACGGCCTTTACAACACCACCCACAACGCGTTTCAGTTGGGCGTAGGCAACGAGACTATTTCTTTTTCGCTTACCGGTGGGTTTTATTACTCCGACGGGCCGCCACTTAATACGCTTTATCCACAGGATTTTGAGTGGTATAATGACAATTATCTAAACAAGGGCGAATTGCGCAGCAGTCCTTCTACCCCCAACCAAACGGTTTCAATTCCCATAAGACCCTTCAACCTCGATCGCTCCGCGTATTTTGTAGGTGCTAATTTTAAATATAAAAAATTTAGTTTGAATATACAAGGCACCCACAACCGACACAGCAGTGCTACAGGGCGCATTGGTGACTATTCTCCTTATTGGGACGATGTCGAGCGCGGCAATGCTTTGGTCACGTTCAACTTAGCCCAACAATTTATTCCAAAAGCCAGCAAAAAATGGTCTCTAAAAACAGAACTAGATGGTTCGCTTAATTTTATTACAGGCACCTCTAAAACTTACAATACCTTTTCCAATTATCAAGATTTCTACCAAGCAGGCAGTGATCTAGGAACGCGTTTGACACAAAGTTTCAATTATATATTTAACAAAAATAACTTGCTGACGGTAGGTATTTTCGGACAGTATGCAGCAGCGTTGCCACCTGTCAACTCCTTGCCCAATCGTCCGAATGGATTCAACCATCCTTTTGCGCCAATTGACGCAGTAGCACAGGATTTGTACTATCCAGGAACAGATCATACGGACAGCGATGGCAACAGCCTTAAAATTTATCGCAGCTTGTATTATTTGGAGCGTTTGATGGCAGGCGCGTTTGCTGAATACCGCTTGAACATTAAAAACAAATTTATTCTTACTGTTGGCGCACGCTATGACCAAGTACAAGACCGAGAATTGCATCGATCCAACGCTGGTCGAGCGACGTATTTTAGTGTCAGTCCTCGAATTGGCATGGTTTACAAACCAACTAAAAACTGGAATTTCAAACTCTTCTATGGGGAGGGCTTTTTGCAACCGCCTCCAGAACTCAAATACGACCAATTTGGCTCCTTTCAACCTGTATCCAATAACTCAGGAGACATCAGCCATTTGCAAGGCGATGTCTGGCGCGTTCCCAACACCAACTTGCTGCCCGAGTATGTGCAGTCGCTTGAAACATCTACGCGCTATTCTAAAGGAGATTTTAGCATTGCTGCCAATCTTTATTTTAACCGCCTCGAGGGTTGGATTACTTACGAAACACGAACAGAGGACGCCAGTTATAGAGGTATCCCTTTGGAGGTAGCGCAGTACGCCACCAACTCCGATAAAACGGCGTTTGCTTACGGCGGCACCATACGCGCAGATTATCGCATAGTGGGTGGAAAAGAAGAGCAATTGAGTATTAAAATTAACGCCAGTTACAGCTATACCGATGGTTCTTTAGAAGGGTTTGAAGAGTTGCCGTTTAATGCCCGCCATACCATCAAAAGTGGTTTGCTGACTAAATTTAAGCATTGGAGTTGGCACAACAGTTTTTCTTATCGCAGCGTTACTTACAACGCTGGCATTGAAAACAATGCAGGCGAATTTATACAAGCCAGCAGCGATCCGTTCTTTTTATGGAACAGCTTTTTACGCTACCGCTTTCTCAAAAAAGAAAAATGGCAGTTGTCCGCTTTCGCTAAAGTCACCAATGTGTTGAACAGTCGTTACTACAACGTAACCGACAATACCGTTATCAGTATGGGCCGCTCTCCACAAGATCCCATCCGTTTTGTGCTGGGTATTTCTATGAATTTTGGACGCGGTTTGTAGCCTGTTTCGCCGTCTTAGCAGTTGCTTTTTTTAGTAGACGCTCGTGGTGGTCTACAAAATCACTAATAATTTTGGTTGCTTTACGCGGATTGGCCATGTGGTAGAGGTGTTCTCTAAATAAATCTTTCTCGTCGCGGTTGGTCACATCAATGACGTTTACATTGGCCGTGCGGTGCAGCCGTGGGACAAACTTGGCAATGGCATCTTTCTTACTCTTTAGAATGAGGATAGGCACACGGTGCTTCGCCATGTTTGCCAAAGAAGTTTGGCCATCGTGACTAAAAGATTCGCGCAAAGCGGCATGTACCTGAATGGCAAACAGCTTGGCAGGCAAGCGGTGCAAGGCCCGCTCAATAGGAATGCGATCCAAATGCGGTACCGATTCCAAATGCGAATGTAAGAATGGATTCACTGGATACGATTGTTTGATTGACGAATCTGAGGCTCCCGTCATAAACAGCATATATACTGAATGCGCTTTCCATAATGGAGGTAATGTTCTGTTTG
>CAYUZF010000180.1:0-1091 GCA_964449615.1 uncultured Aureispira sp.
GGTCAATTCTTCGCTGTTGACCACTTCGTCATTAAAATACAGCACATCAATGTCCATAATCCGTGCGCCCCACTTATTTTTGCGCACACGCCCCATTTTTTGCTCTATGATCTGGCATTCGCGAAACGCATTTAAAGCCGATAGAGTTGTTTTGACCAGCACCACTTGGTTGTAATAAGGGCGCTCGTCTGTTTTGCCCCATGCCTCCGTTTCGTACACCGTAGACTCTTTGGTCACCAAGCCTATGCGCCTACTCAACAAACGCAGCACCAACGCTAAGTTAACGGCTCTGTTGCCTTCATTACTTCCTAATCCCAAGTATAATTCGTTCATTTATAATCTGTTGATAATATCTACAATGTTTTTGTAAATGGGTTGTTGATTTAGCAATTCAGGTAAAGGCATCCAGACCACTTTTTCAATTCCCTCCTCTGTTTGTGGGGTCAACGCTTGGTCGCTGCTGGTCATCTTGTACCAAGCGGTATCTTTTAATAAGCGGTTGCCTTTTTTGTTGGTATAGGTGTGGTACGTATGGCCTATAAAATCACCCAGTTCCAACTCTTGCACGCCAGTCTCCTCCTGCACTTCGCGCAGCGCACTCTCTTCCAAGCTTTCGCCTTCTTCTAGTTTGCCTTTGGGCAAATCCCAACAGCCCAACCGATAAATGCTTAAAATTTCTCCTGCTGGATTCTGTACCACGCCTCCTGCTGCTGGTAACACTTTATAAATAGAGAAAAAATCTTTGCGGAGTTGTTCTAAATTATTGGTAACTATAAGAACAGAGTCGTATTTTGCCGACCATTTTTCCAAATTATCGACCACTTGGTATAAGTTGTTGCGCTGTTTGGGTTGGTGGTAGACTACCAAATCGCGCAAAGGGTCTTTTTTATAAGTGGACAACTCCTGGCGTTTGAGCAGGAGTACGGGCACCTCTCCGATGTATATTTTGTACATTTGAGTTTCGTTTTTATTCTGAGTGCCCCAATATACTACTATTTTTTGGTCGATCAACTTCAACGCATAGAATGGATATTGAACAACGCTTACAAGGACTTTTGGAACGGCGGCAGGCAGCGGGCAATCGACGGGTA